>CACYEN010000158.1 GCA_902773435.1 uncultured Lachnospiraceae bacterium | reverse complement strand
GCCAGGGTCGGGAAGAGAAAGTATTCGAATACATATCCGATCCTGACGCCGAGGTTTACCCCGTCCTGTACAAGGGAGCTCATGGACGGACTCGGGGAGCTGGCGAAGGAGCACGGCCTCCCGGTCCAGTCCCACCTGTCGGAGAATCCAAGGGAGTGCGAGCTCGTGAAGGAGCTTGAGCCGGATTCTCTCTATTACGGGGATACCTATGAGAGGAGCGGGCTCTTCGGGACGAACGGGCGGTGCATCATGGCCCACTGCGTGTGGTCGGGGGACGAGGAGGTCGAAAAGATGCGGGAGAACGGCGTCTTTGTCGCCCACTGTCCGGACTCCAACATGAACATCAGCTCGGGCGTGGCGCCAATCCGCCGGTATCTGGATCTGGGGCTCAAAGTCGGCCTCGGGAGCGACGTCGCGGGAGGGTCGGGCACCTCGATCTTCCGCGCCATGGGGGAAGCGGTGGCAGCCTCGAAGATGAGGTGGAGGCTCAGTGACAGCACGCTGCCCGCGCTGACATTTCCCGAGGTATTCTTCATGGCGACGAAGGGCGGAGGTGAATTCTTCGGAAAGGTCGGAAGTTTTGAGCCGGGCTTTGAATTCGACGCGGTGATCGTCGATGACACCCAGATCGCGTCGCTGATGGAACCCGGTGCCGGAGCGAGGGCGGAGAGGCTTGCCTATCTCGCGGACGACCGGCATGTGGTCGGAAAATATGTGAGGGGCGCGAAGCTCTACTGAAACAAGGCACCTGATACCCGAAATGCCGGGAGCGTAACCGGGACTCCCGTCCCGCGGAATAAGAGGATGACAGCGTGGAATTCATTAAGAGAGAGAAGAAAGTGGTCATAAAGGAGAAAGTCGACATCGAACAGCGCCTGCTCAGCTGGCCCGACTGCTACTACACGGAGCGGAACCCGAATATCAGGAAGGAACTGCTCGACGCGGCCGACGCGAGGGGGCTGACTCCGGAGGACAACGGGTTCAGGAGGATGCTCTACGACCTCCGCTACGGGAAGGAGAGGACAGTGACCGGGGAGCCGGTCGACAACTTCATCCGGGCCTGGATGGAGCTGAGGTTCCTGACCGACTCGGGGGAGGGACTGTTCGCGAGGTCGGCAAGGAAGAGGATGGAGAAGACGATGGCGGATCTCGGCTTCGGAAAGGCAGGGAACCAGGCGGAAGAGAACCTGCTCGCGCAGGAGCTCTGCCATCTCGGGATGCATTACGCCGCGCTCTGCCAGGAGGACAAGAACTACAACTCCCTGATCTTCGGGTTCGGGACGATCTCCGATGACCGCCAGGCGAGAAAGATCGCCGGCGAGTTCAGGCGCGTCGCGAACACGCCCGAGAGATTCGGCCTCGGCGAGAAGTACGCCCTCTTCGGCCGCTCGCTGATCACGGCCTACTGCCGGATGTTCCCCGATTACGAGGGCCTCTTCGACGATTGAGAGGGGGCCGGCCGCGCGGGAACCGTTTTGTACAAAATCGGGTACACAGCCGCGGGAACTGCCTTAATAACAGAAAATGAGCTCTCTCGTGATTGACATCATGTTGAATTCTTTTTAAAATGTTCATGTAAAAAATGTGACTCCGCTGGACGGAGTCCCGTTTATTTTCATCCAGAAGGAGGAAAAATAATGAAGAAAAAGATGCTTGCTGTATTTACTGCCGCGGCGGTGACGGCCGGAATCATGGCCTGTGGTGCTGTTTACGCGGATGCGGTTGACGCCTCTTCCGTCAAGGTCGGTCTGATCTGCGTCGAGGATGAAAATTCCGGGTATGACGCTTCTCATATCGACGGCCTGACAGCCGCCTGCGAAGAGCTCGGGATTGATACAGCTTCACAGCTCATCATCAAGAAGGATATCCCTGAAGACGAGACCTGCTACGACAACGCTGTCGACCTCGCGGAAGAGGGCTGCGAGATCATCTTCTCCGATTCCTACGGCCATCAGAGCTACATGCTTGAAGCCGCTTCCGAGTATCCGGACGTCGTCTTTGTCGCCTGCACGGGTGACATGGCTGCCGGCTCCGGCCTTGACAACTACAAGAACATCTTCCCGCACACATACGAATCCCGCTACGTGTCGGGCGTCGTCGCCGGCATGAAGCTGGCTGAGATGCTGGAAGCCAATCCGGATCTTGATCCGTATGTCGGCTATGTCGGCGCTTATCCGTACGCGGAAGTGGTCTCCGGCTATACGGCATTCTTCCTCGGCGTCCGCTCGCTCGTTCCGGAAGCGCACATGGACGTCCAGTACACAAACTCCTGGTATGACCCGACGGCTGAAGGCGCTGCCGCTGAAGCCCTTATGTCCAAGGGCTGCTGCATCATCAGCCAGCACGCCGACTCCACGGGCGCTCCGTCCGCGGTTCAGGCTGCCTTCGAGAAGGGCAAGGAAGTCTACTGCGTCGGCTACAACGTCGACATGAGAAGCGTCGCCAAGGACGTCGCGCTCACCTCCGCCCAGAACAACTGGTCCGTGCTCTACAAGCACATGCTCGACTGCTTCCTCAAGGGAGAAGAAGTTCCGGTCGATTTCTCAGCCGGTATCGCCGACGAGGCGGTCATGATCTCTGATCTCGGCGACTCCGTCGCTGAGGGAACGGCCGAGAAGGTCGAGGAGACATGGGCGGGCATCGCCGACGGCTCCATCCAGGTGTTCAACACCGACTGCTTCACATGCCAGCCGACGGACAACGGGTCCTATGTTGTCGACGAGAACGGAAAGGTCACATCCGCGTTCGCGCTCGACGCCGACGGAGACTTTGTCAACGACAACGGCGAAGCGATCATCGACGGCGCGTTTGAGGAATCAGTCCTCCGCAGCGCCCCGTACTTCTCGCTCCGCATCGACGGCATCACCGAACTGAACTAACACATAACTGGTGGGAAGGGCTGCCATACGGCGGCCCTTTCTTTTTCAATGCGGCAGTTTCCGGTTTACAGAGGAGGTCGATAAGTTTGGAAAGAACAGCGGCTGTAGAAATGATCAACATCACGAAACGTTTCGGTCAGGTTCTCGCCAACGATCACGTGAACCTCGAGATCAGGAAGGGGGAGATCCTCTCACTGCTCGGGGAGAACGGCAGCGGCAAGACGACCCTGATGAACATGCTCTCGGGAATCTATTTTCCCGACGAGGGCGAAATCAGGGTGAACGGTCAGAAGGTGACGATCTCGTCGCCGCATGACGCGTTTGACTGCGGAATTGGCATGATCCATCAGCACTTCAAGCTTGTCGACGTGTTCACGGCTGCGGAAAATGTAACGCTCGGAACAAAAGACGACAAACTCGACCTGAAGGCCGTCTCCTCGAAGATCAGGGACATCTGTGACCGGTACGGCTTTGTCATCGACCCGGCAAAGAAGGTCTACGATATGTCGGTCTCCGAGAAGCAGACCGTCGAGATCATCAAGGTCCTGTACCGCGGGGCCGATATCCTGATTCTCGACGAGCCCACGGCCGTCCTGACGCCCCAGGAGACGGACCGGCTCTTCGGGGTCATGAGGAACATGAAGAAGGACGGCAAGTCGATGATCATCATCACGCACAAGCTGCACGAGGTCATGGACGTGTCCGACCGCGTCGCGGTTCTCCGTAAGGGGCGGTATATCATGGACGTTGCCACGAAGGACACGAACCCCGCCCAGCTGACGGAGATGATGGTCGGAAAGGCCGTCACGCTCAATATCGAGAGACCGAAATTCGAGAACCCGGTCCCGCGGCTTGAGGTGAAGAACCTGACCGCGCTCGATCCCCTCGGGGTGAAGCGGCTAGACGGCGTGTCATTTACGGCTTACGGCGGCGAGATACTCGGCATCGCGGGAATTGCCGGCTCCGGCCAGAAGGAACTGCTAGAAGCGATCGCGGGTCTTCAGCCGGTCGAACCGGGAGGTTCCATCCTCTACTACCCGGGCGGGGGAAAGACGAAAGAGCTCGTCGGCCTCACGCCGATGCAGATCCGGAGAGCCGGGGTCGGGCTCGCGTTCGTGCCGGAGGACCGGCTCGGCATGGGCCTTGTCGGCGAGATGGGAATGACCGGCAACATGCTGCTCCGCTCGTACTCGAAGGGCAGGGGAATCGTCGCGGACAGAAAAGGCCCGCGCTTGCTCGCAGAGAGAGTCAGGGAGGAACTTGAGGTCATGACGCCGAGCATCGATTTTCCGGTGCGAGCCCTCTCGGGCGGCAACGTCCAGAAAGTACTTGTCGGGAGGGAGATCGCCCAGTCGCCGATGGTTCTCATGACGGCCTACGCGGTGCGGGGCCTGGACATCAACACCTCCTACGCGATCTATGATCTGCTGAACAGGCAGAAGATGCAGGGAGTCGCGGTCGTCTATGTCGGAGAGGACCTGGACGTTCTCCTCGAACTCTCGGACAGAATCGTCGTTCTCTGCGGCGGACAGGTAAGCGGGGTCGTAGACGCGGCGAAGACCACGAAGGAAGAAGTGGGTCTTCTCATGACAAAGTTCAGGAAGGAGGGATAAAATGGCCAGACATTCTTCAGGTCACGAGAGGTTTCTCCGTATCGCAAAGAGAGACAGGATGCCGAAGAGCAGGGCGTTTATGATCCGTGTGGCCGCCGTGCTCCTGTCCCTTGTCGTCAGCGGTTTCTTTATTCTCGCGGTGACGAAGCTGAACCCGATCGACGTGTACAAGTCCCTCTTCGCGGGAGCCTTCGGGACGAAGAGAAGGTTCTGGGTCACGATCCGCGACACGATGATGCTGCTCTGTATCTCCCTTGGCCTTGCCCCGGCATTCAAGATGAGATTCTGGAATATCGGCGCGGAGGGCCAGGTTCTGATCGGGGGGATCGTGACCGCCGGCATGATGCGGGCCCTGGGAACATCGATCCCGACCCCGCTGCTCCTTGTCCTGATGTTCGCCTGCAGCTTCGCCGCAGGTGCGGTGTGGGGCGCGATCCCGGCCGTCTTCAAGGCATACTGGAACGCGAACGAGACGCTCTTCACGCTGATGATGAACTACGTCGCGATCCAGCTGACCAGCTACTGCGTGGCCAGATGGGAGAACCCGTTCGGATCCAACTCCGTGGGCATCATCAACCAGAAGACGAAGGCGGGCTGGTTCCCGGCCATCTTCGGCCAGCAGATCACGCTCAACGTCATCATCGTCCTCACCCTCACCGTGCTCATGTTCCTGTATCTCAAGTACTCCAAGCAGGGCTATGAGATCGCGGTCGTCGGTTCCAGTGAGAACACCGCGAGATACGCGGGGATCAACGTGAAGAACGTCACTGTCAGGACAGTCGCCCTGTCCGGAGCGATCTGCGGGATTGCCGGATTCATCGCGGTTTCGGGTGCTTCCCACACGATCTCAACCTCGACGGCCGGCGGGGAGGGCTTCACCGCGATCATCGTCGCGTGGCTCGCCCAGTTCAATTCGTTCATCATGGTCGCCATCTCGCTTCTGCTCGTAACCCTGCAGAAGGGGGCGGTCCAGATCGCCTCGCAGTTCAACCTGAACGATTACGCGTCTGACGTCATAACAGGCATCATTCTCTTCTTCATACTCGGAAGTGAATTCTTCATCAAATTCCGTGTGGTCCACCGCAGCAGGAAAGGAGGGCGCTCCTGATGCTTTCGATCGTACAGATATCACAGCTGCTTCAGTCGGCAATCGTATTCGGAACAGTTATCATGTTCGGCGCGCTGGGTGAGATCCTCACCCAGAAATCAGGCAACCTCAATCTCGGTGTTCCCGGCATCATGTATCTCGGCGGAATTGCCGGGCTTGCGACTGCCTACGGGTACGAGCACCTGGCAAAGACGCCGAACGGATTCGTATCGCTGCTGATCTCCTTCACTGCGGCATTTATCGCCTCAGCCCTCGGGGGACTGCTGTACAGTTTCCTGACGATAACGCTGAGGGCGAATCAGAACGTGACCGGCCTTACGCTGACGATCTTCGGAAGCGGCCTCGCCAATTTCTTCGGAGGCATCCTCAACACCATGGCCGGCGGCGTCGGCCAGATCTCCGTGAGGACGACGTCCCAGGCCTACAGGACCGCTGTCGCCCACTTCGTACAGGTCGGGCACGTAGGGGAGATTTTCTTCAGCTACGGCTTCATGGCCTACCTGGCGATCATCCTGGCCATCGTGCTCTACGTCTTCCTGTTCAGGACGAGGGCCGGACTTAACCTGCGCTCGATCGGGGAGAACCCCGGAACCGCCGACGCGGCGGGCATCAACGTGATCAGGAACAAGTACATCGCGACCTGTGTCGGGGCCGGCATCTCGGGCCTCGGGGGCCTCTACTACACGATGGACTACATCAAGGGCACATGGACGACGGACAGCACGATCGAGTCACTCGGCTGGCTCGCCGTCGCGCTGGTCATCTTCGCGACGTGGAAGCCGCTCAACGCGATCTGGGGCGCCTACCTCTTCGGGCTCCTCTACTGGATTTACCTGTATATCCCGGGCCTGACCAGAAGTTCCCAGGAGCTCTTCAAGATGCTTCCCTACATCGTCACGATCATCGTGCTTCTCCTTGTCTCGATCAGAAAGAAGAAAGAGGACCAGCCGCCTGCAAGCCTCGGGCTCGCGTATTTCCGCGAGGAGCGGTGATCCTGGCGGGGATCCGCGGCGCCGGACGCCGTTCGGCGCGGGCGTTATAACGAAGTGTTTAAGGGGCAGGGGATGAACCTCCTGCTCCTTATCCGTTTTGCGGACGGGATCGGCGGACCCGGGGAAACCGCGCTGTTGCAAATGACTGTTTCTGATGATAGAATTGTGGACGGCTGCAGGAAGAACTGCAGAAAGTGGGGAGAAGAGGAGAAGATTATTATGATTGATGGAAGAATTTACAACTTTTCGGCCGGGCCGTCCATGCTTCCCGAGCCGGTGCTTCTGCGGATCCGGGACGAGCTCCTGAACTGCGGCGGGTCGGGCATGTCCGTGCTCGAGATGAGCCACAGGTCCAAAGTATATGACGACATCATCAACACGGCGGCCGACAATGTCCGGAAGATCATGAGTGTTCCCGACAACTACCGCGTCCTTTTCCTTCACGGCGGCGCCACGGGCATGTTCGCGGCGATCCCGATGAATCTCGGAACGGTCAGCGGAACCGCGGACTACGTCATCAGCGGCAACTTCTCGGGCGGAGCCCATAAGGAGGCGAAGAAGTATCTCAGGGAGGCAAGAGTCGCCGCGACGTCCGAGGCGGACGGCTTCACGCATATCCCGCGCCAGGAGGAGCTGGCGCTCTCCCCTGAAGCGGATTACGTCCACGTCTGCTGGAACAACACGATCTTCGGAACGAAATACAGCTATGTCCCGGAGACCTCCGGCGTCCCGCTCGTCGCCGACATGTCCTCCAGCATCATGTCGGAGCCCGTCGACGTCTCGAAATTCGGTGTCATCTACGCGGGCGTCCAGAAGAATCTCGCCCCCGCGGGCCTCACGCTTGTCATCGTAAGGGAGGATCTCATCGAGGAGAGAGAGGCTATGCCCGTGACGCCGAAGATCTGGAACTTCAGGATGGAGGCCGACAAGAATTCCATGCTGAACACGCCGCCCACATTTCCGATCTATGTAGTCAAACTCGTCACCGACTACCTCATGGAGCAGGGCGGCCTCGAGGCGATGCGGAAGAGAAACGTCGAGAAGGCAAAGCTTCTCTACGATTACCTCGATTCGCAGGATTTCTATAAAACCGCGGTCAATAAAGAGGACCGTTCGATGATGAACGTCGTCTTCCGCACAGCGTCAGAGGAGCTCGACAGGGAGTTCGTCGCCGGCCAGGCCGCGAGGGGTTTCTCGAATCTCAAGGGCCACCGCCTCGTCGGCGGCATGCGCGCGTCGATCTACAACGCGATGCCGAAGGAGGGAGTGGAGGCGCTCATCGGGTACATGAAGGATTTCGCGGCGGCTCACTGAGCCGGCCGTCTCCGTCTGGAAAGGAGGTATTCCATGGCAGTATTCCGCCCTTTCAGGGCATTAAGGCCTGTGCCGGACAAAGCGGCCGCTGTCGCGGCCCTGCCGTACGACGTCATGAGCAGCGACGAGGCGAGGAAGATGGCGGAGGGAAATCCGCTGTCCTTTCTCCATGTCGACAAGGCCGAGATCGATCTGCCTGCCGGGGTCGGTCTCTATGACGACCGGGTGTATGAGACCGCGGCCTCGAACCTGAAGAAGCTGAGCCGCGACGGCGTCCTCATAAGGGACGAAAAGCCCTGCTACTACATCTACAGGGAAACGATGGGGGAGCGGAGCCAGGCGGGTATCGTCGGGTGCGCCTCCATCGACGACTACGGGCAGGGAGTCATCAAAAAGCATGAGCTGACCGTCGCCGAGAAGGAGGCGGACCGGATCCGCCACGTCGACGTCTGCGACGCGAACACCGGGATCATCTTCCTCGCTTTCCGCGACAGCGACGCCGTGGCCTCCGTCATGGCCGACGTCATGGGGAACGGGGAGGCCGACACGGATTTTGTGTCGGAGGACGGCGTCCGTCACCAGGTGTGGGTCATCTCCGACGACGCGATGATCGGGGCGCTCTCGGCCGCCTTTGAGGGCATTCCCGCCCTCTACATCGCTGACGGCCACCACAGGACCGCCTCTGCGGCCCGCGTCGGCGTGATGCGCAGAGAAGCCCATCCGGACTATACCGGGGAAGAGGAATTCAATTTCTTCCTTGCGGCGGCATTTCCTGAGTCGGAGCTCGCGATCTGGGACTACAACCGCGTCGTGAGCGACCTGGGCGGCCTCACGGAGGAGGCGTTCCTTGAGAAGCTCGGAGAGGTATTTGAGATTGTCCCGTTCCCGGACAGCGCGGCCCTCGACCCGGAGGCGGTGAAGCCGGGGGAGGCGCATACATTTTCCATGTACCTCAAAGGAAGATGGTACAGCCTCCGCCTGGACCCCGGAACGATAGAGACCGGAGATCCGGTGAAGCGGCTGGACGTCTCGATTCTGCAGGACCGCGTGCTCACCCCGATCCTCGGAATCGGGGATCCGAGGACAGACGGCAGGATCTCGTTCGTCGGCGGCATCAGGGGCATCGGGGAGCTGAAGAGGCTCGTCGACGGGGGTGCGAAAGCGGCGTTCGCCCTGTATCCCACGTCCATGGACGACCTGATGTCGATCGCGGACGCGGGGTCCATCATGCCCCCGAAATCGACCTGGTTTGAACCGAAACTGAGAAGCGGCCTGTTCATCCATGAACTGTCCTGAGCCGGACCCTGAAGGAGAGATATGAGACCCATCACAGTACGAGGCGGCGGGGATCTCGCCACGGGCACGATACTCCGTCTCACACGCGCCGGATATCCGGTCATCGCTCTCGAATGCGCCTTCCCGTCCTCGATCCGGCGCGAAGTCTCGTTCAGCGAGGCGGTACGGCTCGGGAGCAAGACGGTTGAGGACGTCACCATCACGCTCGCGTCGGGAGCGGAGGAGGCTCTTGAGAAAGTCCGCCCCCTGCACCCCGTAATCATTGTCGACGAATTCTGCGAAAGCCTCCGGACGATCAGGCCGGAGGTTTTTATCGACGCGGTGATCGCCAAGAAAAATCTCGGGACGCGGATGGATATGGCGGACCTCACGATCGCCCTCGGACCCGGCTTCTGTGCGGGCCGGGATGTCCGCTACGTGATCGAGACGATGAGGGGCCATTCCCTCGGCAGGATCATCAGCGACGGCTGCGCCATCCCGAACACGGGGATCCCGGGAGAGATCGACGGCTACGGGGCCGAGCGCGTGATTCACGCCCCGAAGGCGGGAACCCTCAAGGGAGTGTGCCGCATCGCGGATATCGTGGAGAAAGGGCAGACGATCGCCCTCATCGGGACGGAGAGCGGTGACGTTGCCGTCCCGGCTTCGATCTCCGGGGTACTCCGCGGCATCCTGCCCGACGGCTTCCCGGTCCGGGAGGGGATGAAGATGGCCGATATAGATCCGAGACTGAGAGAGCAGGAGAACTGCTATACCGTATCCGATAAATCCCGCTGCATCGCAGGGAGCGTGCTGGAGCTGGTCTGTGCCTATGAACGAAATCTTCTGTCTTGACTGTGCCGGCGGCTTTGAGCCGAGACCCACAGGAATCCGGGAGGCGATGGCCCCCTGGCTCGTTCCGTCGGTGAGGGGATACCCGTCGAATCCCGGAGAGCTTGTGGCGGAGACGAGGGCCGCCGTCGCGGAGTTTTTCGGGGCCGTGAGGCCCGGCCAGGTCATTTTTACGAAAAATGCCTCCGAAGCCCTGAACGCCGTCATCCGCCATTTTATGGGGTACGGGGGGCGGGCCCTGACGACCGTGGCGGAGCACGAGAGCGTCATCGATTCGCTGACCGCGCTCAACCGGGAGACCGAGGTCCTGTCCGGGAACTATTTCTTCAGGGCGAAATCCGGCTGGA
Organism: uncultured Lachnospiraceae bacterium; assembly: GCA_902773435.1. Classification (GTDB taxonomy): domain Bacteria; phylum Bacillota; class Clostridia; order Lachnospirales; family Lachnospiraceae; genus Chordicoccus. Next base: position 17,043 of record CACYEN010000158.1, on the reverse strand, counting down.
AAGTCGTGACCGGATTCTCCGCGGCTGAGCTCCGCGAAGGAGGCACTCTTGACTACGAGTCCCTGAGGGAGGCGGCCATAAAGAAGAGGCCGGACCTCATCGTGTGCACGCACGCGTCTGCCCTGACCGGGGACCTCACGGACCTCGCGGCCGTGGGGGAGATCGCGAAGTCGGTTGGAGCCCGCTTTGTGGTGGACTGCGCCCAGACCGCCGGCGTGCTGCCCGTCGATATCGGGCAGATCGGGGCAGACGCCGTCTGCTTCTCCGGCTATAAGGGAATCCCCGGTCCGAGGGGGATCGGGGGAATCGTCGTCGCAGAGGACAGCGATGCCGGGGAAGCCCTGAGGAGGACATGTGAATACGGCTCCCTCAATCTCCCGGGGGCGGCCGGCCTTCTCGCGGCGGTCCGCTTCCTGAATCTCGCGGGGAGGGACTCCGTGAGAAGGCAGGCGCTTGAGAGGGCGAGGCAGTTTGTCGACGGCGTCCGCGAACTTCCGGGAGCCACGCTCTACGGAAATTACGACGATTACGGCAGGGCGCCGATCGTCGCTTTCGGCCTTAAGGGGAGGACTCCGGTGTCAGTGTCCGCTCTGCTTAGGGAGAAGTACGGCATCCGGACCGCGCACGGTTCCTGCGGATGTCCGCTGCACGCGGACGCGCTCGGTATCGGGAAGCACGGGGCTGTGAGGGTCTCATTTTCCCACAGGACCCCGGAGGAAGCCGTCGGGGCAGCCCTGAAGGCCCTTGAGGAGATCGCCGATGAGGAACACTGACTTTTCTTCGCTCCTCCGCCTGCCGGAGGGCAGCGTGGTCTCGGTCTGCGGGGCGGGCGGGAAGACTACGCTCATCCATGATCTGAGGGATGCCTGCAGAGGGAGAGGTCTCTCCGTGCTCGTCACGACAAGCACCCATATGATGAACGAGGGCGGCCTGCTGAGCGGGGCGGACGGGATCCGGCGGGCCCTTCTCGGGAGGGGATACGCGTTTGCGGGCAGACCGGACCCCGCCAATGCGGACAAGATCATCGGCCTCCCTGAGGAGACTTTCGCCGAAGTCCGCGGCTTCGCCGGCATCACGCTGGTCGAGGCGGACGGCGCCCGCCGCATGCGGTTCAAGGTGCCGTACCCGCATGAGCCGGTCATCCTCCCCGGGACGACCTGCGTCATCGTCGTGTACGGGGCCTCTGCCGCCGGGATGACGATCAGGGAGGCCTGCTACAATCCCGAGGGGGTGTCGGAAGTCCTCGGGGTGCCGGACGGCGCCCTTCTCACGGAGGAGATGATGCGGGAGGCGATTGAGAAGACCTATGTCAGGCGGCTTCGGAAGAGCTGTCCCGGCGTGCCGGTCTGTATCTATGAAGCGGGAGGAGAAGCGCGATGATCCACGTGATTTATCTCGCCGCGGGTTATTCGGTCCGGTTCGGCGCCAACAAGCTCCTCTATCCGATTTCGGGGAAGCCGATGTACCTCCACCTTCTGGACAGGATTGTCCGGCTCAGGGACGGGGGGAAGGTTTCCTTTGACATCACGGTGGTCACGCAGTACGCGGAGATCGCGGAGGAGATGGAGAAGCGGGGGATCGACTGCGCCGTCAACCCCGACCCGTCGAGGGGGATCTCCTCGTCGATCAGGACCGGGATTGAGTTCCTCATGGAGCGGGACGGGATCCGGCCGGGCGACCGGCTCCTCTTCGCGAACGCCGACCAGCCTTACCTCCAGGAGGAGACGCTCCTCCTCTTCATGAGGGAGGCGGAGAGGCGGAACGCGGAACTCGCCTGCGTGTCCTTCGGGGGCGAGATGTACTCGCCCTGTATCTTCTCCGGCTCCTACGTTCCGGAGCTTCTGGCGCTCAAGGGGGATACCGGGGGAAAGCGGATCCTCAGAAGATACCCCGGGAGGGTGCTCCTTTTCGAAATAAGTGAAGAGGAACAAGTGGCAGATATCGATGCGCTGTGATAGAATAAATGATAATCGTTAGGGAGAGAGCCGGAAGGCCGGAATGACGCCGAAAGAGCTCACGCGACCGGGAGATCAGGATGACACACGGCAGATCAAAACGCATATTGGGAATACCCGACGAGTTCTGGATCGGCTTTGTTATCATGGTCGGTTTTTTTCTCAAACTCATCTATGACATCAAGCTCGGCTGGATGTCCGGGACGCCCGGCCTCGGGGCCTGGCAGGACCTTGACGGGAATGCGTTTGTCCCGGGAGGGCACCTGAGCGTCATCCAGTATTATTACACCTATCACTTCTTCCCCGGGGTCGATCCGCGGACGGCTTCCGCTTTCGCGAATCCTCCGCTGTACTATGTGACGAGCGCTTTCCTTTTCGCCGTCTTCCGGAATCTGCTCGGATGGAGCGTCAGCATCTCCATGCACATCGTCCAGTGCATGAACGTCATCTACGTGATGATCGGGGAGTGCTGCGGGATCGGCATACTGCAGAAGTACGGCTTCCGGGGAAGAAAGCGGGTCACCGCGATGCTGTTCCTGATCTTCTTCCCGGTATTCTATAACCTGTCAGGGGCGCTCGACGGGTCCGCCATGTGCTTCATGTACATGATGCTGGCCCTGAATTCTTCGCTCAACTGGTATATGTCGAGGCGGGAGAAGACACTGAGAAGCGCGGCGATCGAGATCGGCCTCGCGCTCCTCACCTCACCCGCCGCGCTCATGATTCTCCCGCCGGTCATCTACCTGATCCGCAAGGGAGCGGTCGACGGAAGAAGGAATGAGACGCCCGTCGCGGACCAGGCGAAGAGATTCGCGATTATCACCGCGGCGATGGGCCTCCCCTGGCAGATCTACATGCTGATCCGGTTCCGGTTCCCGATCTTCGGGATCGGGACACAGGGCATGACCCCGGTGACCGGGTCGGTCGGGGACAGGATCGGGATTCCCGCGCTCTCCATGCTGACGCACATTCACACGGAGGGCAATGCGGCGCTCGAGAGCAACATATGGGCCCAGGCCCTGAAGACGTCCGCGTTTGATTTCAGGGCGGTCGACACGACACAGGGTAAGACGTATGTGATTGCGCTCATCCTTCTCGTGACGCTGCTGATCGCCGTCGTGGTCATGCACCTCATGCTGGTCTACGTGCTTCTGTCCATGAGGCTCGAGCACGTGTACGCGATGTTTCTGATCATCGGGGAGGGCACGTTCCTGATCGGCTATGTCGTCATGTGCTTCGTCTACCCCTACATCGAAGTGATGAGTGCCAGGGTGTTCGCCCCCGAGATGATATTTCCGCTCGTGGGACTGATGATGTGCGGAGGGGATTCCTCCGACGGAAAGTTTGAGAAGATTACAGCCGCGGCGGCGGGGATCGCGATTCCGGTCATGTCGCTCATTGCCGCGTTCCTGTACGGATACTATGTCGTCTGATCCGGACGGCAGCAATTGAGGAGGATACTGACAGATGATTGACGGAAAGAAAGTCCTGTTTTCGGGCATGCAGGCTACCGGAAACCTGACACTCGGCAACTACCTCGGCGCTCTGAAGAACTGGGTGGGACTCGCCGATGATTACGAGTGCTTCTACTGTGTCGTCGACGAACACTCGATCACCGTGCGCCAGGATCCCGCGACGCTGAGAAAGAGGTCGAGGGCGCTCCTGATTCTCTACATAGCAGCCGGCATTGACCCGAAGAAGAACTGCATCTACTATCAGTCCCATGTGTCAGCTCACGCGGAGCTCGCCTGGATTCTCAACTGCTACACCTATATGGGCGAGATGAACCGGATGACGCAGTTCAAGGACAAGAGCGCGAAGCACGCCGACAACATCAACGTCGGTCTGTTCTCCTACCCGGTACTGATGGCCGCGGATATCCTTCTCTACCAGACAGACCTTGTCCCGGTCGGCAACGACCAGCTGCAGCATCTCGAGATCTGCAGGGATATCGCCGAGCGCTTCAACAATATCTACGGGGACGTCTTCACGATCCCGGAACCCTATATCGGCAAGGTCGGGGCCAGGATCATGTCCCTGCAGAATCCGGAAAAGAAGATGTCGAAATCCGACGAGAACCCGAACGCCAGCGTCTACCTCATGGACGACAGGGACACCGTCATAAGGAAGTTCAGGAGGGCCGTCACGGACTCCGAGGGACAGATCCTCTACAGGGACGAACAGCCCGGGATCCGCAATCTTATCGACATCTACTGCGCATGTACGGGGAAGACGAAAGAGGCAGCGCTCCGGGAATTCGACGGCAGGGGTTACGGTGACCTGAAGAGCGCGGTAGGAGAGACCGTCGCCGATCTCCTGACTCCGCTGCAGGCGCGGTGCGCGGAGCTGACGAGGGATAAGGAATACATCGACGGGATCATAAAGGACAACGCTGAAAAGGCGTCTTATTTCGCAGGGAAGACACTCAGAAAAGTGCAGCGGAAGATAGGTTTTCCTGACAGGGTAAGGTGACAGCGGATGGAACTCTATGTGGCGGGCGGATGTTCGGAACACGGAAGAAATTCATTTCTCGTGACGGGAAAGAAAGTCAGCTTCCTCGTTGACGCGGGCGTCATGAAGGAGAAGCCCGACGAACCGTGGCCGAAACTCAGGGCGGAGCAGATAAGGAATATAGATTATCTCTTTCTCACCCACTGCCACGCGGACCACGCCGGCGCGCTCAGGTGGCTGTTCGAGCGGGGTTTCAGGGGCAGGGTGATCGCGAGCAGGGCGACGCTTTGCTTTCTGTCGGGAAAGATCCCCGGCGCCTCGGCTCTCGAGGATTACGCGAAGCCGCTGAGGGAGTTCCGCCTGGACGACGGACTCAGCGTGACCTGGGGGCGGAGCGGCCACTGCATCGGGAGCGTGTGGTTCCTGTTCAGGGTCCGGGAGCGCAGAATCCTGTTCTCGGGGGACTACGAGGAGCGGTCCATCGCCTACAAGTGCGACAAGATCCGGGACGTGTCCGCGGATATCGCGGTCCTGGACTGCGCATACGGGTTTGAGAGCGAGACGGCGGACGCCCACAGAAAGGCCATCGCCGAAAAGCTCGACGAGATCAGGAAGAGGGGAACCCCGGCGCTCTTTCCGGTGCCCGCGCACGGAAGAGGACTCGATATCCTGCGTCTTCTCGCGGAGCGGGGGATGCCGGCCGTGCTTCCGGCCTCGATCGCGGACGAATATCGGTCCCTGAAGGACCGGAGACTGTGGCTGAAGAGGGAATTCCTTGATCTCACGAAGGATCTCCGCTATTCTGAGATTGAGGAGTTCGGGAAGGGACAGGGATCTCCCGGTAAACAGCCGTCTCCCGAAGGACTCGGGCCGGCGGGCATTCTCGTCAGGGATTCCCAGCTCTCGGACGCGGTCAGCAGGGAATACGCGGACCGGGTCATCGCCGAGGGCGGCGATGTGATCCTGACCGGCAAGCAGGATCCCGCGAGTTATGCGAGAAAGCTTCTCAATGACGGGAAGGCCGGCTTCTTCCGCATCAGCGTCCACGAGAACGAGGAGGAGATGCTAAGGCTCATGAAGAGGAACAGCTTCAGGGTCGTGATTCCCTACCACTGCCGCGAGGAGCTCACGTTTAAAAAGAAAAAGATCAGGGTTCTCGTGCCGGGTGACAGGGTGCGGTTCTAACAAGATACATGATTTCCGAGGAGGAATTCCAAGATGAGTGAAAGAGACGCGTATGTGGCTTATGTCGGGACCTATACGAACGGAAGCAGCAAAGGAATCCACATCTATGACGTAGATGTCGAGGAGGGACTTCTTTTTCTCAGAAAAGTTGTTCCGGTCAACAACTCGTCCTATATCACGCGCTCCCGCAACATGAAGTACCTCTATTCCATCGCCGATGAGGGCGTGAGGGCCTACAGAATCGAGCCCGACGGGGATCTCAAGCCGATCAATGAGATCGACATCAACGGTATGCGGGGCTGCCACATGTCGGTCGACATCGACGGGAAATACCTGTTCGTCGCCGGTTACCACGACGGAAAGGTGACCGTCGTCCACACCCATAAGGACGGCCGCCTCGGCAATCTGATGGACGGCGTCTTCCACAAGGGGATCGGGGCGGTCAACGAGCGCTCCTTCAGGCCCCACGTCTGCTGTGTCAGGGTGACGCCCGACAACCGGTTCCTCTGTGCAGTGGACAACGGGATCGACCAGATCGTGCTGTACAAGATCAACCACACGTACAACAAGCTGCAGATTGTCGATACGCTCCGGATGGGGCGCGAGGCGGGACCGCGCAGCATCCATTTCAGCAGGAACGGCAGTTACGCCTACGTGCTCTGCGAGATTACCAATGTGGTGCGCGTCTATTCCTACAACGTCGTCAACGGGTATCCGGAATTCGAGCTGATCCAGGAGGTCTCGACGCTCTCCGACGCGAGGGACCCCCATGACGCGGCGTCCGCGCTTCGGATCTCCTACGACGGGGAGTATCTGTTCTGTTCGACGGCGGGCGACGACTCGGTGGCCTGCTACAAGACGGATCAGGACAGCGGACTTCTGACGAGGCTGTTCTCGCTCCCGACAAGCGGCATCTACCCGAAGGACATCGCGCTGTTCCCGGACCAGAAGCACATCGCGGTCGTGAACAACGGGTCGAATTCCATCACGACGTTCGGGATCGATTATGAGAAGAACACCCTTGTCATGAAGGGGAAGCCGAAACGGCTCGACACCCCGAACTGCATGGTCTTCCAGAAGATCAAGAAGGCCCCGGACAAGATCCGGGATGTTCCCGAGGAGGAGGCGGAAGCGGCCGCGAAGCAGCTCGTAAGGAGCACGGCTCCGATACCGCTGTAAGTATACCGACAGGGCGTCCGGAACGCCCTGTCTTATTGTTTGAGACAAGAAGAGAGAAAAAGAAAGAGAGGCAAAAGAGCTTTGATCGGATTTAAAAATGGCACCGTCAACCGTGCGGTTCGCGGCGGACTCGCCGTAATACTTCTCACAGCGGTCTTTCTCCTCGCCGCGTCCGTCTCCGTCTCCGCGGAGGAGGACGGCTTCGGGGAACTCAAGGACAGGATTCTCGGCCTGGTCAGGGAAGCGGCGGACACCTATTCGCCGGGGGACGGGGATGACGTCTTCAATATCCTGCTCGTCGGCGTCGACAGGCGGGACACCTCCTGGAACGGCAATTCGGACTCGATGATCCTCTTCTCCGTGAACGGCGCGACGAAGAAGGTCACGATGATGTCCTTTATGAGGGACCTGCAGGCGGATCTCGAGGGGTACGGGGCCCGCAAACTGAACGCCGCATGCGCTGTCGGGGGGCCGTCCATGCTTGTGAAGACGCTGGAGAGCAACTTCGGGGTCAAGGTCGACAACTACGTCTGTGTCGATTTCTTCACGATGATCGACCTTGTCGATGCCGTCGGGGGCTTCGAGCTTGAGATCTCGGATGAAGAGGCGGAACTCGCCAACGGCCTGATGATCGATATGGCGGGCCTTCGCGGCGAGAGCGCGGATGAGCATCTCTTCCCGGGAGGAGGGTACTATACGTTCGACGGATACCGGGCGGTTTCCTATTCCAGGATCCGGTTTGTCGGCAACAACGACTACGAGAGGACGGAGAGGCAGAGGAAGGTGCTGAAAAAGCTCCTGTCAAGGGTGAAGGAGATGGGAGCGGAAGACGTGGTCAGGTTCGCGGCGAAGGCAGTCACGATCGTGAACACGGATATCGACGCGGTGTCGGCGCTGCCGCTGGCCGCCAGGGTTCCGGATATCATCGGCTACACGTTCGTCGAGAGCCGGGTGCCCTTCGACGGCATGTACCACGGCGAGAACGAGATGCTGGTACCTGACCAGCCCGCGACGAACGACCGGATCGCGCAGGAACTGTACGGCTGAACTGAGGGAAAGATAATCGGCGGAACCACATGAAAAGACGCGGGACGGGTGCCCGCGTCTTCTTTTTATTCCGGGGAGGAGAGGCGCCGCTTCCAACCCCGGTATCCGGTATCGGAACCGGGCAGCGGTATCTCAATCCGGGAGAACAGGGCCTTCCTCCCGCCCGTAGAATCCGGCGACGGAATCCAGCCTGGCGGACATGCCGCGCAGCAGGGCATCGAGGATCGTGATCGCCGCCATTGACTCGACGACGACAGCCGCGCGCGGACCGATGACCGGGTCATGCCTTCCCCGGATCGCTGTCTCACACTCCACGCCGTCCCGCGTTACGGTGTCCTGGGTGAGGCCGATGGACGGGGTCGGCTTAAAGTATGCCCTGAGGACAATATCATTTCCTGTGCTGATTCCCCCGAGAATTCCTCCGGAATGATTGGTCCGGGTCACGACCCTTCCACTCTCCGCGCGGAACGCGTCGTTGTTCGCGGAGCCCGTGCTCCGGGCGGCAAGTCTCCCGTCGCCGACGTCGACAGCCTTGACGGCGCCGATCGAGAAAAGGGCGCCGGCCAGTTCGGCGTCCAGCTTCCTGAAGACCGGGTCGCCGATGCCGGCCGGAACCCCGCGGGCGACACAGAGGACCTCCGATCCGGCGGAATCGCCTTTCGAGCGGAGTTTCCTCACGTACTCGCCGGACTCCGCGAAGGGGACGTCCCCGATCCGGACTACGTTCGTCTCAAATGAAATTCCGAGCGAGGCGAGGACTTTTTCGGCGATAACGCCTGCCGCGACACGGGCAGCCGTCTCGCGCCCCGAAGAACGGCCCCCGCCGCGGTAATCCCTGAAGCCGTATTTTGCGTCAAAGCCGAAATCGGCGTGACCTGGCCGGTAGATGCCGGCGATAGAGCTGTAGTCGGAGGATATGTGGTCGGTGTTCCGGATCAGGAGGGAGATCGGGGTTCCGGTCGTCCTGCCCTCAAAGACTCCCGACAGGATCTCGACGCGGTCCTCCTCCGATCTCGCGGTTGACATAAGCCCGCCGTCGGGGCGCCTCCGATTCATGAGCGGAGTGAAGTCGTCCTCCGTAAGGGGCAGGCCGGCGGGACAGCCGTCGACGACGGCGCCGAGCGCGGGTCCGTGGGATTCCCCCCAGGTGGTGACGCGGAAAATGGTTCCGAACGATGATCCGGACATAGGGATTTACCTCCGATTTTCTTGACTTAATGCTGTATTATACCACGCCATTTCCGAATTGACACGATTTCCCATATTTCTTATAATGGACTGACTGGAGGTTAGAAAACCCATGGGAAGATTCCTGGAGAGTCTCGAGCGAAGACTGAGAGGCAGGGCCGTGCCGCATCTCACGGCCGTGATGATCGGCTGCTTTGTGCTCGGTTACATCATGCAGGCTGTGAATCCCGACGCAGCCCGATATATGAATCTGAACATCTGTCAGATCCTGAGGGGCCAGGTGTGGAGACTTGTCACCTGGGTGATCATCCCGCCCCAGGAGCTGAACATCTTCACGATTATCATGCTGCTTTTTTATTTCAGCATCGGGACGTCGCTCGAGAGGATCTGGGGGGACGCGCGGTACAATATCTATATCTTCGGAGGTCTTCTGATCTCAATCGCCGCCGCGTTTATCACGTATTTCGCGTTCAGGATCCGGTACGCGGGACCTGAGGTCGGCAGCGCGATCGGGGTCTTCTTCACGACGTACAACATCTGCATGTCCATCCTGCTCGCCTACGCGGCGACATTCCCCGACGCGACAGTACTTCTGATGTTCGTCATACCGATCAGGATGAAGTATCTGGGATGGATCTATGCCGCCATCATCGTCTACGAGGCGATCCCCTACATCCGCGTCGGGATGTCTTCGGGCAACTCGCTCTTCTACATCTACGTCATTGCGCTTGCGGCCGCCCTGGCCAATTTCCTCATCTTCTTCTTCGGCATGAGGAGCCGCACGCGCCTTACAGCGGAGCAGAAACGGAGACAGAGGGAATTCAGGAGATCCGTCGAGCAGGCGAAGAAGACTCCCCGCGGGATGTCCGGAAGACGGCCGGCACAGGAGAGAAGCGGAGCGGCGGAGATCATCGACATTCCGGCCGCGAGACACCGCTGCGAGATCTGCGGGAGAACAGAGATCTCGAATCCCGACCTTGAGTTCCGCTACTGCTCAAAGTGTTCGGGAGACCATGAATACTGCATGGACCATCTTTACACCCATCAGCACATAACACAGGGAGACGCACAATGAAGACACCTTTCGTCACAAAAGAGAAACTCGACGAGATCATCCGGGAGATCCCGACCCCGTTCCACATCTACGATGAGAAGGGCATCCGGGAGAATGCCCGTCTCGTGCAGAGGGCATTTTCATGGAACAAGGGATACCGGGAGTACTTCGCGGTGAAAGCCGAGCCGAACCCGGTGATCCTGAAGATCCTGAGCGAGGAGGGATGCGGGTCCGACTGCTCCTCCCTGACGGAGCTCATGCTGGCGAAGGCGATCGGAAACGCTGGCGAGATGACGATGTTCTCCTCGAACGACACCCCGGATGAGGAGTATGTCTATGCCAGTGACATGAACGCGATCATCAATCTCGACGATATCACGATGATCGAGAGCTACGCGAACGCGGTAGGCTCATTTCCGAAGAAGATGTGCTGCCGCTACAATCCGGGCGGCGTATTCAAGGTTTCCAACGGAATTATGGATACCCCGGGCGACGCCAAATACGGGATGACGACGGACCAGATCTTCAAGGCGTTCAGGATTCTCAAGAACAACGGCGTCGAGGAATTCGGCATCCATTCGTTCCTGGTCAGCAACGCCGTCACGAACGACTACTACCCGATGCTCGCGAAGCTGCTGTTCCAGCTCGCCGTCGAACTTCAGAACGACACGGGCTGCCACATCTCGTTTATTAACCTCTCCGGAGGAATCGGCATCCCCTACAAGCCGGGCCAGCCTGAAAATGACATCCTCGAGATCGGCGACGGCGTCCGCAGGGCCTACGAGGAAGTACTCGTCCCGGCGGGAATGGGCGACGTGGCGATCTACACGGAGATGGGCCGCTTCATGACGGGCCCCTACGGCGCGCTGGTCACGACGGCGATCCACGAGAAGAACATCATGAAATCCTATATCGGCGTCGACGCGTGCGCCTGCAACCTGATGCGTCCCGCCATGTACGGCGCGTACCACCACATCACGGTCATGGGCAAGGAGTACGCCCCGTACACCAACATCTATGATATCGTCGGATCCCTCTGCGAGAACAACGACAAGTTCGCGATCGACCGCATGCTTCCGAAGATCGAGATGGGGGATATCCTGTACATCCACGACACCGGGGCCCACGGCTTCGCGATGGGCTACAACTACAACGGGAAGCTGCGTTCGTCCGAGGTGCTCCTCCGCGAGGACGGGAGCTTCGAGCTGATCCGGAGGGCGGAGACGCCGGCGGACTATTTCGCGACGTTCAGCAATCTGCCCATCTACAAAGATCTTATGGCGGAGCTCAGATGAATCGGTTATAATTGATCACGGTGCCCGGATACAGTCCGGACGCCGATCTGCCGGCGTGTCGGAACTGGCAGACGAAGCAGACTCAAAATCTGCCGGCCGAGAGGCCGTATGGGTTCGAGTCCCATCGCCGGCACTTTCAGGGGATCCCCTTCGGGGATCCCCTGTTCTGTTTAAGCATATCCCCTGTCTGGACAGGGCGGTTTGTGCTATACTGGATCCACACATAACGTCGGTCCGCGGGAGCATCCGGCCCGTGCCCGGAGTATTCACGGGCAGGGAGCGGAAGACACGCGGACTTCAGCAAATAGGAGGCTCTTATGGGAAAGACAAGATTTTTCCGCTGCGAGGGATGCGGCAATTTTGTGATGCTGATCGGGGAGAAGACCGCCTGTACGCCGAAGTGCTGCGGCGAGACGATGAAGGAACTTGTGCCCAACACGACGGAGGCCGCTTTTGAGAAGCACATCCCCGATGTGACGGTCGACGGGAACAGGGTGTGCGTTCAGGTCGGATCGACAGCGCATCCCATGCTTGACGCGCACTACATCGAGTTCATCTGCCTGGAGAAGGAGAACGGGAGCGAGATCCGGTATCTCAAGCCGGGAGATGAGCCGAAAGCGGTCTTTGAGACGGCGGGAGAGAAAGTGACCGCGGTCTATGAGTACTGCAACCTTCACGGGCTCTGGGTAAAAGAACTTTAAGGGGAGAGGATCTGTCTATGCGCATCAGGCTGTCTTTATCTATCTGTCTCGCGGCGCTCTTTCTGGTCATGGCGGCGTCGTCCGTATGCGCTGACTCAGCTCCGGCCGCCACACTCTATGAGCGCGGGGATGTTATCCCCGACCAGACGTTCAGGCTGGTGAACGGAACCGATCTTACGCTGTATTCGCTGTTCGACGACCACGACGCGGTTCTGCTGAATTTCTTCGCCACATGGTGCGAGCCCTGCCGCTCGGAGATGAAGTATCTCAACGAGGCATATGAGGAGTACTCGGATGATGTCGCGATTCTGGCGGTATCAGCCGACACAGCGGACACCGAAGAGATGCTGCGCGATTACGCCGCGGAGCAGAAGATGGAATTTCCCGTTGCGCTCGCCAGCCAAGGCCTTGTCATGTCGTTCGGCTTCTCCGCGATCCCGTTCTCGGTCATGATCGACCGTAATAAGGTGATGTGTTTCAGCCAGACCGGGGCTTTCACGTCCTCCATGCCGATCAGGCTGATGTTCCGGGATTTCAGTTCCGACCACTACTCGGAATCCGTCCCCGGCTACGAGATCCCGGCCGCGACCGCCGCGGATTACGGAATCGATCTGCTTTCCTCTGAGGATTTCCGGAAGATACTGAGTCCCGGCTCGTCGGAGGTGGCATTTTCCAATACGTCGGACCCCTCACGCTTCCCGTTTGTCGCGGACGAAGCAGGGGGGATCTGTCCGTCCAACGCGCAGATTCCCGGAACGACGGCGGAGATCAACGCGAAGGTGAAGGCAGCTGCCGGGGACGTCCTCTCCTTTACCTGGGAGATGAACGCGGCAATGATGCTGGAGGATGCCGTCGTCTACATCGACGGCATCCCCGTCAAGACCATCACCGGAGTGAAAGAGAAGTCGGATTTTGTCTGGAAGTTTGAGACGGCGGGGGAGCACAGCGTCAGGGTGTTCTTCGAGACGCACGCATACGACGAGCCGGATCCGGCACACTTCCTGAGAATTGAGAATGTGCGGCTGCTGCGAGGGGCGGACGCCGCGAAAGCCCTGGAGAGTCAGGCCGTCTATCCGAAGACGCTGTCCGGCGACGCGTATGAGCTGACTCCGGCCGGTGAGGGTGTGAGAGAGGCCGTCGTCACGGTTGGCGGACAGGAGGACGCGATCAGAAAGTACTATGTTGCGGGCAGTGACGGCATCACCGTACGGCTCGCGATCGGGGACGCGGTGGATCCCGACAGTGTCGTCGTGCTCCTCGAGTCGGGGACGACGGGATATCACTGCCTGACGGAATTTGAGACCGATGAGGAGGGGTTCCTCATCCCGCTTGACCTTCTTTCCCTGAAGGACGGCATCCCCTACAACATTCTCCAGGTATTCACGAGGAATGGCACGATGTACGGGCCGGGGGCGCTCTTCTGCGTGAGCGGGGAGGACATGGATGCCACGATGGGGTATCTCTCCGTGGAGCAGCAGGCAGAATGGCGGTACGCCGATGACGCCGCGGAGAGTTCCGTCTCCGGCGCGGAGGCGGCTGAGGATCTCATGTCGGAGGCCCCGGAGGCGGCGGAGGACGTGATGTCGGAGGCTTCAGCCCTTGAGAAGGACTGAGTAAGACCCGGGTCGGAAGAATGCCCGGGAGTAATGACGGACGGCGGGGGAGCCCCTTTAAGGGACTCCCCGCCGTCCGTTTCACCTCTTGACTTAGCCGTACGAACTATTTTAAAATAACAATATCAAAAATTAGCCGTACGGCTTGAATATTAAGAATATGTGACACGAATTAGCCGTACGGCTCATTTTTTGTAAAATTGAGCTAATATTTAGCCGTACGGCTTATTGCGGCACGGAGAGACAGAGAGTCCATGTGAGACTGTCCGCAGCAGGCGGAACTTCGGAACGGAGAACCGGGAATATGAAGATCACGGATACGGCCGCGTTCGGCGCGGAACTGAGGAAGAGGAGAAAGCAGCTGAATTATACCCAGGGTTACCTGGCCGATTTTACGGGATTCAGCGTCAGCTTTATTTCAGACCTGGAGAGGGGGAAACCGACCGCTGAGCTCGGCAAGGCTCTGTATCTCGCGAATCTCCTCGGGCTTGATCTGGAGATGAAGGAAAGGGTGTGAGCGATGAGGAGGCTTCTCATTTTTATTGAACGCGGGGGCAGACAGGTCCTGGCCGGTGAGATTCAGGGAAACTCCGGGCAGGACGCCGTCTTCACCTACGATGAGGACTACCTGGGAGATCCGGATGCCGTCCCGCTGTCGATCAGCCTCCCGCTGCGTCCGGAGAGTTTCCGGGCGGACCGGACGCGGAACTATTTTTCCGGGCTCCTGCCGGAAGGATTTACGGGTCGGGCCGTTGCGGACTGGCTTCACGCGAGCCGCGAGGACTACCTGTCGGTTCTGTCCGCGCTCGGAAGCGAGTGTCTCGGAGCCGTCAGGGTACAGGAGGACTCCGGAAAACCGGTCGAGGCCGGCTATGAGCGCCTCTCGGTGGAGGAAGTAAGGACCCTTGCCCGCGAGGGCGCGACGACGTCCGCGGGGTGGGTGGTCAGGTCCCATCTCTCCCTGACCGGGGCGTCCGGCAAGGTGGGACTATACTACGACGAGCCTGACAACACCTGGTATCTTCCGCTCGGGGACGCGCCGAGCACGCACATCCTGAAGCAGAGCCACATCCGCCTGAAACAGATCGTGACGAATGAGCAGCTCTCGCTCCGGACAGCGGCAAGACTCGGAATCGAGGTGCCGGAGAGCTTCGTGATCAACACCGGCAACGCCGAGGACGCGGATATCCTGCTCGCGACGAAGAGGTTTGACCGGGTGATCCCAGAAGACGGGCGGCTTCTCGACGGGATGATCCGACCGGAAAGACTTCACCAGGAGGATTTCGCCCAGGCCATGGGGATCTCGCCGGCCGACAAGTACGAGCAGAAGCCGTCGGGGTATCTGACGGGGATGTTCAGGATCCTCCGGAATTACTCGGCGTCCCCGATCGAGGACCAGCTGAAGCTCTGGGATATCGTCATTTTCGATTACCTCGTTGGAAATACCGACAACCACATCAAGAACCTCTCGCTTCTCCACGGGGAGGACCTCCGCCACATCCGGCTCGCTCCGGCCTACGATATCGTGAGTACGGTCGTCTATCCGTCCGGGACGAGGGACATGGCGTTCTTCATCGGGGAGGAGCAGTCGCTCGACAGGATCGGGCGGCACTCGTTTGAGTCCGCCGCCGCGGACAGCGGGCTCTCGAAGCGTCTCGCGATGCGCCATTTCGACAGGATGGCGGACCGGTTTGAGCAGGCTCTCGGGGAGTCGGCGGACGAACTGAAAGACCAGGGGTTTGAGGCCGCCGGAACGCTCAGGGAGCGGATCCTCAGGCGCGGCGGGTACGGAAAGCTCGCCTGACGGAAAGGAGACAAACTGAAGATGTCAGTCATGGACGACCTTAAAATGAGAAAAGAAACTGTCTGGCTCAACCCGGACCTGCAGTCGTTCGCGCCGGGGTCATCCGTGAACGGGTACAGCTACGCCTACATGAAGGCTGCCCAGAACCGGTTTGTGCGGTTTATGCCCTATATCGCGAAGGTATTCCCGGAGACGGCGGGGAGGAAGGGAAATATTGAATCGGAGCTGGTTCCCCTGACGGGATACGAGGAGAAGTGCCGCCGGCTCGGGACGCCCGTGAGGGGCAGGCTCTTTCTTAAGGACGACGCGCGCCTGCCCGTGGCCGGGTCCGTCAAGGCGAGGGGTGGAATCCACGAGGTGCTGAAGATCGCGGAAAGCCTGGCGCAGAAGGCCGGCCTGCTCATGCCGACGGACAACTACGCCGTGCTGGACACAGAGGAGTTCAGGAGATTTTTCGGGGAGTACACGATCCGGGTGGGAAGCACCGGCAATCTCGGGATCAGCATTGGCAGGACGGCGGCGAGGATCGGGTTCCGCGCGGTCGTCTACATGTCCTCAGACGCGAAGCAGTGGAAGAAGGATCTGCTGCGCGGCGAGGGTGTCCGGGTGGAGGAGTCCGACGGGGACTACACACAGGCGGTCGCCAGGGGGAGGGCGGAATCCGACGCCGACGACCACAGCTTCTTCATCGACGACGAGCGCTCGGAAGACCTCTTCTTCGGCTACTCGACGGCAGCTCTCCGGGTAAAGATCCAGCTGCTCAAGGCCGGCGTCACGGCAGATAAGACCCACCCGCTCTTCCTGTACCTTCCCTGCGGAGTCGGGGGCGCCCCGGGCGGGATCACGTTCGGATTCAAGGAACTGTTCGGCGATGCCGTCCACTGCTTCTTCGCGGAGCCCGTGGAGGCACCGTGTTACCTGCTCGGGATGGCGAGCGGGAAGCACGGCGATATCTGCGTGGAAGACATAGGTCTAACGGGGAGGACCGCGCTGGACGGGCTGGCGGTCACAAGACCCTCGGGATTCGTCTGCGCGATGACGGAGACGCTGGTTTCGGGGGCCTTCACCGTCACCGACGCGAAGGCGGAGATGTACAGAAGGGAAGTCGCGGAGACGGACGGGATCCGGCTCGAGCCCTCCGCCTGCGCCGGATTTGAGGGCGTCCGCGGAATCATGGCGGGGGACCCTGCATGGAATGAATACATCGAAAGGAACGGATTATCGGACTACATGGACCGGGCAGCCCATATCGTATGGGGGACCGGCGGCGGACTGATGCCGATGGACAGCTGACAGCATGAAAATGAGAGCGAATTACCACACACACACATGGCGGTGCATGCACGCCTCCGGGACGGAGAGAGACTATATCGAAGACGCGATCCGGGGAGGCATTGAGATTCTCGGTTTTTCGGACCATACGCCGCAGCCGTACCCGGACGGATACCGGAGTAACGTCAAGATGAGGATGGACCAGCTGGAGGACTACGTCGATACCCTGCTTGCCCTGAAGAGGGAATACGCGAGGGAGATCGAGATCCACATCGGGCTTGAGGTGGAGTACTATCCCG
>CACYEN010000157.1 GCA_902773435.1 uncultured Lachnospiraceae bacterium | reverse complement strand
TATGTGAGTACCTGTGATGAAATCATATTGATTTAGGAGGGAAGTAACGTGCCACGTAAAGGACATACTCAGAAAAGAGAAGTCTTAGCAGATCCTATCTACAACAGCAAGCTCGTGACAAAGCTGATCAACCAGATCATGCTCGACGGCAAGAAGGGCGTCGCGCAGAAGATTGTTTACGGAGCGTTCGCGACAGTAGAGGAAAAGTCCGGGAAACCGGCAGTTGAAGCTTTTGAGGAAGCGATGAACAATATCATGCCGGTGCTCGAGGTCAAGGCCAGACGTATCGGCGGCGCGACCTACCAGGTCCCGATCGAAGTTCGTCCGGAGAGAAGACAGGCGCTGGCGCTCCGCTGGCTCACCGACTTCTCCCGCAAGAGATCCGAGAAGAAGATGCAGGACCGTCTTGCGAATGAACTTCTTGACGCGATCAACAATACGGGCGCTTCAGTAAAGCGTAAGGAAGAGATGCACAGGATGGCAGACGCCAACAAGGCGTTCAGCCATTACAGATTTTAAGCAGGAAGGGATTTAGATGGCTTTTGAAAGGGAATATCCTCTTGAGAGGACCAGAAACATCGGCATCATGGCGCACATCGACGCCGGAAAGACGACCCTGACTGAAAGAATTCTCTATTATACCGGAGTCAACTACAAGATCGGTGAGACGCACGACGGAACTGCGACCATGGACTGGATGGAGCAGGAGCAGGAGCGCGGTATTACGATCACGTCTGCCGCGACGACATGCCACTGGACCCTGGAGAAAGAAACCAAGCCCATGCCGGGAGCCCTGGAGCACAGGATCAATATCATCGATACTCCCGGACATGTCGATTTCACAGTCGAGGTCGAGCGCTCGCTCCGCGTCCTGGACGGCGCGGTGGGCGTATTCGCCGCCAAGGGCGGCGTCGAGCCGCAGTCGGAAAATGTCTGGCGCCAGGCCGACAAGTACAACGTCCCCCGTATGGCTTTCGTCAACAAGATGGACGTGATCGGCGCCGATTTCTACGGCTGTGTCGAGCAGATCAAGACGAGGCTCGGAAAGAACCCGGTCTGCATTCAGCTGCCGATCGGAAAGGAAGCCGAATTCCGCGGCATCGTCGACCTCTTCGAGATGCAGGCATACATCTACGAGGACGACAAGGGAGACAAGATCAGCGTCACGGAGATCCCGGACGACATGAAGAGCCTCTGCGAGGAATGGCGGGCGAAGCTCGTCGAGCAGACCTGCGACCTCGATGAGGAACTGATGATGCAGTACCTTGAGGGAGAGGAACCTTCGGTCGAAGGCATGAAGGCGGCTCTCCGGAAGGGATGCTGCGAGGGCACCGCGATTCCGGTAGCCTGCGGCACAGCTTACCGCAACAAGGGGATTCAGAAGCTCCTCGACGCGGTGATCGAATTTATGCCGAGTCCGCTGGACATCCCCGCCATCGAGGGAACAACACCTGACGGCACCGAGGATCACAGGGAATCCTCCGACGAGGAACCGTTCGCCGCTCTGGCGTTCAAGATCATGACGGATCCGTTCGTCGGAAAGCTCGCCTACTTCAGGGTATACTCCGGAACCCTGAGCTCCGGGTCGTATGTCTACAACTCCTCCAAGGAGAAGAAGGAGAGAGTCGCCCGAATCCTCCAGATGCACGCAAACAAGCGGATGGAGCTCGACCAGGTCTACAGCGGCGACATCGCCGCCGCGATCGGACTGAAGTTCACGGGCACCGGCGACACGCTCTGCGACGAGACGCACCCCATCATCCTTGAATCGATGGAGTTCCCGGAGCCGGTTATCGAGCTCGCGATCGAGCCGAAGACCAAGGCCGGTCAGGAGAAGCTCGGTGTCGCGCTCAGCAAGCTCGCGGAAGAGGATCCCACATTCAGGCAGCACACGGACAAAGAGACGGGCCAGACCATTATCGCCGGAATGGGCGAACTTCACCTGGAGATCATCGTCGACAGACTTCTGCGCGAGTTCCATGTGGAAGCCAACGTAGGCGCGCCCCAGGTGGCCTACAAGGAGTCCTTCGGCAAAGAGGTGGACGCCGAGTACAAGTACGCCAAGCAGTCCGGCGGCCACGGCCAGTACGGGCACTGCAAGTGCATTTTCACTCCGATGGACCCGAACGGCGACAATCTCTACGAGTTTGAGAGCACGGTCGTTGGCGGGGCGATTCCGAAGGAGTACATCCCGGCGATCGACAGCGGTATCCAGGACGCGATGAAGGCCGGTACCCTGGGTGGGTACCCGGTGGTCGGCATTCACGCGAACGTCTACGACGGATCCTATCACGAGGTTGACTCCTCCGAGATGGCGTTCCACGTGGCGGGATCCATGTGCTTCAAGGCCGCCATGGCCAAGGCTGATCCGGTTCTCCTCGAGCCGATCATGAAGGTCGAGGTCACGATGCCTGAGGAGTACATGGGCGACGTCATCGGGGACATCAGCTCGAGGCGCGGCCGGATCGAGAGCATGGAGGACATCGGGGGAGGAAAGCAGGTCAACGGATACGTACCGCTCTCCGAGATGTTCGGCTACGCGACGGATCTCCGCTCGCGGACACAGGGAAGAGGCAACTACTCGATGTTCTTCGAGAAGTACGAGCCGGTTCCGAAAAACATCTTCAACAAGATTCTGAACGGCGGGGAGTGACGGGAGCATCCCGGGAGAGAAACCGAAAAAACCGCGGAAACAGGGAATTTTCGGGGCCTTTGAAAGACTCTTGCAAATCAGAAGCAGTTGAAATATAATAGCAAATAGTAGGCCTAAGAAGAAAAGAGGCCAAAGCCTCATAATTACCAATCATTTTAAGGAGGACATTCTAAAATGGGAAAGCAGCATTTTGAAAGAACCAAGCCGCATGTCAACATCGGAACAATCGGCCATGTCGATCACGGCAAGACAACCCTTACTGCGGCTATTACATTAGTTCTTTCCAAGAGAGTTCCGTGCGCGGGCAACCAGCTCGTTGAGTTCGGCAATATCGATAAAGCTCCGGAAGAAAGAGAACGTGGTATCACGATCAACACAGCTCACGTCGAATATGAGACAGCCAACAGGCATTACGCTCATGTCGACTGCCCGGGGCATGCTGACTATGTCAAGAACATGATCACCGGTG
>CACYEN010000156.1 GCA_902773435.1 uncultured Lachnospiraceae bacterium | reverse complement strand
GTCTACAAGACCGAGGCCGGAAAATACCGGGCTATCGTCCAGCAGATCATCTCCTGCCATGAAAAGGGCCAGCCCGTGCTGGTGGGCACCATCTCCATCGAAAAGAGCGAGATGCTCTCCGCCCTGCTGAAGCGCCAGGGCATCCCCCACAACGTCCTCAACGCCAAGTTCCACGAGCTGGAGGCGGAGATCGTCGCGCAGGCCGGCCAGGCCGGCGCCGTCACGATCGCGACCAACATGGCCGGCCGAGGCACCGACATCAAGCTCGACGACGAGGCGAGAGCGGCGGGCGGACTCAAGATCGTCGGAACCGAGCGCCACGAGTCGAGGCGTATCGACAACCAGCTGCGAGGCCGTTCAGGCCGCCAGGGAGATCCCGGCGAATCGAGATTCTACATCTCGCTCGAGGACGATCTGATGAGGCTGTTCGGGTCGGAGAGGCTGATCAAGACATTTGAGTCCCTCGGCGTCCCCGAGGGCGAGCAGATCGAGCACAAGATGCTGAGCTCCGCGATCGAGCGGGCGCAGCAGAAGATCGAGGGCAACAACTTCAGCACCAGAAAGAGCCTGCTCGAGTACGACCAGGTCAACAACGACCAGCGCGAGATCATCTACGAGCAGAGGCGCAAGGTTCTCGACGGCGAGAACATGCGCGGCGTCATCGTCGGCTTCATGGACGCGGTGACGGGCCGGGCGGTCGACACGACCGTCGGCGAGGACCAGACGGGCGGAGACGCCGACCTCACGTCGCTCAACCAGGCCCTGCTCCCGATCATTCCGATCGAGCCCCTGAAGGCGAAGGACGTCGGGGACCTGAACGTGAAAGGGCTCAAGGAGTACCTGAAGGAGAAGGCCGAGAAGCTCTACGAAAAGAAAGAGGCGGAGTTCGACGAGGTGTTCCCGGGCGAGGACAGGATGCGCGAGCTCGAGCGCGTCGTCCTCCTCAAGGTCATCGACGCCAGGTGGATGAACCACATCGACGACATGGAGCAGCTGCGCCAGGGCATCGGCCTCACGGCGTTCGCCCAGCACGACCCGAAGGTCGAGTACAGGATGTACGGCTTCGAGCTGTTCGACGAGATGACCAACATGATCCAGGACGAGACCCTGAGGGTGCTGTACCACGTACAGCTCCAGCAGAAGGTGGAGAGGGAGCAGCAGGCCAAGAACATCAGCACCAACAAGCAGGATGACACGCTCGCGAAGCAGCCGGTGAAGCGCAAGGCGAAGAAGATCTATCCGAACGATCCCTGCCCTTGCGGGAGCGGAAAGAAGTACAAGGCCTGCCACGGGAGGCCGGGCTCACCGCCGCTCGACTGAGCGGGAAGATGAAAAACCGTCGCGGCCGCCGACGCGGCCGTGACGGAACAACGATAAGGCGGCCGCGCCTCTTCGGTTCTTCGAAGCGGCCGCGATGCCTTATCACAGAGAAAAAGAGGTTTCGCGCCGCGGCGCGAAACCTCTTTTGATTTACTGCCTTATCTCCGGATAACGGGAAGGAGTCGAAACCTTTAGTTCAGCTTGATTCCCTTGAGAAGGGATCCGAGGCTGGTCGTCAGGTTCTCGGTCTTCGGAAGGACAACCTTCTCCTCCTCGACCGGCTTCGCCTCCACCGTCTCGTCGAGCGCTCTCATGGAGAGAGAGATGCGGCCGTCCTTGACCGCGGTGACCTTGACCTTGACCTTGTCGCCGACGGAGAGGACTTCATCCGGGGTCTTCAGTCTCTTCGCGGAAGAGATCTGGGAGATGTGGACGAGACCGTCGATTCCGTCGCCGAGTGACACGAACGCGCCGTACGGCTTCAGGGACTGGACGGTTCCCTCCGTCACGAGACCCGGCTGAATGTTGGAGATGCGCTCAGCCTTCTCGCTCTCGCGGCGCTCCCTCAGGATGTCGCGCGAGGACAGAACGAGACGCTTGTTCTCCTGCTCGGCCGTGATGACGCGGACCGGGATGGTCTTGCCCTTGTAGGTCGTGAGATCCTCGACAAAACCGAGAGCGAGATGGGACGCCGGGATGAACGCGCGCACGCCGTTCAGATAGCCGACGACACCGCCCTTGACCGCGTCGACAACCTTGATCTCCGTGTCGGTCTTCTCTTCAAGCATCTTGCGGAAGTCCTCCCACGCAAGCGCTTCGACCGCGTTGCGCCGGGAAAGAAGGACGTTGCCGCGCCCGTCGTCCGTGCGCAGGACCGACGCCTTGAACACATCGCCGACCTTGACGTCATTCTTGACCGAAAAAGCCGGATCTGACGAGTAGTCGGGCACGCGGACAATACCCGGGGCATAGTACCCGAGATCGACCGTGATCTCGGTCTCCGAGACGCCCGTGACCGTGCACTCGACAAGATCGCCCACCTGGATTTCGCGCATGGAGTTGTCGATCTCCTTCGCGTAATCTTCCATGGACTCCGCCGGAGCCGCCTGTTCGGCTGTTTCTGTTGCTTTGACTTCCATTTCTTCTGCCATGACTAAAGTTTCTCCTCCCTGCTAACTTCATAAGGATATATCCAGCCGCGCAAAACGCCGCTTTTACAAGTGTAACATATTTTTGGGGATGTGGCAGTATTTTTTCTATATTCAAACACTTTCTGAAATGTGGTATAGTTACAATGATATGTTTTCAGGAAGGAGCAAGGGCTGTCATGGCGGAAGATTTTCTGAAAAACGCGATTGACCAGGTGGCCGATCTCATTGACGGCGCCATAAACAGCAATGATTACACGGACCTGAGCAGACGCATCGGAGGCCTGATGCGGGACGTCGTCGATTCGGCGTCGGGTAAGGGATCCGTCTCCCCGGGCCAGGAGTCGGCAAGACAGGCCGCTGCGAGAAAAGCCGCGGAGCGGGACGCCGCGAGAAGGGCCGCCGAGGAGCGGGCCGCCAAGGAGAGGGAAGCCGAGAAGTACTTCGCGGCTCCGAAGAGCGAGACCGGGCCGAAGATCATCAGCGTGCTCGGAGCGATCGGGACGGCCCTGTTCGGGCTCATGACGCTTCTCTTCGGACTCTTTACCGCGCTGTCCAACCAGTTCGTCGGGGATATTTCGGGTCCGCTCGCCGTCTTTACGGGGATTCTCACAGCCTGCTGCATCGCGATGGGGGTCTTCGGCAGACGCGCCGCGAGAAAGAACGTCCGGTTCAAATCCTACAGGAAGCTGATCATGCCCAAGCTCTACGCGAAGGTCAGCGATCTCTCGGCGGAGATGAAGCTGCCCGAGAAGACCGTGGTCTCGGACCTGGAGGAATTCACGCGCAAGGGGATGATTCCCCAGGGAAGGTTTGACGACGAGAAGAAGACGTTCATGGCCTCGAACGAGATCTACGGTTACTACAGGGACGCCATGGCGAAGGCCGAGCAGCAGCGGGAGGCCGAGGCGGCGGAGGCGAGAAAGAACGCAGCTTACTCCCCGGAGGTCAGGGAGATCCTGGAGAAGGGGAACAGTTACATCGCCCTCATCAGGAATGTCAACGACGACATACCGGACGAGGAGATCTCGGAGAAGCTCGACCGCATGGAGAAGCTCGTGAGGAGGATCTTCGAGGAGGTGAGCATCCGGCCGGAGCTCGCCGGCAAGCTCAACATGTTCATGAACTACTACCTTCCCACGACGGCGAAGCTGGTCACGGCCTACAGGAAGATGGACCACCAGCAGATGCAGGGCGAGAACATCAGGAAGGCCAAGAAAGAGATCGCGAACTCGCTTGATATGATCAACGACGCGTTCGAGACGATTCTCGACAGCTTCTTCAGCGAGCAGGCGATGGACGTATCCAGCGACATCAGCGTCATGAGGATGATGATGAAGCAGGAGGGGCTGACGGAAGACGACATGTCCGCACAGAGGAAGAGAAAAGCCAGGGAAGAGGCGGCCGCGAGGGCCGCAGCGCAGGCGCAGGCAGCGCAGGCGGCGGGCCAGGTACAGGCGGCGGGTCAGGCACAGGCAGCAGGACAGGCGCAGGCATACGCGGCAGGCCAGGCGCAGGTTCAGACGGAGAGCAAGGAGTCCTGACGAAGAGGACGGCATATATACGGTTCTATCCATTTTTTAATCAAGATTCGGAGGTATTTCAGATGGGAGAAACAGTCGGACAGGAAAGTGCATCAGCTGAACAGAGGAGTGAGGAGATCGCGGCCCAGGCGGCGGAAGTCCTCTCCAAGCCTCAGACCGGCGCGGCGGAGCTCATGACCGGGAACTTCACCCCGGAGGAGCAGAAGCAGATCTCGGACTACGCGGAGACGATCGACATCACGGACACGAAGACGATCATCGGCTACGGCAGCGGGGTCCAGAAGCAGATGGCCGACTTCTCGGAATCGGTCCTGCAGAACGTGCGCACGCACGATCTCGGAGAAGTGGGCGACATGCTCTCGGGCGTGATCACGGAGCTCAAGGGTTTTGACCCCGACGAGGAGGAGAAGAAGGGCGGTTTCTTCGGATTCTTCAAGAAGCAGGGCAACAAGATCGCCGAGATGAAAGCGGGATACGACAAGGCCTCCGAAAATGTCGACAAGGTCGCCCAGGCCCTCCAGCAGCATCAGATCAAGCTGCTGAAAGATGTCGATATGCTTGACCGCATGTACGCCTCGAATCTCACCTACTACAAGCAGCTCAGTATGTATATCGCCGCCGGGAAGCAGAAGGTCGAGGAGGCGCGCTCGAAGGATCTCGTCGAAGCCAAGGAGAAAGCTCTCAAGTCCGGCCTCGCGGAGGACGCCCAGGCAGCCAAGGATCTCGAGGACCAGATCGCGCGCTTCGAGAAGAAGCTCTACGACCTCGAGCTGACCCGCTCGGTCGCGCTGCAGACAGCCCCGCAGATCCGCATGATCCAGAACAACGACACGATCATGGTCGAGAAGATCCAGTCGACGATCGTGAACACGATCCCGCTCTGGAAGAACCAGATGGTTCTCTCGCTCGGGCTCAATGACTCCCTTCAGGCCGCCAAGGCGGAGAGCGAAGTCACGAACATGACCAACGAGCTGCTCCTGTCGAACGCCGACAAGCTGAAGCAGACGACGGTCGAGACCGCGAAGGCCTCCGAGAGGGGCATCGTCGACATAGAGACGCTCCGCAAGACGAACGAATCCCTGATCACGACTCTCGACGAGGTGCAGAAGATCCAGACCGAGGGCCGCGAGAAGAGAGTCCAGGCCGAGGCGGAACTCCGCGCGATGGAGGACGAGCTCAAGAGGAAGCTGCTCTCGATGCAGCCGACCGCGGCCGCGCCCGAGACCGTGCCCGAACCCGCGGCGGCGGAGCCCTTCGCTCCCGTCGAGCCGCAGGCGCCCGCGGAACCGCAGGCACCTGCCATCGACCCGGAGAACCCGTTCGGGTTCGTCGATCCGAATCCGTTCCAGTGAGTTATTCGCGATGACCGCGCAGGCGGTCATCGCGGTGTTTCAAGAATAAAGACCAATGAAAGGCATTGCGCGATAACATGAGAAAGGAACTCGCTAAAACATATGACCCGAACGGTCTCGAAGACCGTCTCTACGAAAAATGGCTCAGAGGCGGCTACTTCCGGGCCAGCGTCAACCCGGACAGGAAACCCTTCACGATTGTGATGCCCCCGCCGAACATCACCGGCCAGCTTCACATGGGACATGCCCTCGACAACACGCTCCAGGATATCCTCACGCGCTGGAAGAGGATGCAGGGCTTTGAGGCCCTGTGGCAGCCGGGCACCGACCACGCGGCGATCGCCACGGAGGTCAAGGTCACGGAGTCCCTCCGGGAGCAGGGCATCGACAAGGAAAAGATCGGAAGGGAAGAGTTCCTCAGGTACTGCTGGGACTGGAGAAAGGAGTACGGCGGGAGGATCATCAACCAGCTCCACAGGCTCGGTTCCTCGGCGGACTGGGACAAGGAGCGCTTCACGATGGATGAAGGCTGCTCCGAGGCGGTCCTCACGGTATTCCTGAAACTCTACGAGAAGGGGTATATCTACAAGGGATCCCGGATCGTCAACTGGTGCCCGAAGTGCCAGACGTCGATCTCGGACGCCGAGGTCGAGCACGAGGACCAGGACGGGTTCTTCTGGTACATCAGGTACCCGGTGGCCGGGGAGGAGAACATGTTCGTCGAGGTCGCGACGACGCGGCCGGAGACGATGCTCGGCGATACGGCTGTCGCCGTCAACCCCCGGGACGACCGGTTCACCCACCTCATCGGGCGCACGCTGAAGCTCCCGCTCACTGACCGCGAGATTCCCGTGATCGCCGACGAGTACGTCGACATGGAATTCGGGACCGGCTGTGTCAAGATCACGCCGGCCCACGACCCCAACGACTTCGAGGTCGGAAAGAGGCACTCGCTCGAGGAGATATGCGTCCTGAATGACGACGCGACCATGAACGAAAAGGGCGGAAAGTACGCCGGACTCGACCGCTATGAAGCCCGCCGCAGGATCGTCAGGGATCTCGAGGACCTGGGGCTTCTCGTCAAGGTCGTGCCCCACTCCCACGCGGTCGGGACGCATGACCGCTGCGGTACGACCGTCGAGCCGATGGTGAAGCAGCAGTGGTTCGTCAGGATGGACGAGCTCGCGAAGCCCGCGATCGAGGCCGTGAAGAACGGTGAGCTGACATTTGTGCCGGAGAGATACACGAAGATCTATCTCCACTGGCTGGAAAATATCCACGACTGGTGCATCTCCCGCCAGCTCTGGTGGGGACACAGGATTCCCGCCTACTACTGCAGGAAATGCGGGAAGATGATCGTCTCCCGGACCGCTCCGGATACCTGTCCCGACTGCGGGGGAGATTCGTTTGAGCAGGATCCGGACACGCTGGACACCTGGTTCTCGTCGGCCCTGTGGCCGTTCTCGACGCTCGGCTGGCCGGAGGAGACACCGGAATACCGGTACTTCTATCCGACCGACGTCCTCGTGACGGGCTATGATATCATCTTCTTCTGGGTCATCCGGATGGTCTTCTCGGGGTACGAGCAGACCGGAAAGAGCCCGTTCCACCATGTCCTGATCCACGGCCTCGTGAGGGACTCGCAGGGAAGGAAGATGAGCAAGTCGCTCGGCAACGGGATCGACCCGCTCGACGTCATCGACAGGTACGGGGCAGACGCCCTCAGGCTGACCCTTGTCACGGGAAATGCCCCGGGCAACGACATGCGCTTCTACTGGGAACAGGTCGAGGCGAGCCGGAATTTCGCGAACAAGATCTGGAACGCGAGCCGGTTTATCATGATGAACCTGCCCGACGGGGAGATCAGGACGCCGGATCCCGCGGAGCTCAAGCCCGCGGACCGCTGGATTCTCTCCAGAATCAACACGGTCGTCCGCGAGGTCACGGAGAACATGGATCGCTACGAGCTCGGCATCGCGGTGCAGAAGATCCATGATTTCCTCTGGGACGAGTTCTGCGACTGGTATATCGAGATGGCGAAGCTCACGTTCGGCGACGAATCCCCGGAGGGGATGAAAGCGAAGAACGGGACCCTGTGGACGCTCCGGGAGGTTCTCGGCGAATCCATGAAACTTCTTCATCCCTACATGCCGTTTATCACCGAGGAGATCTACTGCACGCTGAATCCGGAAGCTGAGACGGTGATGACCGAGGCCTGGCCGGCCTGGAGTGAGGAACGCTGTTTCCCGGAGGACGAGTCGATGATCTCCGCCTACCAGGAACTGGTCAGGGGGATCAGGAACATCCGCATGGAGATGAATGTCCCCGCGAAGACGAAGACCGACCTCGTCATTGCCTGCAAGGACGAGGGCGCGGAGCGAGACTTCAGAAAGCTCCTGGCGTCGATGGGAGACGCCGGAAGAATGGTCTCCGCGAAGAAGATTGAGATCGCCGGGGGGCGGACGGAGGCGGAGGAAGGATCTGTCTCGGTCGTCATGAGCCGCGCCACGGCCTACATTCCCCTGAGCGAACTGGTCGACAGGGAGAAGGAGATCGCCCGCCTCACGGACGAGCTTGGGAAGATGGTGAAGGAGATCGCCCGCGCCGAGGGTATGCTCGCCAATCCGAAATTCGTCAGCAAGGCGCCTGCCGCAAAGGTTGAGGAGGAGCGCGCCAAGCTCGCCAGGTACGTCGCGATGAGGCAGCAGATCGAGGAACAGCTTGAAAGGTTTAAGTAAGATATTTTCAAAGAAGACCTCAAAACCGCGGGATCCCGTGAAGGAGGCGAAGAGGGAGAAGCGGAACCGGATTCTGAACCGGTTCTCGCTCCCGCTCAGTTTCGCGCTGTCTTTCGCGGGGTATTTCCTGATCGAGGCGATGTCGCGGCATTCCTTCGGGAAAGCCGTGAGATTTCTCGATGAGCGGACGCAGGTCTTCTTTTATAATGCCCTTATCATCTTCGTCATGACGCTTCCGGCTTACCTCATCCGGAAGAGGGCGTTCTGGAGGACGGCCGTGGCGACGCTGTGGCTGACACTCGGGGCGGTCAACGGGATCGTCCTGGCGAACAGGGTCACGCCTCTCACGGGCCCCGACTTCAGGATGCTGGACGACGCGATGCTCGTGGCGGAGAAGTATTTCAACACCGCGGAGATCATACTGAGCGTGGCGGCTCTTCTGGCCGTGGCCGTTTTTCTCGTCCACTGGCTCATCGTCTCCCCGGTCTACCGGGGCAGGATGAGATGGTTTCTCTATATCCCGGGGCTCGCGGCGGCGATCCTCGGCATGTGGGGGTTGACCGGGTATCTCAGGCAGACAAGCCAGATCTCCGAGTATTTCAGCAATATCGCGTCTGCCTACCTCGACTACGGGTTCCCGTACAGCCTCGGGGTGACGGTGTTCGACACCGGCATCTCGCAGCCCGACCGGTACTCCGATGCCCTCGTGGAGCGGGTACTCAGGCGGGAGGGCGAGATTCCCGAGACGGTGGTTTCCGACGACATGCCGAATATCATCGCGGTCCAGCTGGAGTCATTTTTCGATCCGACCCGGGTGAGATGGCTGCGTTTCAGCGAGGACCCGGTCCCGAACTGGCATGCCCTCTGCGGGGAGTACAGCTCGGGTTACTACACAGTGCCGACCGTGGGCGCCGGGACCGTCAACACGGAGTTTGAGACGCTGACCGGGATGAGCCTCCGCTTCTTCGGGGCAGGGGAGTACCCGTACAAAGGGATCCTGAAAGAAGAGACCTGTGAGAGTGCACCCTATGTGCTCTCGAGGTACGGCTATACCTCCCACGCCATCCACAACAACGAGGCGGACTTCTACGGGAGACGCGGAGTATACGCCAATCTCGGTTTCAACTTCTTCACGTCAAGCGAATACATGAATACCCAGCGCGACGTCAACGAGAGCGGCTGGATGCGGGACAGGAACCTGATCCCCTGCGTGAGGGGAGCGCTCGAGAGCACGGAAAACCGGGACTTTGTCTTCGTCGTGACGGTCCAGCCCCACGGCGCGTATCCGACGGAACAGGGGCTCGACGACCCGGAGATCAGGGTGTCGGGGACATCCTCTTCCGGAGAGAAGAACGCCTGGGAGTACTATGTGAGCCAGATCCGGGAGGAGGATCAGTTTGTCGCGGACCTGATCGCCGAGCTCGAGGACACGGGGGAGCCGACGATCGTACTCTTCTACGGCGACCACCTTCCGACGATGGGGCTCTCGGACCGCGACATCAGGGGCCGCGCGACCGTGTTCGAGACGGACTACCTCATCTGGAACAACTTCGGGGCGGACATGCGGAACGGGACGCTGACTTCCTACCAGGCGATGGCGGCCCTGCTCGACATGGCGGGCATTCACGACGGGGTCATGTTCAACTACCAGAACACGATGAAGAGACGGCGGGATTATTTCTACAATATGCAGGTCCTCCAGTACGACCTCCTGTACGGAGAGCGCTACGCCTTCGGCATGACGAATCCGTGGCAGAAGACGATCCTCGCGATGGGCGAGCAGCCCGTCCGCGTCGACACGATCGCCAGGATGTCCCCGACCGGGGTCTATTCGATCAGGGGCCAAAATTTCACGCAGTCGTGCGTATTCCAGGTCAACGGGGAAAATGTCGAGACGACATATCTCGGACCCGACTCCCTCCTCGTGCGGGATATTCAGCTCGAGAAGGGGGACTGGGTCGGCGTCGCGGTCGTGAGCAACGCCTCGTCGTCGACGGTCCTCAGCACCTCCAACACCCTGGTGTACGGGGCCGGCCATCTCACGGGCGATTGATTTTTCCCGACTGTTCCGTTATGATGAGAGAGCCCGGCGGGGCACAGGCGTTTTCACGCCGGAAGCCGGGATGAAGCACGGAAATCCGGGAGCGGGGCAAGCCGTCAAAGGACCCGGATCTCACGGAAAAGGACGATACCTATGATCAATTACGACGAAGAATTAAAGAAATTCACGCCTTCTCTCGACGTCGACGAGGCGGAGGGGGCGATCTATTCGCGCGATCTCACGGACGTGATCGATATCCTCAAGGAGATGCTGAAAGAAACCTCAGAGAGCGAAAAGGACAGATAACCATATGAAGTGCATGAATTGCGGCGCCGAGCTCACCGAATCGGCCTACTGTCCGAAGTGCGGCTGCGACGTCTCAGTACAGAAGCAGGCAATCGTCCTCTCCGGCCTCTACTACAACCAGGGACTCGAAAAGGCCCAGGTGCGGGACCTGAGCGGCGCGATCGACCAGCTGAAGAGAAGTCTCAAATTCAATAAGATGAACGTCCAGGCAAGAAACCTTCTGGGACTTGTCTATTTTGAGACGGGAGAAGTGGTCTCCGCGCTGTCCGAGTGGGTCGTCTCCAAGAACATCCAGCCCGAGGACAACATCGCGGCCGAGTATATCCGCAACCTCCAGCAGGACGCGAACCGCCTGGACATCATTAACCAGACGATCAAGAAATACAATATCGCCCTCAACAACTGCCTCGAGGACAACGAGGACGTCGCCCTGATCCAGCTCAAGAAGATTCTCGCGCAGAACCCGAAGCTGATCAAGGGCTACCATCTGCTCGCGCTTCTCTACATCCACAGGGAGGAGTACGAGAAAGCGAGGCGGCTGCTCAAGAAGGCGATCCGGATCGATAAGACGAACACCACGACGCTCCGCTTCCTGAGGGAGGTCGACGAGCAGACCGGGACGGCCACTTCGCTGGAATCCCGCTTCTCCCTGCTCGGGGGCAGGAAGGATTCCGAGGAACAGCCCGCCGCCTACGAGGATGCCGGCGAGCGCACGCTGGTGCAGCCGACGGTGATCAAGGGCGGAAACGCGAGCGCCTCATTTCTGAATATCCTGGTCGGCGTCCTCATCGGCGCCGCCGCGATCTGGCTGCTCTTCGTGCCGGCCTACACGAGAAACGTCAACCGCCGGGCCAACGAGAAGATCACGAGATATTCGTCCGACCTCGCCGTCTACGCGGCCCAGGTCGAGACGCTGAACGAGCAGGTCAAGTCGTCGGAGGACACGGTGACGACGGCCCAGCAGAAGGTGGACAGCGCGAGCATGACGGCGGCCAGCTACGACGGCCTGATCACGGCGGTAAATGCCGTGAACAACGGCGCCGCCGACAAGGCGGCGAATGCCCTCGCCGCGATGGACCCGGACACGCTGACGGAGGAGGGCCG
Organism: uncultured Lachnospiraceae bacterium; assembly: GCA_902773435.1. Taxonomy (GTDB): domain Bacteria; phylum Bacillota; class Clostridia; order Lachnospirales; family Lachnospiraceae; genus Chordicoccus. Next base: position 5,779 of record CACYEN010000156.1, on the reverse strand, counting down.
CGCGGTCTACGACAAGCTTGTATCGGAGATCCCGACCGCGATCGCCACCGCGTTCCGGCAGATGGGGATCGCCGCGTTCAACAGCAAGGATTACCCGACCGCGATCAGGAAGCTGGAGGCCGTGATGGCCGCCGGCGTCACGGACTACGACGTGATGAACTATCTCGCCCACGCCTACAGCATGAGCGGCGACATCCTGAATTCCGACAGGGTCCTCAATATGATTATCGCGGCCTATCCGGATTCGCAGAAAGCCGAGAACGCGAGGGAATACCTGTCGAGCCCGGAGGCGGAGATCACGCCGACGCCTTCTCCGCAGGAGGATGAGGACGACTACGACGAGGACTACGACAACTACGACGAAGATTACGACAACTACGACGAAGACTACGACAACTACGACGAGAATTACGACAACTACGACGAGAATTACGACGACTACGACGAGAATTACGACGACTACGACGAGGACTACGACAACTACGACGAGTACTAGTACCGGGACGACTGCGACGGGCAGCGCGGCTCCGATGAGAGCGATGACGATGATGAAGAGAACCATGACGAAGAGCAATGAACCGGCGGGTCCTGTCAGAAGACCCGCTTCTTTCCGCGCGCGCGTGCGGATGAAACGGAGCGGCCTGTGAACGGCGCGGAAACAGCCGCGAGGCTGAGAGAGATCGCGGGAGCGGAAGCCGTACTCACGGACGAACCCATGTCCCGCCACACGACATTCCGGATCGGAGGTCCGGCCGATTTCCTGGTGACGCCGGGCAGCGTCCCCGCGGTCCGCGGGGCGGTCGCTTTCTGCAGGGAGGAGGGGATCCCCTTCACGGTCATAGGAAACGGCAGCAACCTCCTCGTCTCCGACGAGGGATTCCGCGGCGTGATCATCTGTCTCGGCAAGGACTTCAGCGGCATCCGCGCGGAAGGCGGGACGATCACCGCGGAAGCCGGGGCGCTCCTCAAGAGGGTCGCGGCGGCGGCCGAAGAGAATTCGCTCACCGGCATGGAGTTCGCAGGCGGCATCCCCGGGACGCTCGGAGGCGCCTGCATCATGAACGCCGGGGCCTACGGCGGGGAGATGAAGCAGGTCCTCGTCGAGGCGCAGGTGCTGGACAGGGACGGGGAGGTCCGGACGATTCCCGCCGGGGAGATGGGCCTCGGCTACCGGACGAGCGTCTTTACAAAGGAAGGGATGATCGTGCTCTCGGCCGTGATCAGGCTCGCGAAGGGAGATCCCGGGGAGATCCGCCGCGTGTCGGAGGACTTCCGGGAGCGGCGGCAGTCAAAGCAGCCGCTCGACATGCCGAGCGCGGGGAGCACATTTAAGCGGCCGGAGGGGTACTTCGCCGGAAAGCTGATCATGGACGCGGGGCTCTCGGGCTTCAGCGTCGGCGGGGCGCAGGTGTCTCCGAAGCACTGCGGCTTTGTCGTCAACACCGGCGGCGCCACGGCTGCCGACGTCAGGGAACTGATCCGGGAAGTCCAGAGAAGGGTGTCCGAACAGTCCGGGGTCATGCTGGAGCCGGAGGTCAGGTTCCTCTGAGGAGACATTTCCCCGGACCGGGGGAACCCGGTCCCCGGGATTTATAAGGTGACTGCAAATGAGACTCGTGATTGTGACGGGAATGTCCGGAGCCGGAAAGAGCACTGCCCTCAACTATCTTGAGGACGCCGAATACTACTGTGTGGACAATCTTCCGGTCCAGCTGATCAAGCCCTTCGCCCAGATCGCGGCCGACGGGGCCTCATCGGAATTCACAAAGATCGCGGTCGGGATCGACATAAGGAGTGGTCTCCCCGACCGGGACCTGACCGAGGCGTTCGACGACCTGGAGGCTGCGGGACTTGATTTCGAGATCCTCTTTCTGGACTCGGGCGACGACGTCCTCCTCAAGCGCTACAAGGAGACCCGGAGAACGCATCCGCTCGCGGGAAAGACCGGGAGCGTCGAGGAAGGGATCCGCGAGGAGCGGGAGCAGCTCGACCGGATGAAGCGGAGAGCCGACTACATCATCGACACGAGCAAGCTCCTTACGAGGGATCTCCGGCAAGAGCTGCTCCGGATTTTTGTCCAGGACCGCGAGTACAAGAACCTGTACATCACGGTCCAGTCCTTCGGGTTCAAGTACGGAATCCCGGCGGACTCGGATCTCGTCATCGACGTGCGGTTCCTTCCGAACCCGTTCTACGTCGACTCGCTGAGGGCACTGACCGGGAAGGACAAGCCGATCCGGGATTTCGTGCTGGGCAGCGAGGGCTGCGGCGTCTTCATTGAGAAATACATGGATCTCCTGAAGTTCCTGATCCCGAACTATATCTCCGAGGGCAAGAACCAGCTGGTCGTCTCGGTCGGCTGCACCGGCGGCCGGCACCGCTCGGTCGTCCTCGCCGACGAGATCGCCGCGGCGCTGTCCGCGGACACGGAATACGGAGTCAGGGCTGAGCACAGGGACATCGACAGGGATCCCGGCCGGAGGTAGAGGAGATGTCATTTTCCGGAGATGTGAAGAAGGAACTCAGCGGAGTCATCCCGCAGGCCAGACACTGCCAGCTGGCGGAAGCCGCCGCTCTCCTCATGCTCGCGGGCAGGGGCCCGGCCGCCGGAGAGGACGGGGTGATTCTTCGGACCGAGAACCGGGCGGCGGCGAGAAAGCTCTTTACTTTATTGCAGCAAGCGTTTAATATGGATGTGGTCATTTCCGAAAATCCGAAAACGAGGGGCGAAACCGTGACGGTCTCGGTCCCCGACCCGGAGAAGAGGAATGCCGTCAGAAAATCCGTCAGCCATGCGTCACTTCTCAACCAGGAGTGCTGCAGGCGGGCGTTTCTCCGGGGGGCTTTTATCGCGGCGGGGTCGCTCAGCGCTCCCGAGAAGTACTACCACTTTGAGATTGTATGTCCCGACGGCGGCACGGCGGAGACCGTGCGCTCGGTCATGAACGCCTGCGGCTACGAGGCGCGGACGGTTCTTCGCAAGAAGGACCATGTCGTTTACCTCAAGGAGGGCGACGTCATCGCGGAACTTCTCGGCGCCATGGGTGCCAGCATCTCATTTCTCAACATCGAGAACATACGGATTCTCAAGGAGATGAGGGGCAGCATCAACCGGCAGTGCAACTGCGAGACCGCGAACCTGAACCGGACGATCGTCACATCGGTCAGGCAGGTTGAAGATATCAGATACATCCGGGACCACGGCGGATTCGGCGCTCTCACGCCGTCTCTCCGGCAGATGGCCGAAGCCCGCCTCGACAATCCGGAGGCCACGCTGCAGGAACTCGCTGACAGCCTGGAGCCGCGGATCGGGAAGTCGGGCGCCAACCACCGTCTGAGAAAGCTCAGCGCGATCGCGGACGAGATGCGGTCGAAAGAGCAGGATTTATAAATGCACCAGGGAGGAGGATTATTATGACGAAGAGGGAGATCACTATCCGGATCGACAGTGGTCTGGAGACGCGCCCTGTCGCTATTCTTGTGCAGATGGCGAGCCAGTTTCAGAGCGACGTCTATGTCGAATCCGAGAACAGGAGGGTCAACGCCAAGAGCATCATGGGGATGATGACGCTCGGGCTTGACGCGGGGTCGGAGGTCACCGTCACGACGAACGGAGAGGACGAGGAGGACGCGATCAACTGCATCGAGAATTACCTCACGAAGAAAGAAGGAACAGCGGACCGGGGGTGAAGGATCCGCATAAGATAAGACAGGAAGAAACCGCCGCGTATGCGGCGGTTTCTTCCGCTTAAGGGGGAACCGCGGCGGCGGTCTCATTCCCGCGCCGTCTGTCCGTGCCGGTAATCCGCGCCGTCGATCCGTGTCCTTTATTTTCGCGTCATTTATATATAGAAGAAACTGCTCAGGGAGGTGACGAAACTTTAGCAGTAAAACCTATACAGCGGATAATAAAAGTGTTAAAATAAACGGGATTATGGGCAGATACTGGAAAGGAGACTGACATGTCGAAGTTTCTGAAAATCCTGGTCAATACATTCCTTGTCATCGCGATCCTCATCGCGGCCGCGATCCTCATTCCGCCTCTGGCAGGGATTTCGACGACGATCGTCGATTCGACCACGATGGACACAAATCTCCCGCTCGGTTCGATCACCTACTCGACGAATGTCGACGTCTCGGACCTCAAGGCGGGCGATGAGATCCTCAAGGAGAACGATATATCGACGTACGCCTACATCATCAGGAGCGGAGACGAGGCGGCCGGAAAGTACCAGGTCGTGAGCGCCGCGGATCCCGAGGGAACGGGCGAGGAGATCTTCCTCCGCAATTCCGTCCCGAAGGTGGCCGTAGTTGTGCCGTATATCGGCTATCTGATGTTCGCGATGCACCACGTGGAAGGCATCATCATCCTGGCTCTCATCGTGATCCTCATGATCATCCTGTTCATTCTCTCCGAGCTCTGGAGACCCGCGGACGACGAGGACAACGAGGAGGATCACGAGGCGGTGATCAACGCCGGCCTCGGCGGCGAGAATGAGAACGGCATCGACACGGAGACCGTGAAGGCGGCCATGGAGGCCAACGTCAAGGCCGTGAACGAGGAGCCGGGCAGGGAAGCCGACGCCGGTGCGGAATCCGCGGAACCGGAGGAGGAGACGCGTCTCAGTTGGGCGGAGAAGCGCGCCAGAAAGAAGGCGGAGAAGCGGGCCGCGAGGGAAGCCGCCGCAGCCGCGGCCGCCGGACAGGAGGCGGAGCCCGATGAGGCTGCCCGCGCGGATGAAGAGACGGGAGTCGAAAGCGCCGAACTTCCCGAGGGGATTGTGGCAGCGTTCGGGGATGATCCCATGAGCGGCGCCGTTCCGGCATTTCCCGGGGAGCCTGCCGCCGGAAGTTCGTCCGGGGACGATGGGACTCTCCCGATTGAGGAAGCGGACGCTCTGATCAGCGAGGCTGAGAAGAGCGCGATGAGCCCGGCGGAGGAGATCCTTATGGGCGGAGCCGGGACGGCAGCGGAGAGCGCCGCCGACGAAGTTTCCGAAGCGTTCCGCAGCGAGGCGGAGCCGGTTTCCGAACCGGATTTCATCCGGGAGGAGCCCGCACCCTTTGCGGGGACGGAAGAGCCTGCCGCACCCGCGGCGTATGACCTCGGGGCCGGTGAAGCTGTTCCGGGCGCAGAACCCGAGGCGCCCGCCATGCCGGAGGAGCCGGTGCCGGACAACAGGTTTGCCCCGGTGAGAAGGCCTTCTCTCACGGAGATGCTCGACCAGGCGAAGGCGGCCGGCGATTCTCCGACGATCATCCAGGACGACGACACGGGCGTCACGGTGATCGATTACAGCGACTTTATCTGAGCTCTTCGCAAAGGAATCCGGAATTGATAAAAAAACCTCTTGCAAATGCAGGAGGTTTTTTGCTATACTTGACTACGCTGTGACATGATAGCTATGAAGCGTGAGGTTGCTGCGCTTTTGCCGCAGGTTTTCCGTGGAGCGAATGTCATGTAATGATACTGGCGACAAGTCACTGTGCTCTGAAGATCTTCCCGGAAGGGAAGAAGGTCCCGGGTTATTGTGCGCGAACAGCGTGACACGCCCGGGGATGTGTACAGTCACCGCTTGTCGTACTCGTAAAAGTGCGAAAAGGAGGCGACTTTTTTTATGGCAACTCAGGTTATGAGAATCACACTCAAGGCGTACGATCACGCGCTCGTGGATGCTTCCGCGGCGAAGATCATCGAAACTGTCAAGAAGAACGGCGTCACGGTGAGCGGACCGGTTCCGCTTCCGACGAAGAAGGAGGTCGTGACGATCCTCCGCGC
>CACYEN010000155.1 GCA_902773435.1 uncultured Lachnospiraceae bacterium | reverse complement strand
CTCTGTTGCAGACATTCTGAAGGAGATAGGGCTTGAAGAACCAGGCGCACCAGGAACGACTGCCGCGCTCGCGCTTCTCAACGACCAGGTGAAGAAGGGCGGCGTTATGGCGAGCTCGTACGTCGGCGGGCTTTCGGGTGCGTTCATTCCCGTCTCCGAAGACCAGGGGATGATCGATGCGGTGAACGCCGGTGCTCTCACCATCGAGAAGCTCGAGGCGATGACGTGCGTCTGCTCCGTAGGACTCGACATGATCGCTGTTCCCGGCGACACCCCGGCACCGACGATCTCGGGCATCATCGCCGACGAGATGGCCCTCGGAATGATCAACCAGAAGACGACCGCCGTGAGACTCATACCGGCCCCCGGAAAGAAAGTCGGCGATCACGTCGAATTCGGCGGACTGCTCGGCCATGCCCCCGTCATGCGCGTGAACCCGTGGGGCTGCGACCGTTTCATCGCCCGGGGCGGAAGGATTCCCGCGCCTGTGCACAGTTTCAGAAACTGAGCCCATGGGAACGGCTGCCGTCATCTGTGAGTTCAACCCGTTCCACAACGGGCACAGGAGGATTATCGCGCGCGCAAGGGAGGCCGGGGCCGAACGGGTGATCGCGCTCATGAGCGGGGACTACGTGCAGAGGGGGGCTCCCGCGCTTTTTTCGCGGCATGTCCGCGCGAGAGCGGCGCTTCTTGGAGGAGCCGACATCGTCCTCTCCCTGCCGGCGAGATATTCGACCGCTTCGGCGGAGACCTTCGCGGCGGCGGGCGTCGCGGTTCTCGACGCGCTTCACTCGGTCGACCTGCTCGTGTTCGGCTGTGAGGCCGGCGACCCGGGATCCCTCATAAAGTGTGCGGAGTATCTCGCGGAGGAGCCCGCCGACTACGGGGAGAAGCTACGCCGGGGACTGAAGAGGGGCCTGTCGTATCCGAGGGCGAGAGCGGAGGCGCTTCCCGAATACTCGGATATTCTGAGGCACCCGAACAATATCCTCGGCGTCGAGTACATAAAAGCCCTGATCCGGTCCGGAAGCGCGATGAGACCGGTCCCGGCAAGGAGAGAGGGCGAGGGATACCACGGGGAGGCCATCTCCGAATACTCTTCGGCGTCGGCCCTTCGCGGAAGGATTCTTCGGGGAGACATGTCTTCCGTCAGGATCGCGGTCCCGAAGGAGGCCGCCGGGATCTATGAGGCGGAGCTTCTTGAGGGACGGGTGCTGAGCGGGCAGGACTTCTCCGCTGTTCTCGGGGAGAAGCTGATGAGCGCGGAGGACGTATCGGATCTCGCCTGTTATGAAGACGTGACGGAGGATCTCGCGCGCACCATGCTGAAGCGCCGCGCCGAATTCTCCTCGTTCGGGGGATTTGCCGAACTCTGCGCCTCCAAATCGCTGACCGCTTCCCACGCGAGAAGGGCGCTCCTGCACACGGCCCTCGGGATCCGGCGCGGGGAGGACGGGGAGTACGGACTCGTAACCCAGGTGCTGGGTTTCCGGGAGGAGGCGGCAGGCCTGCTCGGAAGGCTGCGCGCCGCTGCCGGAATTCCCGTCGTGACGAACCCTCCCGCCGATCTTGCGGGGCTTAAGGCGGAGGCCGGACGGACATTTTCGGAGGAACTCCGCGTCTCCGATATCTACCGCGCCGTGATGTCGGTGAAGACGGGAGATCCCTGCGGCAGGGAAATTGCCGAACCGATCGTGAAAGTCTGAAAAACGCTTGCCGTTTTCCAGGTTCAGGATATAATGAAAGAAGTCGTGTTTATACGAAAGGAGCGGAGTTTATGGGATTTATTGATGAGATTAAGGAAAAGGCCAGAGCAGACAGGAAGACCATCGTCCTTCCGGAGTCCATGGACAAGAGGACTTTTGAGGCGGCAGAGAAGATTCTGAAGGAAGGCATCGCGAATATCGTCCTGATCGGAACTCCCGAGGAGATCGAGAAGAACGGTGAGGGCTTCGATTTATCGGGGGCCCAGATCGTCGATCCCTTCAATGATCCGAACAAGCAGAAATACATTGATAAATTCGTCGAACTCCGCGCGAACAAGGGCGTGACGCCGGAGATCGCGAAGGAGACGATGGAGCAGGACTACATGTTCTACGCCTGCCTGATGTGCAAGTGCGGCGACGCGGACGGCGTCGTGTCCGGCGCGTGCCACTCGACCGGCAACACCATCCGCCCGGCTCTTCAGCTTCTTAAGACGAAGCCCGGCATCAAGAGCGTATCCGGCTTCTTCCTGATGGAAGTCCCGGACTGCGACCTCGGCGAGCACGGACTCTTCGTCATGGCCGATTGCGCCGTCAACGTGGATTTCGATTCCGAGAAGCTCGCGGAGATCGCGGCCCTCTCTGCCGAATCGTTCAGGAGCTTCGTCGGCGCCGAGCCGAAGGTCGCAATGCTCTCCTATTCGACGAAGGGCAGCGCGAAGCACGACGACGTGACCAAGGTCACCGAGGCGGTCCGCATCGCCCATGAGAAATATCCGGACATCAAGATCGACGGAGAACTCCAGCTCGACGCGGCTCTCGTTCAGACGGTCGCCGAACTCAAGGCACCGGGCAGCGAGGTTGCAGGCAACGCGAATACGCTGGTATTCCCGTCCCTCGAGGCGGGCAATATCGGGTACAAGCTGGTCCAGAGGCTCGCGAAGGCGAACGCGTACGGCCCGGTCCTTCAGGGCCTTGCGATGCCGGTCAATGATCTCTCCCGCGGATGCTACGCGGACGATATCGTCGGAGTCGTCGCGATGACCGCGGTTCAGGCTCAGCAGCAGTAATTGATGGCGACCCACAAAGCAGGAAAGGATTGGATATCATGAAGGTACTTGTAATCAACGCGGGAAGTTCTTCGCTCAAATATCAGCTGATCGACATGGAGGATGAGTCCGTAAAGGCGAAGGGGCTCTGCGAGAGAATCGGCATCGACGGTTCCAGGCTGACGCACAAGGTTCCCGGAAAAGATGACTATGTCGTTGAAGAAGACATGCCCACCCATCAGAAGGCGATCGAGATGGTTCTCGACGCGCTCGTCAGCCCGGAGTATGGCGTCGTCGCCTCCGTCGACGAAATCGACGCGGTAGGCCACCGCGTCCTGCACGGCGGCTCCACCTACACAGAGTCCATCAAGGTGAACGACGACGTCAAGCGCGTCATCCGCGAGTGCTTCGACCTCGGGCCGCTGCACAACCCCGCGAACCTGATGGGAATCGAGGCCTGCGAGGCCGCGATGCCCGGCAAGGCCAACGTCGCCGTGTTCGACACCGCGTTCGGCATGGGACTTGAGCCCTACGCCTACCGCTACGCGATTCCGGAGGAGTACTACGACAAGTACAAGATCCGCCGCTACGGCTTCCACGGCACGAGCCATATGTTTGTATCCGGAGAGACAATCCGCTTCGCGAATCTCCCGGAGGGCCACCAGAGAGTGATCGTCTGCCATCTCGGCAACGGATCCTCCATCTCCGCGAGTGTGGGCGGCAGGGCCGTTGACACTTCCATGGGACTTACCCCGCTTGAGGGCCTGGTCATGGGAACCCGTTCGGGCGACGTGGACCCGGCCGTCGTGCAGTTCATCTGCGACCACGAGAACATCTCGGTCGACGATATGCTGACAATCCTCAACAAGAAGTCCGGCGTGTACGCGCTCTCCGGCAATCTGTCCAGCGACTTCCGCGACCTGTCCGCGGCGGCCGACTCCGGAAACGAGAAGGCGCAGCTCGCGCTCGACGCCTTCGCGCACAAGGTCGTCAAGACCGTCGGCGGCTACCTCGGCGTGATGAACGGCGCCGACGCGATCGCCTTCACGGGCGGAATCGGTGAAAATGACTGCGCGATGCGCGAGCGCATCATGAAGCAGTTCGGATTTGCCGGCGTAAAGCTCGATCCGGAGAAGAACAAGGTCCGCGGAAAAGCGTGCGAAATCTCGACTCCGGACTCCGCGATCCGCGTCTTCGTACTGCCGACAAACGAGGAGCTCGCGATCGCCAGGGAGACCGTCCGTCTTGCCTGAAATTCCTGTTGACAAATGCTGCACGGCAACTGTATAATGTTCCAGTGCGTTAAGGAGGTGTTAAGATGTCCATTTGTCCGAAGAACAAACATAGCTCTGCACGTCGTGACAAGACAAGGGCGCATTGGAAGATGAATGCTCCTACGTTAGTCAAGTGCAGCAAGTGTGGAGCTCTGATGATGCCGCACAGAGTCTGCAAGGCCTGCGGAACATATAATAAGCGCGAGATCATCAAGCAGGACGCTGAATAATCCATTTTGAACGTAAGCCGAAGAGCTGTCGCCGATGAATTCGGCGGCAGCTTTTTCACTTTGGAGAATAAGAACATCCGCGCCCCGGGCAGGGGAGTCCCGAACCCGGAAGTCGCGTGAAAAGCCGGAGCCTGGGCGGATGATGACAGGTGCCGGTTCAGGGCGGAGGAAGAAACATGGAAAAAGTGAGAATCGCGGTAGACGCGATGGGCGGTGACAACGCCCCCGAAGCTCCGGTCAAAGGAGCGGTGGAGGCCCTGGGTGAGAACACGGGGATCAGCCTGATCCTGCTCGGGGACGAGAAGAAGATCGAGGACGTGCTCTCCGGGCTCAGCTTCAGCCGGGATGACGTTACGGTCGTCAACTGCAGCGAGACGATCGAGATGTCCGAACCCCCGGTCGCGGCAATCCAGAAGAAGAAGGATTCCTCGATCGTCCGCGGGATGACGATGGTGAGGAAGGGCGAGGCGGACGCGTTCGTATCCGCGGGCTCGACGGGGGCGATCCTCGTCGGCGGCCAGGTGCTCGTCGGAAGGATCAAAGGTGTGGAGAGACCGCCTCTCGGCGCCCTCATGCCGACAGAGAAGGGGATGACGCTCCTCGTCGACTGCGGGGCCAACGTCGACGCGAGGCCGTCCTGGCTGCTCCAGTTCGCGGAGATGGGCTCCATCTACATGGAATCAGCCCTGAAGATAAAGAACCCGAGAGTCGGGATCCTGAATATCGGGGCCGAAGAGGAAAAGGGCAGCCAGCTCGTCAAGGAGACCTACCCGCTGCTCCGCGACTGCAGCTCGATCAATTTCATCGGGTCCGTCGAGGCGAGGGATATCGCCGCGGGCGCGGCGGACGTCATCGTGACGGACGCCTTCAGCGGCAACCTCATCATCAAGATGTACGAGGGGACGGCGACGACACTGCTCCGCATCATAAAGACAGGCTTAAAGAGCACGCTTGCCGGAAAGATCGGCGGCCTGCTGGCGAAGGGCACGCTCAGGAACGCGCTCAGGGACTTTGACGCCACAAAGTACGGCGGGGCTCCGCTGCTCGGCCTCAAGGGACTCGTCGTCAAGGCGCACGGGAGCTCAAAGACCGTGGAGTTCAGGAGAGCGATGGAGCAGTGCCAGATCTTCTACCGCGAGAATGTGAATGGGAAGATCGGCGAGAGGATGGCGGAAGAGGCGGCGAGGATCCGTGAGCTGAAGAAGAGTGAACTCAGGAAGAAGGAGCAGGACGGGGATGGAGTTTGAGCTGATCAGGGAGATCGCGGTGCTGATCCTCGGGGTCAGGCCGGAGATCGTGACGGAGGAGGCTTCATTTTCAGAGGATCTTGGGGCTGATTCCCTGCAGATATTTGAGATACTGACCGAGCTCGGCAGAAGAACCGGCATTGATTTTTCGGAGACGGACTTGAGGGCCATGCGCACGCCGGGCGATATGGTCCGCCTGCTTCTTGCGGCGGAACAGGAGGGGGTAAGCCCCGACTGAGAGAACCTGGACAGAGGTGGATTTACGGATGCAGAGAGATGATCTTGAGGTGCTGGAGAAGAATATAGGATACACGTTCGGGAGCCGCCCGCTGCTCAGTCTCGCGCTGACGCACCGGTCCTGGGCCAACGAGCACAGGAGCAGGCACGGCGATAACGAGAGACTCGAATTTCTCGGGGACGCGATCCTGGATTTTATCGCCGCGGAGTTCCTCTACGGCAAGTACTCGGACCAGAGCGAGGGAGAGATGTCGAGGATGCGCGCGAGCATGGTTAGCGAGAAGCCGCTCGCGGCGAGGGCCAGGGATCTCGATGTGCCGGATTTCCTGCTTCTGGGGAAGGGCGAGGAGATGACCGGCGGCCGCGGCCGTGATTCGATCATCTCCGATGCCATGGAGGCGATCATCGGAGCCGTCTACCTCGACGGGGGATTTGATTCCGTGAGGAAGCTCGTCAGGGAGCACATCCTGTCCGACCTCCACAGGGAGGACCTCTTCCGCGACAGGAAGACGCCGCTCCAGGAGTTCTACCAGGACAGGAAGCAGCAGGTCGTCTACTCGGTGATCGGTGAAGAGGGACCGGACCACGACAAGAGGTTTACCGTGGAAGCCCGGGTGGACGGGCAGGTGATCGGGACCGGCACCGGCAGGACGAAGAAAGCCGCCGCGCAGGCGGCCGCCGAAGAGGCGATGAGGAGACAGCAGGGGACGGTCCCCGGGCAGGGGACGGCAAACAGCGAATAAACTGAAGGAATAACCGATTTATGTATCTGAAGTCAATCGAAGTCCAGGGATTCAAATCTTTCGCGAACAAACTCAGGTTTGAATTCCAGAGGGGAATCACGGGAATTGTCGGGCCGAACGGGTCCGGAAAGTCCAACGTGGCGGACGCCGTCAGGTGGGTGCTCGGCGAGCAGAGCGCCAAACAGCTTCGGGGCGGAAGCATGCAGGACGTCATTTTTTCCGGGACGGAGACCAGAAGGCCGCAGAGCTTCGCTCAGGTCGCGATCACATTCGACAATTCCGACCACACTCTTGACATCGAGTACGAGGAAGTGACCGTGACGAGGCGGCTGTACCGGTCGGGCGAGAGCGAATACCTTCTCAACAACACCGCCGTCCGCCTCCGCGATATACACGAGATCTTCTACGACACGGGAATCGGCCAGGAAGGGTATTCGATCATCGGCCAGGGGCAGATCGACCGGATCCTGTCAGGCAGGGCCGAGGAGCGCCGCGAACTCTTCGACGAGGCCGCGGGAATCGTCAAGTTTAAGAAGAGAAAGACCGAGGCGCTGAGGAAGCTCGACCGCGAGCATCAGAACCTTCTGCGCGTCGATGACATTTTAAAGGAACTCTCCTCGCAGCTCGCACCGCTCAAGGCACAGTCCGAGACGGCGACGGCCTACCTGGAGAAGCGCGATAAGCTGAAGGAAGCGGATATCCGCCTCTACCTGATGGAGGAGGAGAGATGCGACAGCCAGATCAGGGATCTCGCCGGGAAGATCGATATCTGCGAGGCCGACATGGCCGGGACCAGGGAGAAATTCGACCGCACGAAGAGCGAGTACGAGGAGATCGAGCGGCAGATCGGGGAACTTGAGAACCGGATCAGCGCGGCTCAGGAAGAGCTCGCGGAGATGGCCGTCGCCAGATCCGATATGAGCGGAAGGGCCGAACTGCTCGGGGAGCAGGTGAGATCGGCTGAGAGCGCCGGCGACGACATGCTGAGCCGGCGGCAGCAGATCGCTGCCGAGATCGACAGACGGACCGGAGAGGCTGCGGCTGTCGGGGAGGAGCTGAGAGGGGAGAACGAAAAGGCTGAAGAGGCCGCCGCAAGCGAAGCTGCCGCGATGCGGGAGCTGAAGGAGACGGACAGCCGGATCGAAGAGACCGTCAGAGGCCTTGAGAGAGCGCGCGAATCTGTGATCGGGATGCTGCAGTCGAGGGCCCAGGTGAAAGGAAAGGGCCAGCGCTACGATACGCTGCTCGAACAGATGGGGATCCGCCGGTCGGAGATCAGCGGCCGCCTGCTGTCGCTTGAGGAGGACCGGGCGAAGGCGGAAACCGAGGTCGGGGAGCTCGATGCCGAGATCGCGGAGCTCTCCGGGAAAGCCGAAGAACTGAGGAAGCTGCAGGAGGAGTCGGAGAAGAAGATCGCCGCTCTCCAGGGCAGTCTCCAGGCAAAGACGAAAGAGATCGACGAGACGACCGCCGCCTACCACAGGGATTCCTCGAGGCTGGAGTCCCTCCGCGCCATGTCGGAGCGCTACGAGGGCTACAGCGAGGGGATACGGCGGATTATGGAGAGCCGCACGAGGAATCCGGGAATCCGGGGCGTCGTCGCGGACCTGATCGCTGTCCCCGAGAAGTACGAGACGGCCATCGAGACCGCCCTCGGGGGAAGCCTTCGGAACATCGTCACGGACAACGAGACGACGGCGAAGTACCAGATCGAGTTCCTGAAGTCGAACAGGCTGGGGAGGGCGACATTCCTGCCTCTCACGAGCATAAGGCCGAGGACTCTCGGAAACCGCGACGTCCTCTCGGAACAGGGCGTTATCGGGCTGGCGTCGGAACTTGTGAGCACCGATGAGGACTACGGGATCCTGAGTGAGCACCTTCTCGGGAGGACGATCGTCGTCGACACGGCCGACCACGCGATCCTGATCGGAAGGAAATACAGGCACAGCCACTACATGGTGACGCTTCAGGGCGAATCCTTCGCGCCCGGGGGGTCCATCACGGGCGGCGCGTTCCGAAACAAAGAGAACCTGCTTGGAAGAAAGAGGGAGATCGAGGAACTGACGGCCTCGTCGGAGGCCCTGAGAAAGAAGCTCGGGAAGCTCCGCATCGAGACCGACGACATCCGGGCGGAGAGAAACAGCATCCGCGACGGCATTGCCGAACATGGGGAGATGGAGCAGACGGTCCTGCTCCGGCTGAACACGCTCACCCTCTCCAGAAAGCAGGCCGGCGAGAAGCTGGAGGAGTCTGCGGCAGCCGCCGGAAAGCTGGAGAGGGAGGCCGCGGAGATCACGTCCCAGATGGAGGAGGTCTCGGGCAAGAACGGCATGATCGCCGAGACCCTCAGGCAGTCGGAGCGCGAGGAGGATGAAGCAAGAAAGCGCGGAGAGGAACTCCGCAGGCAGGAAGAAGAGCTGAGAGAGATCCGGAACCGGCAGGCCGAAGCGGCGGAGGCGGCCCGCCTCGAAGCGGAGAAACTGCGCCAGTCGTGCGGTTTCCGCAGGGAGACGGTGGAGAGACTCCGGAGGGAGATCGCCGGCCTCATGGAGGAGGCCGCCGGGATTGAGGAGAGGATCACCGGCAACGCCTCCGACATCGAGGAGAAGAAGCGCGAGATGGCCCTCATCGCGGAGGCGATCGCGGATTCCGGCAGGAAGTCGGAGGAGCGGACGGCCGAGCGCGACAGGCTGACGGAGGAGAAGAACAGGCTCTCCTCGAGCCATCGCGATTTCTTTGAGCGCCGGGACGGGCTGTCGGACAGGATGTCCAGGCTCGACCGGGAATTCTTCCACCTGACCCAGCAGAGGGAGAAGCTCAGCGTGGGCAGGGAGGAGCGGGCGAACCACATGTGGGAGGAGTACAACATGACCCCGAGTGAGGTCCGCGCCGTGAATCTGCCGGAGAAAGGGCCGGACAGGCAGACCGCGAGGAGGACGGTGCAGACGCTCCGCGAGGAGATCCGCGCCCTCGGAAACGTAAATGTCAATGCCATCGAGGAGTACAGGGCGGTCAACGAGCGCTATACGTTCTTATCGTCGCAGCACGATGACCTGGTGAAATCGGAGGAGACCCTGCAGGGTATCATCGTGTCGCTCGACCGCGGCATGCGCCGCCAGTTCACGGAGAAGTTCGCGGAGATCAGGGAGGAATTCGACAAGTCTTTCAGGGAGCTTTTCGGCGGCGGACACGGAACGCTCGAGATCGATACCGACGCGGACCTGCTGGAGGCCGGGATCAGTATCATCGCGCATCCGCCGGGCAAAAAACTCCAGAATATGATGCAGCTGTCGGGCGGCGAGAGGGCGCTCACGGCCATCGCGCTGCTCTTCGCGATCCAGAACCTGAAGCCGTCCCCGTTCTGCCTCCTCGACGAGATCGAGGCGGCTCTGGACGAGACGAACGTCATCCGGTTTGCGGACTATCTGCACAAACTCACTGACAACACGCAGTTTATCGTGATCACCCACCGCCGGGGAACGATGACGGCGGCGGACCGCCTCTACGGCATCACGATGCAGGAGAAGGGTGTTTCCGCTCTTGTATCCGTCAGCCTGATCGAGGACAAACTGTCATAAGGAGCCATTATGTTCGATTTTTTCAGCAGACTCAAAAAGGGACTTTCGAAGACTCAGCACGTACTGGTGAGGGGCATCGACGATGTCATCGCGAGGCATGACCGCGTGGATGACGATTTTTACGACGACCTCGAGGAGATCATGATCCGCGGGGACATCGGCGTGCGGACCACCGAGGAGATTCTCGACGACCTGAGAAGCCAGGCCAAAGCGGAGAGGATTAAGAAGCCCGCGGACTGCGGGGACGCGCTGATCGAGAGCATCCGGAAGCGTATGGACACGGTGCCGGATGACTACAGGTTCGAGTCGGAGAAGACCGCGGTTCTCGTGATCGGCGTGAACGGAGTCGGCAAGACGACCTCGGTCGGAAAACTCGCCAACATCTATAAAAATGAGGGAAAACGCGTGATCCTCGCCGCCGCCGACACATACAGGGCGGCCGCGAACGAGCAGCTCGCCGAGTGGGCGTCCCGGGCGGGCGTCCAGATGATCGGGGGCCAGGACGGCGCGGATCCCGGCGCCGTCGTCTTCGACGCGGTGGCGGCGGCCCGCGCGAGGAACGCGGACATCCTGATCATCGACACCGCCGGAAGACTCCACAACAAGAAGAACCTCATGAACGAGCTTCACAAGATCTACAGGATTCTCGAGAAGGAGTACCCGGAAGCCGGAATCGAGACCCTGCTCGTGCTGGATGGCACGACCGGGCAGAACGCCCTCGTACAGGCGAAGGAGTTCTCGGAGGTGGCTCCGGTGACGGGGGTGATTCTAACGAAGCTGGACGGGACGTCAAAGGGAGGAATCGCGATCGCGGTACAGGCAGAGCTCGGGATTCCCGTGAAATATGTCGGCGTGGGAGAGTCCCTGGAAGACATGCAGAGGTTCAACGCGGACGAGTTTGTTAACGCCCTGTTCGACCAGCCGCAGGCCAGAAAGGGCTGACCGGAACCGGGAACCTGTGGGCCTGACGCGCGTGAGGCCCGCGAAGACGCTCCTGAGGGCGCTCGCGAAGGCGCATGGGATTCAGGTCCCTGCGGAATAAGCCCGGTATCTCCCCGCGTCGGACTCGGTCAGCGCGCCCTCGACGAGCGTGCCTATCTCCGTGTACTCAAGAACGGTGATATCGGACGTCTTTCTCAGAGAGGCGAGCGCGGCTCCGTCCGAGTAGGGAATCATGAGCCTCATGAAGATCCGCCCGCGGTTGACGCAGCGGCCGATCTCGTCCGCCAGGCGGGCGATATCGGCGGGATCTTTCGCCGAGATCGTGATCTTTGCGTCCTCCGCGGAGACGCAGGGGACCGAGATGCCGATATCCTTGCCGCGGTCGGCGAGGTCCGCCTTGTTGAACACAAAGAGGCGCGGAATCCCGCCGGCTCCGATCTCGCTCAGTGTTTTGACCGTCACCTCGAGATTCTCGCGGTAATCGGGGTCCGTGAGATCGGTCACGATGACGAGGAGATCGGCGAGCGACGCTTCCTCGAGCGTGGAGCGGAAAGCCCTGATGAGCGGGACCGGGAGATTGTCGATGAAGCCGACGGTGTCGGAGAGCAGGAACGGCTTCTTCCCGCCTCCCGGCGAGATCCTGCGGACCGTCGTGTCAAGTGTGGCGAAGAGCATGTCCTCCTCGAAGACGCTCCGCTCGCCCTCCTCTCCGAATTCCCGGAGCATTCCGTTCATAATCGTTGATTTTCCGGCGTTCGTGTATCCGACGAGCGCCGCCATGGGGAGGCCGGATCCGGCCCTCCTCTTTCTCTGTATCTCGCGCTCCCTGCCGACGGACTCCAGGTCCCTGCGGACTTCCGCCATCCTGGATTCGATCCTGCGCCTGTCGAGCTCGAGCTTCTTCTCGCCCGCGCCCCTTGAGCTCATGGAGCCGCTCGTCCCGGCCTGGCGGCCGAGTTCCCTGTGCAGACCCGTGAGTCTCGGCAGCATGTACTGGAGCGACGCGTATTCCACCTGGAGCGCCGCCTCCCTGGTCCTTGCGCGGCCGCCGAAGATCTGAAGAATCAGGGCCGTGCGGTCGAGGACCTCGGCGCCGAGCGCGGCCGACAGGTTCTTGAGCTGGGTGGGACTTAGCTGGCTGTCGAAGATGACGAGGTCGATCCCCGTCATCCCGAGGTAGGCACGGATCTCCTCGATCTTGCCTGACCCGATGTAGTAACCGGCGCCGGGCTTCTGGAGATTCTGCGTGAACACTCCGGAGACGCGGAAACCCGCCGCAGAAGCGAGAGCGGCGAGTTCCTTCATAGACTTTTCAAAATGCAGTCCGTCAGCCCCCGTGTTGAGTCCCACGAGGGCAGCGGGCTGTCTTTCATTTTCGGGAATATCCATATACTGATCCATATTCTTCAGCGGGCGGCGGAATTTCCTGCGCCCTGTTTCAGGTTCTTCACCGCGGTGCTCAGCATGAGCTTGATGCGGTTCAGCTGGTTGACCTCGGAGGCGCCCGGATCGTAGTCCACGGCCGCGATATTCGCCTGCGGGTACCTGCGCCGGATCTCCTTGATGACGCCCTTGCCGACGATGTGGTTCGGCAGGCAGGCGAACGGCTGGATGCAGACGATATTGGGGACGCCTTCCCCGATCAGTTCAAGCATCTCTCCGGTCAGGAACCATCCCTCCCCGGTCTGGTTGCCGTTCGATACGATCGGGGAGGCCGATCTCGCGAGCTCCGCGATGTCGGCCGGCGGGCTGAAGTGGGCACTCTTTTTGAACTCGGCCGTCGCGGCGCCCCGGATGAAGTCCACGGCCTTCACAGCCGCGTTCATCTTGATCTTGTGCTGTTTCGGGAACCCGAGGTTGTCCGACTTGAAGTTGCCGTTGTAAAAACTGTACTGGAAGAAGTCGAGCAGGTCGGGGACGACGGGCTCGGCGCCCTCTTTCTCGAGAAGCTCTGCCAGGTTGTTGTTCGCGGTCGGTGAGAACTTGACGAGAATCTCGCCGACGATGCCCACCCTCGGCTTCATCTCGTCCGTGATGGGCAGGCGGTCGAAGTCATGGATGATGCTCCTGCAGATCTGGTTGTATTTGCGGAAGCTCACGCCTCCCTTGAGGAATTCCCGGCAGACGCGGTCCCACTTGCGGTACATCCTGTCCGCCGACCCCTTCGTCTTCTCGTAGGGGCGCATGCGGTAGACGCATTTCATCATGATGTCGCCGAGAACGACCGCGTAGATCAGCTTGACGAGCAGCTTCGGCGTGATCTTGAAACCCTCCTGCGGCTCAAACCCGTTGAAGTTGAGGGAGAGAACCGGGACGTGGGCGAGGCCCGCTTTCTTCAGCGCCCTCCGGATAAACGCGATGTAGTTGGAAGCCCTGCAGCCACCGCCCGTCTGCGTGATGACGACCGCGGTGCGGGAGAGGTCGTATTTTCCCGAAGTCAGGGCATCCATGATCTGCCCGATGACGAGGAGGGACGGGTAGCAGGCGTCGTTGTTGACGTACTTGAGACCCATGTCGATCGCCTGGCGGTTGTCATTCGAGAGAATCTCGAAATTGAACCCCTCCGAGTTGAAGGCCTCCTCGAGCAGCCTGAAATGGATCGGCGACATCTGCGGG
Source organism: uncultured Lachnospiraceae bacterium (assembly GCA_902773435.1). GTDB lineage: Bacteria > Bacillota > Clostridia > Lachnospirales > Lachnospiraceae > Chordicoccus. Next base: position 317 of record CACYEN010000155.1, on the reverse strand, counting down.
GCCAGGATCGTGTAGCGCTGCTTCATCTCCTTCGAGAATTTCACTTTCTCGATCGAGGAGGGCCGGACGTCCCTGGGGATCCCCTTCTCCTTCCTGACGCGGATCGCGGCGATGAGCGACCTGACGCGGATCCTTGCGGCGCCGAGGTTGTTGACCTCGTCGATCTTGAGGCAGGTGTAGATCTTGCCTCCCGACATCATGATCTCCTGCACCTCGTCCGTCGTCACGGCGTCGAGGCCGCACCCGAAGGAGTTGAGCTGGATGATGTCGAGGTCGTCGCGCGTCTTGATATAGGACGCGGCGGCGTAGAGGCGCGT
>CACYEN010000154.1 GCA_902773435.1 uncultured Lachnospiraceae bacterium | reverse complement strand
GGCCGGCGGTTGTCAAAAGGCACCTCCGCCTTCACTCCCGTGAGCCTCGACGGGCCGAAGAAAAGCTTTCTCCAGTAAATTAAGATAAACAGTGAAATCGCCGTTCCGACGAACCGGAACGGCAGTCTGATTCTTTCTTTCAATTTCGAAAGTTCCATGTCAAATCTCTCTTGTCGCGTCCAGCAGCCACGCCAGTTCTTCCCCCTCGAGGAACGGCGCGACGTTCTCCCTTACCTGCCTGTGATAGTCGTTGAGACGCCGGCGGTCGACCGGCTCCAGGATCTCCCCGTCGATGGCGTCGAGATCGATGGGGACGAAGGTCAGCGGCTCGAAGCGGTAGAACTCCCCGAACTCATTTCTCATATCCGGGACGCACAGGACGATGCTCTCCGTTCTGATGCCGTATTTTCCCTCCCGGTAGATCCCGGGCTCGTCGGAGGTGATCATACCGGGAACAAACTCCGCGTCGGGGCGTTCCTTCGGCGTATGGGAGATTCTCTGGGGACCCTCGTGGACGTTGAGGATGTACCCCACCCCGTGTCCCGTTCCGTGGTTGAAGTCACAGCCGTACCTGTAGAGCCTCTCCCTGGCGATGATATCCAGCTGGCACCCCGTCGTGCCCTTCGCGAAGCGGGTGTACATGAGGGACAGGTTGGCTGCGGCGACCAGGGTGAAATCGCGCTTCATCTCGTCCGTCAGCGGCCCGAGGGCGATGGTTCGGGTGACGTCGGTGGTGGCTCCCAGATACTGTCCGCCGGAATCCACCAGAAGGAAGCCCTCCGGCTGGATGTCCCGGCTCGAGTGCTCGCCGGCGGAGTAATGCGCCATCGCCGCGCTCGCGTTGTAGGCGGAGATCGTCGGGAAGGAGAGATCCAGAAAGCCCGGTATCTGCTTCCGAAGCCCGTCCAGGAGACGGGCCGCCTGCCACTCGTTCCTCCGCACGCTTCCGGTCTCCTTCTTGATCCTGAAGATGAAGCGGCAGACGGCGACGGAATCGAGAAGATAGTACTTTTTCGAGTTGTCGATCTCAGTGTCGTTCTTGACGGCCTTCAGCAGCTCGGTGGGATTATCCGCGTCCCTGAGCTCGGCGCGCTCCTCCAGAATGGAGTAAACCGCGTCGCTGACGCATCGGCTGTCGCACAGGACCACGCCTTCGAAGTGATAGTCCTTCAGATAGCCGAGGAATGTGCCGTACTCATGGATCTTGACGCGGTTGTCCCGCGCGAAGGCCAGCAGCTCCTCCGTCACCTCGCCGTCCTGAATGAACAGGTCCGCCGTCTGCATCCCGACGAGCAGGTGGGTCATGGCGACGGGACAGCATTCCACGTCGTTCCCGCGGATGTTGAGCAGCCACATGATGTCGTCCATCCGGGAGAGAACAAAGTGGCAGACCCCCGCTTCCTCCATCTTCGAGCGGATCACGGCGAGCTTGTCGCCCGCGCTCTTCCCCGTGATGTCGTCGGAAAGAACGCGCACGGGATGGACGGGGAGCGCCGGGCGGTCGAGCCAGATCCGGTCGACGAGGTCCTCTCCGCTCTCGACGGAAGCGCCGCAGCCTTTCGCGGCGGCTCTCAGCAGCCTGCCCTCCGAGGCCCGCACACACGTGCCGTCGTAGGCGAGCACGTCGTCCCGGGAGAGATGCTCCCTCAGATAGTCCCGCACCGTCGGAATGCCGGGCTGGCCCGATCTCATCAGTATGATGCCGGTGTCCTCCAGCTCCAGGGCGGCGGAAATGAAATACCGTCCGTCCGTCCAGAGATGGGCCGTCTCCGCCTCGACGACCAGCGTCACGTTGTCGCTCGTACATCCGGAGAGATACTCCGTCACCTTGAAATGATCGCCGATATATTCTGAAATATGCGGATCCGTCGACGCGGCGAGAAAGAAATTTACCCCGCTGTTCACCATCTCGGCCCTGAGCATGGAGATCCGTTTTTTAATCTCTTCTTTTGATGCCATTCCAACACCTCCTGAGCAAGGACATCGCCTTACAGTATAGCAGAAATCGGCATCAACTTAAAGAAAAAAAGAAATGCCCCCGCCGGGGGGCATTTCCTGTCCGGACGCGTCCGGATTATTTGTTGTTCAGCGCTGCCTGGGCCGCCGCAAGTCTCGCGATCGGGACGCGGAACGGGCTGCAGGACACATAGTTGAGGCCGACTCTCTGGCAGAAATCGATCGTGCTCGGATCGCCGCCGTGCTCGCCGCAGATGCCGAGCTTGAGGTTCGGGCGTGTGGAGCGGCCGAGCTGGGAGGCCATCTTGACGAGCTTGCCGACGCCGTTCTGATCCAGCTTCGCGAACGGATCCGACTCGTAGATCTTGTTCTGATAATAGCTGTCAAGGAACTTGCCGGCGTCGTCGCGGCTGAAGCCGAAGGTCATCTGCGTCAGGTCGTTGGTGCCGAAGCTGAAGAACTCGGCCTCGGTC
>CACYEN010000153.1 GCA_902773435.1 uncultured Lachnospiraceae bacterium | reverse complement strand
GAGGGCCGGGGTTTTCTTAGACATCGCGGAACAGAAAAACAAAAACCCGGCCGGATTCCTCCGACCGGGTTTAAGTGGAACGTACAGGGCTCGAACCTGTGACCTTTCACACGTCAAGCGAATGCTCTCCCAGCTGAGCTAACGTTCCGTATATGGCGCTGTTCCGCCAACGAATGGTATTGTAACACAGCTTTTTGGGTTTGTAAATTGATTTTATTCAATTTATGAGATATATTTATCTACATCATACAGACAGGGAGGCCGGATAAAGTGCAGATCGCAGTATTCGCAGTATTCGCTCTCATCGCCCTCTGGCTGACCGCCGTCTGGCCGGGGAAGGGCAGAAAAGAGCGGATGGAGGTGTTCTCAGAGCAGCTGATCGCCCACCGCGGCCTGCACTGCAACAAGAGCGACGCCCCCGAGAACTCGCTGCTCGCCTTCCGCAGGGCAGTGAGCGCCGGATACGGCATCGAGCTCGACGTCCGGGAGACGAAGGACGAGGCCCTCGTGATCTGTCACGATGATTCCTTAAGGAGAGTGGCCGGGCTCAAGGGGAAGAAGATCAGCGAGATGCCGCTCCGGGAAGTGAAGCAAATCAGGCTGTTCCGGTCGGAGCAGACAATTCCGACGCTGGAGGAAGCGCTCTCCGTGATCAGGGGCCGCGTGCCCATCATCGTCGAGATCAAGTCGGAGAACATGAGGGACGTGGCGCGCGTCAGCGCCCACACGGCGGAACTTCTGGATTCCTACCAGGGGATGTTCTGCGTGGAGTCCTTCAATCCCGCGTCCGTCAGGTGGTTCAGGAAGAACAGGCCGGAGACCCTGAGGGGACAGCTCTCGGACCAGTTCCACGACCCGTTTCCCGACAGGCTGCTGCTGTTCCTCTTCAGCTGCTGCGTCTTCAACTTTCTGACGAAGCCCGACTTCATCGCCTACAGATACAGCTGCTCAAACCTGATGAGGTTCAGGATCCTGCACGACCTGTTCCACGCCTGCTGCGCGGGCTGGACCATCCGGAGCCGGGAGGCGCTCGAGCAGGCGGCGCCGGTCTTCGACGTCATCATTTTCGACGGATTTACGCCGCCCGGAGGCAAGGGGGCAGTGGGGATAGATCCGGAGGCTTCCGGCGACGATTCCGGATTCGACGATGAGAGCGGCTGGCTGGAAGAGGAAGCGGGCGGAGAAGAGAGCGAAGGCGCCGATGGCAGAGAGGGCGAAGGTTTCGGCAGCGGAGACGGCGAAAAGAGCGGAGGCAGCGGAATGGGGGACCGGACGGGCGGAGAACCCGGGGCGCGGGTCCGCAGGCACCTGAGGGTGCACGGCAGGGTGACCGAGGTCGGTTTCCGCTACAGGGCGGTCAACATCGCCCATCTGCTCGGCGTCACCGGCTGGGTGAAGAACGCGGGGGACGGCTGCGTCGAGATGGAGATCCAGGGGAAGCCGGCGGAGATCGACGAGATGATGAGGCGTCTCCGCGAGCAGAGGTTTATTGAGATCACGGACGTGGAGGAACGTGACACCGACGTTCTGCCGGGGGAATACGAATTCAAGGTGCGCTTATGACTCTGAAACTGAAACACGCGATCGCGCGGTTTAATCGAAAATTCGACGTCGGCCACGCCTGCCCGATGGCGATCTTCATGCTGGGCTACATGGTCTGGTTCAGTATCATAGAGACGATACCCCGGAAGTTCTATTTTCAGGTGATACTCCTGGCCGACCGGGTCATCCCGTTCGTCGAGCAGTTCGTCATCCCCTATTACTCGTGGTTCTTCTACGTGGCCTTCGGCCTCGTCATCGTCTACATCTATGACCGGAATGAGTTCGACAGGCTCTGCACGATGCTGATCATCGGAATGTCGCTGTTCCTGCTCGTGTCGACCTTCCTGCCGACGCGCCAGCCGCTCAGGCTCGCGTCAATGCCGAGGGACAACATTTTCACGAAGCTGATCGGAAAGCTCTGGACCACCGACACGCCGACGAATGTCTGGCCGAGCATCCACGTCTACAACACGACCGTGATCGAGATCGCGTTCTTCAGCGCGGCCCGCGGCCCGATGAAGAAGAAGTTTTTCCGCGCGGTGACGTTCGTCTGGGCGGTGCTGATCATCATGTCGACGTTCTTCATCAAGCAGCACTCGCTTTTCGACGTCCTCTCGGCGCTTGCGATAGCAGCGATCTGCTACGGCGTCGTGTACCTGTCGGACCACGTGATTCGTTTCAGGAAATGGGATATGAAGGCGTAGGCATTCACCGACAGGTACGCGTGACGCGGCAAAGCGGGCGCGCCGCGCAGGACAGCCGGTGAACTGAATAAAGGCCGGCGGGACTGCCGGCGTGTCAGGACGCGAAGGAGATATATTTAAGAAGCATACCGGGAAATAAGGGCACAAAAAATGGACGGTACAGGGCTCGAACCTGCAACCCCTCACACGTGAAGCGAGTGCTCTCCCATTGAGCTAACCGTCCG
>CACYEN010000152.1 GCA_902773435.1 uncultured Lachnospiraceae bacterium | reverse complement strand
GTGGACGGGCAGCCCCGCGATCTTCGACGCGATCGAGAACAGCGCGCAGATACCGCTGATCGTCGCGCCGTAGTACTTCAGGGATTCGAGCGTCCTGGCGGTCGTCGTCCCCGTCGTCGCGGAGGCGAGGAGAAGCAGGACATTCTTTCCCCGGATCCACTCCTGGGTGTTCTCCCTGAATATCATCTGGCCTCCCGGCGTGTATTCGGGCGTCAGCACGTAGATCGACTTGTGGGCGTTCATCGAGATGACGCCGGCCTTCGTCAGTTCATCGGCGAGATACGCGCCGATCACCTCGGTCCCGTCCATGCAGACGATCGTATCGACAGGTGTCGTGAAGTAATGGATCTCGGCGAGGGCCCGCGCCGCCGCTTTCGCCTCGCTGGTTCTCGACCTGATCGCGGCCATGTCAAGATAGTAATTGACGTGCGAATTCGGCGTGACGAAGTGCCCCGGCACCGCGCGAAGTACCACCTGCTCATCCCGTTTCGACGGGATCTTGATATAGTTACGCATATCCGACGATTCTCCTTTCCCACGCGTGTCATTTCAGGTATCCGCCCGCGGTCGGAGTGATATAAACCGCGGGAACTTTTCTCCTCTTTTATCTTAACGCATCCGGCAAAATACGGCAACGGTCGAGACAGAATTTCGGTGCCCGCGGGCGGGCTTCAGACAGTGTTTGAGCGCCGGCTCCAAAAGATTTTCGGAAACGGCCGACAACATGCGGAAGATTCCGGCGTTCTGTGATATGATAATAATCTGGCGGCCCCCCGCGCGTCGCGGGGGCGGCGGATACCGGCGGCGGATGCCTGGCAGCTCAGGCTTCGCGGCAGGCGCGAATCCATGGACAGATCTCCCCGAAAGGCTGTAAGAATACCATGAGCGAGATACACCAGATAATCACAGAACTTCACCCGTTCGTCCGTCTCCTGATCACGACCGTGGTCGTGATCGCGGTCGCGGAGATCCTCCTTCGGATCATCAGGGTACTGGTCCGAAAGTACCTGCCCCTGCGCGAGGAGATGGACGCGCGCCTCCTCGAGCACACTCTCCGCATCATCATCATCCTGGTGGCGGTCCACGTCGTCGTCATGAGCTCCGAGCTCACCCGTCCTTTCGGCACGCTGCTCTTCGGCGGAACCGCGATCATCGGCGCGATCGCCGGTCTCGCCGCCCAGCCCGTCATTTCCGACCTGATCTGCGGGCTCGTGATCAGTACGAGCAAGCCGTTCAAGATCGGGGACCGGATCGAGCTGGAGAACGGGGTCTCGGGAATTGTGAAGGACATCACGCTCCGCCATGTCGTGCTGAATACGCTCGATACCGCCATCTACATCATCCCGAACAGCAAGCTGAACGGGATGGCGATCTCCAACATGAGCAGGGTCCCCTCGGAGCGGAGCGCGGAATTCACGTTCAGCGTCGGCTATTCGAGCGACGTCGAAAAGGCGAAAAGCCTTGTCTTCGAGGCGGTCAGGGAATCCCCCTACTCTGTGCCGGGACACCCGGTGAAAGACGGCAGCGACTACGGCCCCGTCTACTTCTTCGGCTGCGCGGAGAGCAGTCTCACGCTCAGGACGACCGTCTATTTCATGCCCTCGACGCCCGCCGAGATCCTGAAGGACGACATCTACACCCGGGTCTTTGAGACGCTCGTCCGCAACGGGATCGAGATCCCCTACAATTACGTCAATGTCGTCGTCAGGGACAGCGGGCCGTCCCCCCAGTCCGAGAACGGTCCCATGAGAGGCCGATCCCCCGAAGAAAGTCCGAAATAATCCGTGTCGAAGACGATCGGGGACCCGTCCGGGTTCTCGTATTTCTGCTCCGGCTCGAATGCCTCGCCGAGGAGTTCCGTGTCGACGGGTTCCGCCGGTCCCGGCAGGAGGCCTCCGAGATTGGTGCGGAGCAGCCATTTTCCGTCTTCCTCTTCCAGCTTCAGTTCCACGCGCGAGGCGGAGTCGGTATACGGTTCCCTCTCCTTTTCCCATGGCCGCGCGCCGTTGTAATACGCGTTCCCCCCGCAGTACACGGGCAGATGACTGTAGTAGCGGTCGGTGCGGACGCCGCCCTCGCCGCAGTATCCCTCAAACTGCCTCTCCCACTCCTCCCTGTCCGGGTAGCCGTCGAAGGGCCAGGTCCCGGCGGTCAGGTTGCCGTCGTCCCACTGGAAGTCCCGGTATTTCTCGACATAGGTCACAAGGAACGGGTCAAATGCCTGCTGGACGAAGATATTGTTGTAAAATCTCACATCGCCGTGAAGAATCGTCATAAAGCCCGCGACCTCCGTGGAGTGCGGGAGATGGTAGGGCGTGTACCGGACCGAATTCAGCGTCGGCGCGCCGTTCTCCGTGCCGCGCCCGACCGCGCAGAGAGAGCCCCCGAACAGGTTGTGGACGAACGCGGTCCCCTGGGCGGAGAGCCTCACGCTGCGGGTGGACAGGAGCAGGCAGTGGTCGACGAGCGTCGGCCCGTGCGTCACCTCGATCCAGATGTCCTCCCCGTAGGCCCGCTCGGTTCCCCCGTGCATCAGATGGGGCCAGGGCAGCGTGTTATCGTGGAAGAGGCACCCGGTGACGCGGGTTCCCTGCGCCATCCAGTCCAGCCAGAGCCCGCGCGTCGAGTGATGGATATGGCAGCGGCGCAGCACCACATCGATCGCGGCGTGCAGCTTGATCCCCGCGATCTCGGCCCCCGCGAGATTCTGCTTGTTGTTGATGTGGTGGATGTGGCAGTCCTCGATCACGCTGAAGGCGCAGCCCATGAAGCCGGCGATCCCGGCCTGCCCGCAGTCGTGGATGTCACAGCGGCGGACGATGTGGCTGCCGATCCGCTCCTTCGTCCAGCCCTCCCTGAGCGCGGACAGCACGATATCGCGCTGCGTCTGGGCCCCGTCCTTGTACTTCAGGCAGCCCCAGCGGTTGTCGTCCTCCGGCTGGTAATACTTCCCGAGCGAGATGCCGACGCACTTGGACTCGGAGATCTCGCAGTCCTCGATGATCCAGCCCTTCGACCAGTGCGGCCCCACCATGCCCTCCTGGTACGCCGTCGGCGGCGCCCACTGCGTCGCGGCCTGACGGATCACGAAGCCGGACAGCGTGATATAGCCGACGCCCTCGGCCTCGGGATAGAAGCAGGTTTTGCGGACGCTGATCTCGACGTTCTCCTCATTCGGGTCAAGACCGCGGAAATTGGCAAAAATGACGGTCGCGTCCTGCTCCGCGTCCTGCTCCGCGTACCAGACATAGAGCGAAAACTCCGGATCCCAGGACTCCGCCGACTTCACGGGCTCACGCACCCCGTCGAGGCTTGTCACCTCGTAGAGCGACTTCCCGTCGAGGAATACGTCGCCGAGATGGGCCGGATAGTGGATGATAAACCAGTCGCCGGAGACCGGTGTCGCGAAGGGATTGCGGCCGGGAAACAGGCTGTTCGGAATCTCGGCCCTCCACACGTCCCCGCCGGCCTTCTCCCAGGTCCGGATCCGCTCCGCCCCGGTGATTACCGCGGTGCCCTTCTCATACGCGCGGTAGGTGATCCGCGCGTCCGGCCTGCCGGCGCGGGGCGGGTTCACAGCCTCCCGGTAGACGCCGGGAAGAACCACCACCTCGTCGCCGGGCGCGGCGGCGTCCGCGGCCTGCTGTATCTTCTGAAACGGCTTCTTACGGCTTCCGTCGCCCTTCGCGGCGGCTTCTGCGCTCACATAATAGATCATGCTTATCCCCTTCCTCTGAGAGATCCCCGCCTCACGGGCGGACAGTGACGGCGGTATAGACGGAAACTTCGCGCAGCTTCACGGTCAGTCTCTCCCCGTCCCGGACGGCTTCAAAATCATCGGCCTCTCCGTCCAGGCGGTACACGCGGACCTCCCCTCCGGGGACGTCGTCGAGGACGAGCTCAACGCCGCGCGCGGGTTCCACCGCGTCCCGCTCCGGGTCATAGGCGTAGTTCAGGAGATGCACATAGGTTCCCGCGTCGTCGTCGTAGCGCATGAGCCCGAGATCCCGCGACTCACACCGGACGACACTGACCTCCCCGTACATCTCTTCGAATACCTTGAGAAATGCCGGCACGTCGGACGCGCCCGGCTCCCCCTCGCCGACGAAACGGACGTTCGGAAGGCTGCGGAGCGCCTCCGCAAGTCCGGTCCCCTCCGCGAGCCGGCCGTAGACGAGCACGGCGCCGCCCTCCTCCGCGTAGTTCCGGATGATGTCCGCCTGGTTCCCGGTCAGCAGGAAGCAGTCCGGGAGCACGAGCATCGGATACCCCGTGAGCTTCTCCGCGGTGAAGTCGTCCTCCCTGAGGTCGCCGTCGGGCATCATTTTCACATCGTAGACCGCGCGGACGGAACTCATCGCCCGGATCACGTCCCAGAAGGGCATGGAGAGCAGGGTGTCGCCGTAGTCCGTCGTCGTCACGCCGAGCCGGATCCCGGACGACGCCATGGCGTCCCCGTTGGCGTTTCCGGCCCGGTGGGCGTCCCTCATGCAGTTGCTGCCGAAGGAGTAGAGGACCGCCGCCCCCTTCACCCGCGTGCCGGGGAAGAAATCCTCATGTTCTGAGAGAAATGCCTGGATCCCCTCCGTCACCGATCTCGGCGGCCAGAAAGCGTCTTTTATGGTGTTCCCCATCCAGGACCCGTAGGGGACGGACATGTTGCAGCCGTAGACCGAGGCCTCCAGCATGAACAGGCGGTAGAGGTCATAGCCCTTCCCGCGGTCGAGCAGGGAGACGAGCTCGGGCACGATGCCGCCGTAGGGGTTCTCGGCGATGATGACGGGCTTCCCTTCGGCAAATCCCGCGCTGTACCTGTAGAAATAGGGCTGGCGGAACAGGGTGTGCTCCATCTCCGTTATGATGATGTCTGCCTTGGGAACGATCGGATGATAGGCCGGCTGGAGGTTGTAGAAGTTGCCGGAGACCGGGATCTCCTTCCCGTACCGGCTGCGGGCGTACTCTTTCGCGTAATCCGCGAGCTCGCTGAAATAGCGGCGCACCTGCCGCACCTGGAAGGCCCAGTAGTCGCTGAAGAACGGGGCGCCGTCCGGATAGGGACTCCCGGTCTCTCTCAGGTATTCCCCGTAATCGAACGTCCGGACGTCGATGCCGTCCCACTCGGGCGACAGCCTGCCCTCTTCGCGCCGCTCCACCAGGTATTCGGTGAATTCGCGCATGCAGTGCCTGCAGAAGCAGCCGCCTGAACCGATGGACGTCATCGGCAGCTCGCACTCGTCCAGCTGGATTCCCTGGACGCCGGCGTCGATCTGGATTTCAATGATTTTTTTCAGGTAGCCGCGCCAGACCGGGTTGTTGCGGCACATCTGATAGCAGTTCTGTTCGTGGTCCCGGACCTCGACCCATTCCGCGTGGATCGGGTTCCCGAACATGTCGCGGGCGCAGCACTCCTCCCGGATGTCGGCGACGGGCCTGCCCTCCGGGTCCCTGATGCCGTCCGGGTAGTAGTCGGCAAGCCTCGTCGGAAACGCGTCGGGCCGGCTGTCCTCACTGAATTCCCGGAGGCCGTACCACGCGTGACCCTCCGTCTCCGCTTCGCTGTTTATGCGGATGATTCTGCCGTTCTCGTCGAATACGGCGGGAAACTCCCAGCCCTGCACCTCGAAGACGATACCGAAGAGTTTGATCCCGAGCTTTTCGCACTCCGCGGCAAATTCGCTGTCGTTCATAAAGCCGAAGAACCGCATGCGCGGGTCGACTTCACCGAACGCCTCGTGATGAAGCCAGGGCAGGCTGATGCTGCCCCCGCCCATGCCGGCCCACACCAGCACGCTTGCGCGGTACTTCTTCAGGTCCTCGAGCATCTGCGCGCTCCGAAGCGGCAGGCTCGGGTGATAGCAGAAGTTGTGTTTGAACCACGCGTCGAAGTAGACTCCTCTCTCCATAACGAAGGCCTCCCTTCCCGGAGACTGTCCCCTCAGGTTCTCTCTTAAGCTCGCGCGCTCCGGCTGCATATTTTATTATTGCGTGTCACGCGGAATGACCGCTCTCTCAGCGATAGAGCTCCTCCATCTCCGTGATCGCCCCGTCGAATACCTCGAGGGCCGCGTCGACCGGCGCCGCCGTCGACATGTCGACTCCGGCGATCCGAAGCAGGCTCACGGGATCCTGTGTGCATCCCGAGGACAGGAACTTCAGGTACGGCCCCACCGCGGCCTCTCCCTCGTCGAGAATCCTGTGGGCGATCGCCACCGCGGCGGCGAAGCTCGTCGCGTACTGATAGACGTAGAAATTGTAGTAAAAATGCGGGATCCTGCACCACTCGCTCGCGATACCGGGATCCGAGACCATATCCTCCCCGAAGTATTCCTGATTCAGCCTGTAGTAGACGTCCGAGAGCGAATCCGCCGTGAGCGGGACGCCCTCCTCCGCCATCGCGTTCGTCTTCCTCTCGAACTCCTCGAACATGGTCTGGCGGTACAGTGTGCTCTTGAAGCTCTCGAGGTAATGGTTGATGAGATATGCCTTCTCCTCCCTCGTCTCCGCCCGCTTCAGCATGTACTCCAGGAGCAGGACCTCGTTCGTCGTCGAGGCGACCTCCGCGACGAAGATCTTGTAGTTCGCGTTGTAGAGGCTCTGGTTCTTCTCGGAGTACCAGGTGTGCATGGAGTGCCCCATCTCGTGGACCAGCGTGAAGACGTCGTCCACCGTGCTGTTGTAGTTGAGCAGCATATAGGGATGCACGCCGTACACGCCGGAGGAGTAGGCGCCGCCGCGCTTGCCCTCATTTTCGAGGACGTCGATCCACCTCTCGTCGAACGCCCTCCTGACGACCGAGATATATTCCTCCCCGAGAGGCTTAAGGGCCTCAAGGGCGAGCTCCTTCGCCTCGTCGTAGGAGACGGCCGCGTCGTAATCGCTGACCATCGGGGCGTAGACGTCGTACATGTGGAGCTCGTCGACGCCGAGCAGCTTCTTCCTCAGCCTGACGTAGCGGTGCATCTTGTCCATGTTCCGGTGGACGCTGTCGATCAGCGCGCCGCACACGGCGGGGTCCACGTTGTTCGCGTCCACCGCGGCCTCGAACGCCGACGGGTACTTCCGGGCCTTCGCGTAAAAGATCTGCTGCTTAACCTGTCCGTCGTAGAGGGCCGCCCAGGTGTTGGCGAATTCCGCGTACCTTCCGTAGAACTTCTCAAACACTTCCTTCCGGAGATTCCGGTCCTTCGACATCTGCAGCGGGACGAAGCGGCCGTTCGTGATCTGGATCTCCGCGCCGTCCTCCCCTTTCACCGGGGGAAACTTCAGATCCGCGTTGATCAGCATGCCGAACCCGTTGTAGGGGGCCATCGCCATCTCCTCCGACGAGGCGAGCAGCTTCTCCATCTCCGCGCTCAGCGAGTGCGGCCGCCTTCTTGCGATCTCCCGGAGCATCACGTCGAACTTTTCGATCCCGGGTTCATCCGCGCGGTACTCAAGCAGTCTCTCCTCCGGCACAGCGAGGATCTCCGGCTCAAGAAACGCCGTCTTCTCCCCGATCCGAACCTCCATGCTCTGCGCTTTCTGGTAGAGCTCCTGGCCCGCGGGGTCCGACATATCCTGGTCGTGCCGCATGTTCGCGTAGCCGCTGACGCTCTGCGCTTTCATGGAGCACGACTCGGCGAGCTCCAGCACCTCGAGGAGCGTCTCCGCGCTCTCCGCCGCCCTTCCCTCGTAAGAGGCGGTCCGGTCGGCCAGAGCGAGAGCCTCCTGTCTGTCTTTTTCCCAGGCCTCGTCCGTCTCATAGATATCCTCGAGTCTCCAGGTCAGTTCGCCGGGCACTTCACTTCTTTTCGGTAATCTCTGTTCCATCGCTGTCGCTTCCTCCCCTGTTTTTTAGTTCCGGATGAAATCCCGCCGTGTTCTCCGCTCATCGGCCGTCCCGGAAGAAATCCAGCACCTTCCTGTTAAAATCCTCCGTCTCCTCGTACACCGAGTGTCCGTACCCCTGGAAAATGAAGAGGGGGCAGCCGAGCTTCTCCGCGATCTCCCTCGAGGCGTCCGCCGTCGTGACCGCGTCGAGCTCGGCCCCGATGACGAAGACCGGACAGGTGATCCGGTCAAGCAGGTCATACGCCTCACAGCTGAGGGAGATCTCCGCGAGGCGCGCGAACCGCTCCGGCTCTATGAGGTTCATGCTGCCGACGAGGGCATCCAGGTATCTTCCGCACCTCCGGGCGTACTCCTCCGAATACATGCTGCGGAGAAGACTCCTCATCACGGAGGCGGCGCCGCCCTCCCTGGCGCAGCCCGCCCACTCCCGTACGACCTCCCGCATGGTTTCGTTGGGCCTGCTGATCGTCAATCCGAGGCAGAGCTTCCTCACGAGCTCCGGGTAATCGGCCGCGAGGTACTGGGCGATCATGCCGCCCTGTGAGATCCCGAGGACATCGGCGCTCTCTATTCCGAGCTTCCTCATCGCGGCCGCAGTGTCCGCGGCCATCCGACGGACCGTGCAGTCCTCCGGCAGGTCCTCTCTCCGGTCCGGGACACAGACCCTGTACCCGTCGGCGAAGACCCGGTAGGCCCGTGCCGTCTCGCTCCCGTACCCCCGCACCGGCTTCAGGCTGATGCCGGGGAGAAGGACCATGGGCCTTGTCCCCCTTCCGAAGACGGCGCAGTCCATGCGGAACGTCCCCGCCCCGTCCCTCAGGTCAAGTGTAAATTCTTCCGCTTCCGGCGGCATTTTCCGCAAACTCCCTTCATCCGGCCGCGTCAGCGGTCACGTCAGTTTATTATACCATTATCTCGTCAGGTCCTGAACCCACTTGTACTTCCGGATCCGCGCCATCACCCAGGGAATCTTTCCCACCTCGTCGAGGCAGGTGCAGGCATAGACGACGAGCACCGGCCAGCGGAAGACGAAGGCGCCGAGCAGCGTCAGCGGAATGGCGACGCCCCACATGCTGACCGCAAGGCTGTACATGTCGAACAGCGTGTCGCCTCCGCCGTCGAGCACTCCGTTGATCGAGACCGTGTTCACGCTTCTCCCGATCATGTAGAAAGCCATGATCACCATCATTCCGGTGAGGAGGTTCCTCGCGGCGTCCGTCAGGATCACCATCCGCACGACGAGCGGCGTGATCGCGAGGACAATCGCCGTGGAGGCGAAACCGATCACCCAGGAGATGTTTTTCAGCCTGATCCCGTAGGCTTTACCCTTCTCAAGGCGGCCGGCACCAAGCTCATTGCCGACCATGATGCCGGCGGCGCTTCCGATGCCGTTGCACGCGCAGCAGACCAGGTCGCGGAACACCGCTGCCACGGAGTTGGCCGCCGCCGCATCCCTTCCCAGGTGTCCCATGACCGCTGTGTAGGACGTAAACCCGATCCCCCACAGAAAGAACCCGCCGAGAAGCGGGAGGCACTGTCTCCGAAAATCCGCGGTCAACTGCCTGTCCCACCGGAGCAGACGTCCCCAGGCCGGCTTCAGGCAGCTCCTCCACACGCTCACGAGGACACAGAGGAGCAGCTCGATCACGCGGGCGGCCGTCGTCGCGAAGGCCGCGCCGTCCGACCGGAGAGCCGGGAAGCCGAGGAGGCCGAAGATGAAGACCGCGTTGAGCCCGATATTGCTCACGACCGCGAGCGAGCTGATCACCGCGCTCGCGGTGACGTGGTCGGTCACCTTCATGATCATGAGCGCGCTCTGGGACACGCCCGTGATAAGATAGGACCAGCCGGCGATGCGCAGATAGGAGCTGCCGATCGCGATCAGCTCAGGATCGCCGGTGAACACGCTCATCAGCGCGCCCGGAGCGATCTCGCACGCGGCGAAGAAGACGGCGGAGACCAGAAAACAGACGCGCAGGACGATGTTGTAGAGCTCCCTCACCGTCCTCTCGTCGCCCTTTCCGAAATACTGGGCCCCGAGGATCGCCCCGGCCCCGGTGACGGAGCCGATAAAGATATTCTGGACGAACTGGATCTGCGTCGCGAGAGAGACCGCTGTCATCTCGTTCTGGGCGATGCGGCCCAGCATCAGCGCGTCGCCCGCCGCGACGGCGGCCAGCATCAGGTTCTGAAACGCGATGGGGACCGCCAGCGCGGCGAGCTTTCTGTAGAAAGCCTGGTTATCGATCTGGTATGACGTCAAAGTTTCCTCACATTCACTGTATTGTCATTCATCGTGGTTGCCGCCGCCAGGTCGCTCAGGCGGGCGTGGTGAAGGGCGTTCGGAACCTGCATGGAAGAGGCATCCCCCCTCTCCTGCCGGTGCACACCGACGACCGCCGCGGCCCCCCGGGCGATCCGGTCCGTCACCCTGGCGGTGAATCTCACCTGTCCGAGCTCATTTTCCGCCAGGACGGCATCGCCGTCGGCAATCCCGCGCTCTTCCGCGTCCTCCGTATTGAGGATGATCTCTCTCGCCCCGGTCTTCTCCCGTATGTCGGGCCTCTCGGTGAAAATGCCGTTCAGTGTCAGGATCCCCGGGACCGAGACCAGCTGAAGGTCCTCCTCCCCTCCGTATGGCGGGAAATACTCCGGCACCGGGTGCTCCGGGTCGTCACTCACCACCCTGAAAAAGCCGTCCCGGGTTTTCCAGCTGAGGTGGTCCCCGAAAGGAAAGCTGACGGTTCCCGACCGCTCCTTCAGTTCCTCCACCTGCGCCCTGATCTCCTCCGGGAGCGCGAGCACCGCGGGCACGGGCCGATCGAGGACCGCCCGCATCAGTTCCTCCTCCGTCTGCCTGAAGAACGGCTCGTCCCAGCCCATGGCCTCCGCCAGGGCGCGGAACGTATCCCAGTTGCTCCGGCACTCCCCCGGGGGGTCGACGCACCGGTAGCCCGCCGACAGGATCCTGTACCCGTAGGGCGCGTAAAAATCGCTCTGCTCCACGGAAAATGTCGCCGGAAGCACCACGTCCGCGCACTTCGCCGTGTCCGTCATGAACCGCTCGTGGACAACCGTGAACAGGTCCTCTCTCAGAAGGCCCCTCATCACGGCGTTCGCGTCGCTGACCGTGTTCGCCGGATTCCCCGCGTAGACGTAGAGACTGCGGATCGCCGGATCTGAGATCGCTTCCCCCAGCTGATTGATGTTGATCGTCCGCCCCTCCCGCGTCCTCAAGTCCGGGCGCGTGATCATATCCGTGTCGATCCAGTCCGCCTCCGACGGGTCGCAGCCGCAGAGGCCTCCGCCCTCCTTCTCCCAGGAAGCCGTGAACATCGTGAGCAGCGTGATGAGGCGGCAGTTCATACCCCCGCTCCTGCAGCGGGATACTCCGCTCCCGAGCAGGATCGCGGGGGCGGAAGCCTCCGCGTAGAGATGCGAAAGGCCCACGATCTTCTCCGCGGGAACCCCCGTGATCTTCTCCGCCCACCCCGGCGTGTACGCGTCCAGGGTTCTGCGGAATTCGGGGTAGCCGCGGCCCCATTTTTCAAGATAGGCCTCGTCCGCGAGGCCGTCCCTCACGAGGACATGCATCATCGCGAGGGCGAGGGCGCCGTCGGAGCCGGGCCTTAAGAGGATCACCTCGTCGCTGAGATTGTGCATCTGCCCGCCGTACACCTCGATCGTGATCACTTTCTTCCCCTGCCTCCGCCCCTCGGCGAGAGTCTGGAGGGAGGGAAACCTGGTCGCCGCGACGCTGCAGCCCCACACGAGATAGAGATCGCTGCTTTGAAGTTCCCTCGGATCGAGGCACCCGGTCTTCCCGAGGACCTCTTCGTACCCCGCCCCTTTCGCCGCGCAGCAGAGCGTGTGGACGAGTTCACAGGCGCCCATGTAGTTGAAGAACGCGGTGCCGCACATCCTCTGTATCGGAGTGACGGTGCCGGACCCGTAGTAGTGGGCGATCGCGTCGGGCCCGGATTCCCCGAGGATCTCCTTCCATCTCCGCGCGATGAGCTCCGCGCACTCCCCGAAGGACGCGCGCCGGAAGACGCCCTCGCCCTTCTTTCCGGTCCGGACGAGCGGCGTCAGGATGCGCTCCCCGGAATTGACGGAGAGCTCGTAGTGCCTCATCTTCCCGCACAGCCTGCCGCGCGCGGCCGGATGGCCGGGATCCCCCGAGACACCCGTCAGCCTGCCGCCTTCGGTCTCTGCGTAAAAACCGCACATCGACGGGCAGTCGTAGGGGCACATGGCTTTCAGCCGTCTTCTTTGATCCGCCTGTTCTCTCCGCATATCTCTTCCTCTCTCTCAGCGCCCGGGCCCCGGACGGCCCGCTGCCCCGAACCTCTCCAGAATTCTGTCCGCCGCGGTCTCCGCGTCGTCCCTTCCGATGACCTCGCACCCGCAGGACGGATCGATGAGCCCCGGATCCGCGGCTGCCGCCAGGAATCTTCCCTCAGGTTCCGCCGTGAGCGTGCTCCCCGCCGTCACCTCGATCTTGGCGCGCGGGCTCCCCCTGAAGCCCTCCGCGAGTATGAGGTCCGCGTCGGGAAATGCCGCCGCCAGCGCGCCGGGATCCGGCTCTTCCCCGAGGAAGAGATTCAGGAACACGTGGCCCCCGTGCACCACCGCGGTCCCCTCCGCCCCCGCTCTCCGGAGCAGGTCGCTGTCGGTTCCCTCCCGGTCGCAGTCGAATCCGTGGCGGTCGTGCTTGATCACGGCCGTCCGGACCCCCCTCTTTTTAAGGGCCGGGATCAGCTTTCTCAAAAATGTCGTCTTTCCTGCGTTCTTCTCCCCCGCGACGAGCAGGATCCTGTCCGGGAGCTTTTCGGGATCAATCGCGCCGGCCACTCTGTCCTCCCTGATGTGACTGTCAGATTCTCGAAACCCCCGAATCCCGCGCCGCCCGGGCGACCGCGGCGGCGACCGCCGGGCCGACCCTCCGGTCGAACGCCCTCGGGATGATGTAGTCCGGAGTGAGTTCCTCCGGGGCGATGAGGTCCGCGAGCGCCTGCGCCGCGGCCATCTTCATCTCCTCGTTGATATCGCTCGCGCGCACGTCGAACGTCCCCCTGAAAATGCCCGGAAATGCCAGCACATTGTTGATCTGGTTCGGGAAGTCGCTGCGGCCCGTCGCGATGATCTTCGCGCCGCCGGCCTTCGCGTCGTCCGGAAAGATCTCCGGGGTCGGGTTCGCGCAGGCGAAGATGACGGCGTCCCTGTTCATCGTCCTCACCATCTCCGTCGTCACGGTGCCCGGGGCGGAGACGCCGATGAAGATGTCGGCGCCGGGAAGCACGTCGGCGAGGGAACCGGACTTCCTCTCCAGGTTTGTCACCTCCGCCATCTCCTCCTTGATCCAGTTGAGCCCCTCCCTGCCCCTGTAGATCGCGCCCCTCCTGTCGCACATGGTGATATTCTTATATCCGGCGGACAGGAGCAGCTTCACGATCGAGACCGCCGCGGCGCCGGCGCCCGACGTCACGATCTTCACCTCTTCGCGCTTCTTTCCGACGATCTTCATCGCGTTGGTAAGTCCTGCCAGCGTGATAACGGCGGTGCCGTGCTGGTCGTCATGGAAGACAGGTATATCGCACCGCTCCTTCAGCTTTCTCTCGATCTCAAAGCATCTCGGCGCGGAGATATCCTCGAGGTTGATGCCCCCGAAAGACCCGGAGATCAGCGCGATCGTGTTGACGATCTCGTCGACGTCTTTGGACCTGATGCAGAGGGGGAACGCGTCGACGCCGCCGAATTCCTTGAAGAGCACGCATTTTCCCTCCATGACCGGCATGCCGGCCTCCGGGCCGATGTCGCCGAGGCCGAGGACGGCTGTTCCGTCCGTGATGACCGCGCAGAGATTGTGCCGCCTTGTCAGCGTGTAAGACCTGCTTATATCTCTCTCTATCTCGAGGCACGGCTCCGCGACGCCCGGCGTGTAAGCGAGCGAGAGGTCATCTTTCGTCGCGACCGGGGTGCGCGCGACAACCTCGATCTTGCCCCCGAGCTTCTCGTGCAGTTTCAATGATTCTTTCGCGTAATCCATTCGGCGTTCCTCCGTCGTCCGTTCAGGCCGCCCGCCTGTCCGGTCTTTCATAATTCCAGTATACAATGATAATAATATAAAATGGACAGGCTGTCCGAAATTTTCTTCAATTTATCCAACATTCACAAAATCCGGAAATCATATCCTCTTCCCGCCAATTGTGATATGATGTCTGGTGTCCGGTTTTCGTCCCGGACTCACAAAAATACGTGACGCGGGCATCGCGGGAGCATTCGCCGCACGCGCGGTCCGTGCCCTGATATCCCGGAAGGCAGCTATCTGATTATGATCTGTGAAAATGTACTGGAAGCCATCGGCCACACCCCCGTCATCCGCCTCGCGCGCATGTCGGAACCCGGCAGCGCGGAGATTCTCGTGAAGTTCGAGGGACTCAATGTCGGAGGTTCGATCAAGACCCGCACCGCCTGGAATATGATCCGACAGGCCGAGAAAGACGGCCTGATCAATAAAGACACCATCATCGTCGAGCCCACGAGCGGCAATCAGGGCATAGGCCTCGCCCTCGTCGGCGCGGTGAGGGGATACAGGACCGTCATCATCATGCCGGATTCCGTGAGCGAGGAGCGCCGGAAGCTGATCACGCACTACGGCGCCGAGGTTCGTCTCATCCACGACGCGGGAGACATCGGGGCCTGCATCGACGAGTGCCTGCAGACCGCCCTCCGCATGGAGCGGGAGGACCCGCGCGTGTTCGTCCCTCAGCAGTTCGCCAACGTCAACAACCTGAAAGCCCACCGGCACCACACCGCCGTGGAGATCCTCGAGCAGGTCGCCGGCCCGATCCACGGGTTCTGTTCCGGGATCGGGACGGGGGGAACCATCACGGGGATCGGGGAGGTCCTGAAGGCGCAGAATCCCGATATCGAGATCTGGGCGGTCGAGCCCGAACACGCGGCGATCCTCGCGGGGGGCAACATCGGCACGCATCTCCAGATGGGGATCGGGGACGGCATCATCCCGGACATCCTGAACCAGGACATCTACGACAGCATCTACATCGTGACCGACGGGGAGGCGCTTGAGACAGCCAGGGATCTCGCGCGTCTCGAGGGACTCATGTGCGGGATCTCGAGCGGGACGAATGTCGCTGCCGCGAAGGCCCTCGCGAGAAAGCTCGGGGCCGGAAAGACGGTCGTCACCGTGCTCCCGGACACAGCGGAGAGATATTTCTCCACGCCTCTCTTCGAGCAGCAGGCCGGATTTCTTCAACCGTAATGACCGTTTCTTCAACTGAAAAAGCAGCCGCGCTGATGTCCCGTCAGCGCGGCTGCTTTTTCTCTCCGGCTTTTCGCCGTCTCCGTCATTTGATTGTGATGGTGCAGAACGCCGTGTGCCCGCCGTCAGCCGACCTGATCCTGACGCGCGCGGTTCCCTTTCTCTTCGCGGTGACCCTTCCCGCCTGCGTGATATCGGCGAGACCGGGATTCATGCAGGTCCACGTCACCTTGATGTTCTGCGCCGTACCGGGGTAGATCACCTTCCTGAGCCGGATCGTCTCTCCGACCCGCATCGTTATCTTCGTCTCATTGATCGCCACTTTTCTGACACAGTACCTCTTGTAGAGCTTCGCGACATTATTCGCGATCACGACCTGGGTCTTCTGGGTCGGATGGTGATGATCCTCGATAAAGTAGCTCCCGTGCCCCCTCAGGATCGGCTCGAGGCCTCTCAGATAGATCCAGCCGAGTTCCAGCGCGTTCTTCCTGTAAAACGAAGTCCTGGCCAGTATGCTGTTCTGTCTCGCCTTGTCGGTCATGTCCCAGTTGCAGAACCCGTACACGATTCTCGCGTTGGGGAACCTTTTTTCACAGACCGAATCCAGCTCGCGCATCCCCTCCGCGACCGCGCTGAGACTGACGGAATAGTCGTTATTGATTCCGCCGAGGACGATCACGTCCGTCACCGCGGTATCCTTCTTCAGGTATTTTACTTCGTTCGCGAAGCGCTTCTCGGTTCTCCCGAAACTGTGGCCCCCGCGGGCGACGTTCCGCGCGTTCTCCGGAGCGATCCCCATAATCTCGCAGAAATACTTCGTCCACGGCTTTCTGACGCCGTCCCCCCTGCGGACGGTCGAGTAGGAATCTCCCACAAAGACCACTTTCTTCGCGGCGGCGCCGGCGCTTACGGGAAACAGGAAGAGCATTAAGAGAAACGAGAGCGCGATTATTGAGATATGCCTTTTCACTTAAGTACCTCTCACAGTGTGTCTGTTTCAGCGCATATACGTAACTATTTTCCCATGTTTTCCGGATTATGTCAAGCATCCCTCCGCGGGGATGTCTCTCACATGCGGATTTCTGCGGGGAGAACCGCCCCTTGCGGGGAGACGGCGAAAGGCATCCTCCGGCCTTTAAGCAGCCGGAAGGATGCCCCTTCTCTCCGATCGGCAATTCCGATTCGGCATATTCGTGTCTTAAGCGGAAATGAGCCTCAGCTCTCCTCTTCCTCCCGCTTCGCGTTCATCTCGCGTATCTTCGCGTTGCGGCTGATTCTCGCCTGCGCCATGTTGATGAGCATGATGATCAGGAGCATCATACCCCAGATCAGCTTCTTGGAGTACGGGGAGAACTGCCACAGGGTAAACGCGGTCTGCATGAGCTGCAGGCAGAACGTCGCAATGAAGACACCGTACAGGCGCCCCTTGCCGCCGGACGGGCTGATGCCGCCGAGAACCGAGATCATGATGACCTGCAGCTGGTAAGTGTCGCCGTACCCGACTCTGGCCGAGTTGGAGCGGGCCATGATCATCAGGGACGCGATACCGGCCAGGAGGCCGGAGATCGTGTAGACCTTCATGATCACGCGCTCGTTGTTGATGCCGGCAAACCGGGACGCCGTGTGGTTCTCGCCGATGTAGTGGATCTCGTGGCCGAGCTTCGTGTGGTCGAGGGCAAGAATCAGCACGACGAACACCGCGCAGGCCGTGATGAACACGATCGGAAATCCCCCGATTGTCCCCGTCCCGAATTTCAGGAAGGCCGGCGGGTAGTTGCCGATGCTGTTGCCGCCCGTGATTCCCATCGCGAGGCCGGAGTAGAGCGTCATCGTGGACAGCGTCGTCACGATCGGCGATACCGAGAATTTGGAGATGATAAAGCCGTTGATAAAACCGCAGATGAGGCCGACGCACACGGCGACGGCGACCGCCGCCGCGATCGTCAGGGCCTGTCCGGCCTTCTCCGTGTCAAAGAATTTCCCCGTCAGCGCCATCGCGGCGAGGAGGCTCGCGAGGTTGGCGTTCGCCACGATGGAGAGGTCGATGCCTCCGAGCAGCATGCAGAGCGCCATGCCGAACGCAAGGACCGCGACCTCGGAGAGCTGGAACGCCATGCTCGCCAGCGTCTGCTGGTTATACATGCTCGAGCCGAAGTTGAACAGCATGAGCAGGCAGATGCCGAGGAAGAAGATGAACAGGATCGCCATCGAGATATCTCTCGAGAGGTATTCTTTTAATTTCTTCATATGTCCCCCTCCCCGCTACTCCGTGTAGATAAAGTTCTTTCTGTTCTGTACTCTTCTCTGCCAGGACGTCGTGATCAGGCTGAAGAGAAGGACGATGCCCATGAAGAAGTCCTGCCAGGATGCCGAGAGCCCGAGATAGACGAGCGTCTGGTTGAACAGGTAGTACAGAATGACGCCGAGGATCGTGCCGAAGATCGTGCCGTACCCGCCGGACGGCGAGGCGCCGCCGATGACCACGCAGGCGATAACCGACATCTCCGTTCCGACGAGCGACACCGGGTTGACCGAGTTCGTGCCCGCGATATAGATGATGCCCATCACACCGCCCAGGAAACCCGCGTATCCGTAGATGAAGAAGCGGAGCAGGTTCACGTTGAAGCCGGCCCTGCGGGCCGCCTCGGTGTTGCAGCCCATCGCGAAGATGCCCTTCCCGATGAGGGTCTTCCTCAGGATAAACCAGGTCAGCACGATGCACAGCACAACCGGTATGATGAACACCGAGAGACCGATCTTCCCTCCGTACTGGTTTGTCGTCGTGATCAGCTTCAGGGAGCTCAGGGTCCTGAACTGGGGCGGAAGGTCCGTCGCGCCGACGTTCTTCGTCCCGACCAGAATCGTCATCAGCCCGAAGTAGACGCTCGCCGTCGACAGCGTGATGATGAACGGCTCAAGCTTCAGGATGTTGACGAGGATGGCGTTGCCGAACCCGAGCAGGATCCCGATCGCGATCGAGATCAGGAACGTGAGGAACATGTTTGTGATCCCCTGCGCCATGCAGACCCGGAGCGACGTGTAGCCGCCGAAAATCGCGATCGCGGGGAACGAAACATCGATTCCGCCCGAGATCATCACCATGAGGACGCCCATGGAGAGGATCGTGGTGCCCGCCGCGGAGCGGATCAGGGCAAAGAGGGTGGAGAGGCTCAGGAACGCCGAGTTTCTGCTCGCCACGACGATGCAGTAGACGGCGATGATGACGATCAGGAAGCGCTGTGTCTTGTCGATCTTTTTCAGAAATTTCACGATGCTTCCTCCTTTCCTGCGGTCTTGCCGGACTCGACGAGGCTGTTGATCTGTTCCTTGATATCCGGGGAGAGCATCTCCTCCTCCGTGTACTCCTTCACCTTGCGGCCGTTGAACATGACGATCACGCGGTTGCAGTTCGCGACGATCTCCTCGACCTCGTCGGAGATCAGGATGATGCCCATCCCCTCCGCGGCGAACTTCTGGATGTACTCGTAGATCTCGGCTTTGGAGCCGATATCGATACCGACGGTCGGCGTGTCAAGGATGAAGATCTTCGGCTTGGAGGCAGCCCAGCGGGCGATCAGCGCCTTCTGCTGGTTACCGCCGGAGAGCGTGCTGACGACCGTGTCCTCGTCGTAGACCTTGATGCGGAACTGACCGATCGCCTCCTTCGCCAGATCCCTCGACTTTCCGGAATTGATGTTGCCCATGAATCCCTTGAGGCGCTTCAGGATCGCGGCGGCGACATTTTCATTGACGCTCTTTGAGAGGAACAGGCCCTGTGTGGCGCGCTCCTCCGGGACGAGCCCGATGCCGAGATCGATCGCGTCGTCCGGGTCGTTGATCGTCACCTTCTTTCCCTCGACGAAGATCTCCCCGCTGTCCGGCCTGTTCATGCCGAAGATGGAGAACGCGAGCTCCGTCCGCCCGGCGCCGAGAAGTCCGGTCAGGCCGAGGATATCCCCTTTGCGAAGGTTCAGGCTGATGTCCTCGTAGTTGCCCTTCTTGGTCAGGTTCCTGACCTCGAGCAGGCTCGCCTCCGCGGCGTCGTCCCTGTGATAGTGCTGGTAGTCGACCTGGCGCCCGGTCATGTAGTACGCGAGCTTCGCGGCGTCGATCTCCGCGGCGTCGAAATCGCCGATCTTGTGTCCGTCCCGGATGACCGTGATGCTGTCGGCGATGCGCATGACCTCGTCAAGCTTGTGGCTTATAAATACTATCGCGATATTCCTCGCCTTCAGACCGAGAACGATCTCCAGAAGGCGGTCAACTTCATTCTTAGTGAGAGCCGTCGTCGGCTCGTCCATGAACAGCAGCTTCGCGTCAAGCGTCAGCGCGCGGCAGATCGCGATCAGCTGCCTGTTGGCAATTGAAAGTTCCTGAATCTGGGCATCCAGAGGGATGTCCACCCCTATGAGGTCGAGTGCTTCCTTCGCGATCCTCTTGATCTCCCGGTCGTTTGTCAGGGGCTTCCCCTCCTTGACCAGCTTGTTCATCGCGATATTCTCCGCGACGGACATCGCGCCGAAAAGGGACAAATCCTGGAAAATGACCTGAATGCCCTCGTTGATCGCGTCCTTCGCGGAGTGCTTCGTCATCTCCCTGCCGTTGATCCTGATCGTACCGGAAGTCGCGTTCTCGACGCCGGCGATAATTTTGACGAATGTGGATTTCCCGCATCCGTTCTCACCGGCAAGGCACTTGATCTCTCCCTCTTTGATTGTGATGCTGACATCGCTGAGAGCCTGTACACCGACGTAGCTCTTGCATATATGTTCGGCGACCACGATATTGTTTGTGCCTGCCATCTGCCTCCCTGTCCTCCTCACTGTAGCTTTGCGCCGCCCGCGGCAGCTAAAAAACAGTGCGGGCAGAACCCGCCCGCACTGTCCGCGTTCATAAGTCTGACCGATGTACCGGATCCGTATCAGAACGCATAGTCAGCGACATTGTCAGCCGTGAAGATCAGCGGAGCGTTTCCGACAACGAGGTTGCCGTCAACTTCAACCGTCTCATAGCCCGGCTTTGTGAATGTGCTCTCGGATGTGATCTCCTCGCCCTTGAGAATCTTGTAGGCGATCTCGACAGCCGTGTAGCCGGCGTCGGCCGGTCTCCAGCAGAGGCCGACATACTGCGTGCCGTCCTGGATGTAAGCGCCGCCCTGAGACGGTGTCGCAAGGCCGACAAGCTTGATGTCCGTACGGCCGAGCTCCTCGAGAGCAAGCGCCATGCCGTTGGAGGAAGCAGCCGTGTCAACAAGGCCCTTCAGTTCCGGATAAGCGGCGATCGCCTGGACGGCAAGGTCATAGGCCGTCGCCTCATTGTTGTCGTCTTCGCCCGGGATTCCGTCCGGATTGACGAGTTCCATATCCGGATAGTTCTCCTCGATGTACTTCACGCAGGCGTTGAACCACTGCATATGAGTCGTCATGCCGAGGCCGCCGACCGCCGCGTAGTACTGGCCCTTGCCTTCCATCGCTTCGCCGAGATACTGGCCGTACAGTGTTCCGAAGTAGTCGTTGTCGAATGCTTCAAGGTCATAGTCGACGGAATCGAGGATATCGGAAGCTTCATGTGTGACGACCACGATGCCCTGATCTCTCGCCTTCTGCAGTGTCGCGGCAACCGCCTGGGCGTCAACCGGTACGCAGCAGATCGCGTCAACGCCCTGCGAGATCAGGTCTTCCAGCATGGCGTTCTGCTTCGCAGCGTCGCTGCCTTCCGGGTTAATCTCATAGGCATAGACATCATCATGATCCGCGCTGAACTCATCAACGCCGACGCGCATGTCGTCAAACCACGCGATACCCTCTGTCTTTGCGCAGAGCGCGATCGTGAACTCCTCGTCGCCGGTAGCCGCGAAAGCAGGAATCGCTGTCGATACGACCATCAGCCCCGCAAGTGCAAATGCCGCAAATCTCTTCATGTGTACATCCTCCTTTGTTGAATGGTTATATTATAACACACGATGTGTTATGCCCTGTCACTCGATGTTCCTGTGGTTGTGGGACATCTTCTCAAACGTCAGGTCCGGCGTCTCGTCGACGATCATCATCACGATGATGTCGAACGTGATCAGCAGGCACTGTTCGAAGAGATTGCCCATCGGCTGGAACGACGGGACCACCGGGTCCGTCCCCCTGTAGACAGCCGCCGGAATAAAAAAGACGTCGTCCGCGACATTCTTCGCGGTGTCCCCGCTGGGGGACCCGGTCACGACATAGATGAAGGCTCCCGCCTCCTTCGCTCTCCGGCATACGTAATCGATGTGTCCGATCCGGCCGTCGCCGAGCGTCGCGATCAGGAGGTCGCCCTCCCCGATATGCGGCGTCGTGTCGTCCCAGATCCAGTGGACCTCCTTGCCCATGTGCATGAGCCTCATCGCGAACGCGCGCGTCATCATGCCCTCGCGCCCGACCCCGATGCAGAAGATCCTCTGATACTTCTTCACCGTGTCGATAAACCGGCGGAGACTCTCCTGGTCCTGGCGCTCAAATACCTGTTCGTACTCCTTCAGGATGCCCTGTCCGTATTCCCTGTAATCCATCTTCATGCCTCCGGTATCCGGGCGTCAGACGCTGCCCGTACGTTGAGTATCTCAGTTATGACTTTCGTAAATTCCGGCGTCCTTTTTTGCATTTTGTACAAATAAGCATCACACCAAGATTATTTTACACGCAGATTTCCACAATGTCAACGCAATGAGACAACCGGCGGGCAGTCAAAATCCATGAAAAGACCCCGTTCCGCAAGACGGCCGCGCCCTCTGTCAGGAGGATGCCTCCAGCACCTCGGCGGCCTCCTTGAGATTATCGATGATCGGCAGATGCTGCGGGCACACGCCCTCGCACTGCCCGCATTCGATGCAGGCGGACGCCTTCCCGGAGCGCTCCGTGAGTCCCCGGTAGTACATCTTCGGACGGCCGTCCTTCGGATAGAGCCTCGCGGTATTCAGCGCCCTGAAAATATCGGGGATCGAGATTCCCATCGGACATCCGGGCGTACAGTACCTGCAGGAGGTGCACTGGATCAGCTCCACCTTCTGGACGATCGCGACGACCTGGCGGATCACATCCTCCTCGCGCTCGGAGAGCGGCTCGAAATTCGTGATGGTTCCGATATTGTCGGCCATCTGTTCCGGCGTGGACATCCCCGAGAGGACGGTCATAACGCCCTTGAGGGAGGCGGCGAAGCGGATTGCCCACGAGGCGATCGACTTGTCCGGTCTCTCTTTCCTGAGAAGTTCCTCAACGCCGGGTTGGGCGAACGACGCCAGCGTCCCGCCCTTGACCGGCTCCATGATGATCATCGGAATGTTCCTCGACGAGAGGATCTCGTAGAGGCGTCCGGACTGCACCAGCTGGTTGTTCCAGTCCAGGTAGTTGAGCTGGATCTGCACAAATTCGATCTCGGGATGGGCGTCGAGGATCTCCACGAGGAGCTCGGGCGTCCCGTGGAAGGAGAAGCCGAAGTGCCGGATCTTCCCCTCCGCCTTCTTCTTCATGCAGAAGGAGAAGCAGTCGTACTTCACGTAGGTGTCGTAGTTGTTTCCGTCCTCGATCGAGTGGAGCAGGTAGAAATCAAAATACCCCGCTCCCGTCCGCTCGAGCTGCTCATTGAATATCCTCTCGCTGTCCTCTTCACTCCTGATGCACCAGGCGGGGAGCTTCGTCGCGAGATAAAAGCTCTCCCTCGGGTAACGGGCTGTGATCGCATCCTTCACGATCTTCTCCGAGAAGCCGTTGTGATAGACGTAGGCCGTATCAAAATAGTTGAGCCCCGCCTCCATATAGGCGTCCACCATTCCGCAGACGGTCCCAAGATCGATGACCCCTTCTTTCTCCGGCAGACGCATCAGGCCGAATCCGAGTTTAGGCACTGCATTCAGATTAATCTTATTGTTCTCCATGTTTTCCCTCCGGAAATGTACTGGATTGACACGGTTCACCCATATTTTACCATCAGGACAGAAAGAAAGGAATGAAATACTGTATGAGCGCACGCCCAGTCAGCAGTCATTCCTTCCCCGTTTTTTCCCTTCTGCAAGGCCCTCACTTCAGGAAGCCGTTTATGATCTGTTCCTCCGCCTCGGCCTCCGTGAGCCCGAGCGTCATCAGCTTGATGAGCTGGTCCCCGGCGATCTTTCCGATCGCCGCCTCGTGGATCAGCGCCGCCTCGACGTTGTTCGCCTCAAGGGAGGGCACGGCGAGAATCCTGCCCTCGTCCATGATGATCGAGTCGCACTCGGTGTGCCCGCTGCAGGCGGCGTTGCCGACGATCTTCAGGTCCAGTTTCTGGTACGACCGCTCCCTCGCGACGCCCCTCGACACGACGTCGGCGCTTGAGCCGTCCCCGTCGAGCACGACCTCGTAGACGCTGCCCGCGGTCTGCTCCCCGTGCGTCATGAGCCGCTCCCTGACGGCCATGTGGGCATTCTCCCCAAGGACTGCCTTCGTCGTTCTCTTCGTAGAGTCCACGCCCTTGATCTGGACCATCTCCATCTCGACGCTGCTGCCCTCCTCCATGTAAACTTCCGTCACCGGGTTCAGGATGCGCTTTCCCCTTCCGTCGCCGGACCCGTAGTGCTTCTCCACATATTTCATCCTGGAGTTCTTTCCGACGAAAAACCGGTGGACACCGTCGTGCTCGGAGTCCTGGACTCCGCAGTTGTCGATGCCGCACCCCGCGACAATGAGGACGTCACAGTCCTCTCCGATATAGAAATCGTTGTACACCGTCTCCCTGAGCCCGCTCTCGGACAGCACGACCGGGATGTGGACGCTCTGGTTCTTCGTCCCGTCCTTGATCCGGATGTCGATGCCGCTCACGTCCTCCTTCGGTGTGATCACGATCTCGTCCGTGCTGTTTCTTCCGACGGATTTCCCGTTCGCGCGCAGATTGTAGGCGCCGACCGGGACGTCGTGCAGGTCCGCGACTTCTTCCAGAAGACGCTTCTGTATGTCGTCCATTTTCAGCATAAGTGCAACCCCCGTCTTCTTTCTCTCAGTATTTCAGCCGCTCGCAGGAATCCACTGCGGCCTCGGTTCCGATGATGTCCGGTATGATCGTCTTCGCGTCCCCCTGCTTCGCGATCGTCCCGCCCCTGTCGAGCACCACGATCTCGTCCGCGATGCTGAGAATCCTCTCCTGATGGGAGATGATGACGATCGAGCTGTCGCGGATCTCCGCCCGCATCTTCTCGAAGACACTGATCAGATTCTGGAAGCTCCAGAGGTCGATCCCGGCCTCGGGCTCGTCGAACACGGACATCCTGGGTTTCCGCGCCATCACCGTCGCGATCTCGATGCGCTTCAGTTCACCGCCGGACAGGGAGGCATTCACCTCGCGATTGATGTAATCGCGGGCGCAAAGGCCCACCTCCGACAGGTATTCGCACGCCTTCGCGACCGACAGCTCCTCACCGGACGCGATGCGCAGAAGATCGATCACCTGGATCCCCTTAAAGCGCACCGGCTGCTGGAAAGCAAAGCCGATCCCCTTTTCGGCCCGCTCGGTGATGCCAAGCTCCGTGATGTCCTCCCCGTCGTACAGGATGCTGCCCGACGTCGGCTTCTTTATCCCGGCGATGAGCTTCGCCATCGTCGACTTGCCCCCTCCGTTGGGACCCGTGATGACGACGAATTTCCGGTCTCCGATCGTCAGGTTGATGTCACGGAGGATCTCGGTTGTTCCCATCTCGTCGTTTGCTTCAAACGATACATTTCTCAATTCAAGCATGTCTCTTCCTCCCACGGCCGGCTGTATCCCCGCATGTCTTTATACTATAGCATGATTTCCGGAAAAATGACTTTACAATAAAGGAAAAATGTATCTCATCCCCGCAGCTTCCGGCATTTCCGGAAAAACTCTTTTGTTCCCCTGGCCCTGCCGTTCGTAAATAATAATAGCGGGCAGTGAACCCGCCCCGAAAAGGCTTCGGGAGAGAGCTTTTCAGGAGAAACAGATTTCAGAGAGAGATATTTCAGAGAGAGAAACTTCAGGTAATTCAGAGAAAGAGATTGAAAGATATTACCGGAAAGGAAGGTAAGTGCCATGAAATGGAAATCAGGTATCAGCGCTCTCATCGCCGCCTCGATGCTCCTTACGGCCGTCCCCGCGAGAGCGGGACAGGCGGCTGCCGCGGAGCCCCGTGCGGCGGCGGAATCCATTGCTGAAGCGGAGGAGACCGCGAAGGCGCCGGAGCGTCTGCCTGCGGCAGACGGAGCGGAAGCGGTCGTCCACAGGGATGCGGACGGGAAGATCTTCTTCATTGAGGGATCCTGCACCGCGGATAAAGTTACGAATATGAAAGAGGCGGAGAAGGTCGTGGATTCGATGCTGCCGGCGCTCGGCAGCGACGGCCGTTCGAAGTTCGAGCCCTGGCGCGATCTCACGGATCCTGCCGGCAGCCATTACTATGTGTTCCAGCAGATGTACGCGGACACGACGGTCTCGGGCGGAGCCGTCAAAATCATCACCGACTCCGAGGGGACGATGACCGGCCTTGTGAGCAGCATGGTCGCGCAGCTCCCCGACACGGAGGAATCCGAGGGTATCACGCCCCGCAGGGCTGAGGAGATCGTCGTCGATCAGGCTGTCGCGGCAGGTCGGCCGGAGCCCGAGATCATAGGGGATCTCACCTCTAAGATCATTCTCCCCGTCAATCTGGTTCTCGATATGGAGTCAACGGAAGAAGTGGAAGAGAGCCGCTTCGTGTGGGTTGTCTACACGAACAACCCGGACGCCAGCGTCTCCTCCGGATCGGAACTTCCCTATCTCGCCCACTACGTCACAACGGGCGGGGAGTATCTCTACAGCCTCCCGACGATCGTTCCGGGGGACGAGGCAGGAGAATCCGGCTTCGGCTCCTCTTATATATTTGAGTTTATGGAGCCCGCGGAATACAGCGGGACGGTGACGCTCTCCGACGGAAGGGAGAAGGAGATCAGCGTCGACGTGATGAAGGACAGCCGCACGGGCATGTTCTATCTCGGGAACCTGGAGCGCAGGATCGTCGTCGCCGACTGCTATGAGTTCCTCTATAACGGCGGCACGGTCAAACTCGAGGCGAGCAGCGATAACGCGGACTGGGATCCCACCTGCCTGCTCTCGCTCTACAACTACTGCAAGGCATGGGATTACTACAGCGCAATCGGCTGGAGGGGCGGCGACGGACTGGGGACACCCATGATTATCCTGAAAGAATTCTGCGATGAAAACCACACGCCGATCAACAACGCAGCTTACGCCGGGCGCTACTACGGCTGGCAGGTATTCCTCTCCAGTTCGGCCAATGACTTTGCCCAGTGCGTCGACATCCTCGCCCACGAGTTCACGCACTGCGTGACGCACTCGGTAATGACCTACAACGCCTACCGGAACGACTACGGCGCGATTAATGAGGCGATGAGCGACATCCAGGGCAAACTCTGCGACATCATGGATAGAGGGCCGGAATCCGGTTCGACCTGGGAGCTCGGGGAGGACAGCCTGACCAATATACGCAGCATGAGCGATCCGCACAGGTTCCAGCAGCCTGAATACGTCTGGGATCTCTACTATACCCCCAGGGTGCAGACGCCCACTAAGCTGAATGACCGCGGCGGCGTGCATGCCAATTCCTCCCTCCTGAACCGGATTGCGTATCTGCTCTGTACGGAGGGCGGCATGACCCCCGAAGAAGGCCGGATCTTCTGGTTTGCCATTGACTGCACGATGGTCCCCGGCACGGATTACGCGCAGCTCAGCGAACTGCTCCCGTGGGTCCTGGGGAACCTGGGCATGGATCAATACGCGGATACACTCGCCGGCGCAATCGAGGCAACAGGTATTAAGTCCGATGACATGCCGGAATCCTTCCCCGAGGACAGGGCTCTCCTGACGCTGACGCTCCCGGACGACGAGACGTTCACGGACGGAAACTGGGCGCTGATGATCCTGAGTGTCAACGCGGACCTGCTGGCTGAGAGAATCCACAACGGCCTTGGGGGAGACAGCGAATACGAAGACCTGCCGTCCGAGTTTCTGGATATCATAAAGGAACACCGGGACGAAATCGGGGATATGCTGCTTGAAAAGATGGGACTCAAAGATCTCCCGGGGGACACCCTGAGTGAGGCGGAGATACCTGACAGCAGTTCTTCCGCGCCGTCTTCGGGGGAGAGCCTGGATGAGGCACTCTACGATCTCGCGCAAAAGTACCTGGAGGACGTATTCTACCTGGCCAACATCGCAGCGGGCCAGGACGGCCGTACCATCCGCCTCGTCTGCAGGCCGGGACTCACCATCCCGATCCTCTACCGCATGGAATTCAAGCCCAATTCCACGACGCTCAAGTCGCTGGGAGGAGCTGTCTACACCTTCGGGGCCTGGTATGATCTCGGCAGCATATCGTTGAAAAACGCCGAAAACGGCAATCCTTCGGAAATCAGCCCGGACGAGGTCGCGGCCCTCACCTCGGAGATTCTCGAGAAATGCTTCGGAGTCAGCGCCGGTGAAAGCGCTGCCGGCGCGAACGAAACAGACGGAACCGGTTCGCCGGAGGATCTCCCCGGCAGCCTGCTGGATATCCTGTCCAAAGCCGCGGACAAGGTGACCGAAACCGTTGATTTTGTGAAACACATTCCCGACTATCTTGAAACCCTGAAGCTGTTCGTGTTCTATGAGATCGAGGGCGGCAGGATCTGTACCATTCCGTCAACCGGCCTTGAGAACCTCACCATTATCGATGAAGGGCAGGTGGCACTCATTAATTCGCTGCTTGCCGGACAGGCACAGGGAGATGACGAGGCGGCGGAGACCGGGGACGTCTCCCCGGATGCAGCCTGAATCCGTATCCCTGCGCGCCTGAATCCGCGGGGGACATACACGGAGGGTCATCCGCGCGCAGGGCGCGCGTGATCACAATTGAGATGAATCACGACTGAAATAAAAGGACAGCCGCCGCGGCGGCTGTCCTTTTTAGTTCCGTGAGCGGTGCGCTCGCGACACTATTTCCGTACGCGGTGCGCGCTCGAAACTTTATCAGTTATCGCGCTCTGTCAATCCGGCTCCCCCATCACGAGAACAATCTCATTCACATCTCCAAGCATCTCCGCGGGGATGTAGTCCCCTTCCGCGGCGCGCCCGTTCACCGTAAGGCTCCGGCACCCCGACTCGGCGTGATCCGGATTCTCCACGCGGATGAGGAGCTTCTTTCCCCTGAACGTCTTCTCCGCAGTGAATCCGTCCCATTCCGCCGGAATCGACGGCGCGATCCGGATTCCGCCCAGATCAGGCCGCATCCCGAGAATTCCCTCCACTGCTCCGACCATGACCGTCGACGCGGTCCCTGTCAGCCAGTGCACGTGGGACCTCCCGGCGCGGGGACTCGTCTTCCCCTCGGTGAACTGCCCGTAGCAGTAGGGCTCCATCCGCCGCGTGTCGGCCGTCTCATTCTGGGCTGCCGGGCAGTTCTCCCTGTAGTACATGAAGGCGTCGTTTCCGTGCCCGGAGAGGGCCTCGGCGAGGATCAGCCAGCCCTGGGACTGGGAGAAGACGCCGCCGTTCTCCTTCACGCCCGCGTTGTAGATCACCATGAGCGCGCCCGGGAACGCGTGTTC
The DNA here is from genome assembly GCA_902773435.1 of uncultured Lachnospiraceae bacterium. Lineage (GTDB taxonomy): Bacteria > Bacillota > Clostridia > Lachnospirales > Lachnospiraceae > Chordicoccus. Next base: position 6,031 of record CACYEN010000152.1, on the reverse strand, counting down.
CCGGTAGGGGGGATCCATGATGACCGCCCCGTACTCCGTGTTCAGCCTGTCCTTCACGGCCAGAAGGGCGGCGTCGCCGCGCTCCTTTGAAGCCGCTCCGCTGATGACCGCCCAGCTCTGCGGGTTGAGCCACATGTTCGCCTCGGGATCCGTGCGCCTGCCGATCACGGCTCCTTCCCCGGTAAAACCGCGTATGAACCGGTCCTCATTCCAGCAGAGGTCATTGACGAGGGCCCCGAACGCGTCCCTCTTCTCCTCGAGGAAGGAGACGTACGCGGAATCCTTCCGCCGGGCCGCGAACTCCCGGAGGACCGTCATCGCATAATAGTACTGGAACGCGACAAATGTCGACTCCCCGTCCGCCCCCAGCCTCAGGCAGTCGTTCCAGTCGGCGTAGAGGCCGGCCGGCATTCCGTGGGGTCCGAGGTGGTTCATGGAGAAGTCGAGCGCCTTCTTCAGGTGGCCGTAAACGCTGTCCTTCCCCCGGTTCGCGTAGAGCACCTCCTCGTCAAGGAAAGCCAGGTCCCCGGTCTCCGCGATGTACTTGTAGACCGTCGGGAAGAGCCAGAGCGCGTCGTCCGCCCGGTAGGCGGGGTGGCCGGTCTCCTTCACATAGGACGCGTCGTCCGGGGTGTCCTCGTGGCCGGCGTTGTGGGTGAACTTGACGAGAGGAAGACCCGCGCCGTTGTCCGCCTGGGCGGACAGCATGAACCGGATCTTCTCCTTCGCCATCTGAGGCGCGAGGTGGATGATCCCCTGGATGTCCTGGACCGTGTCGCGGTACCCATACCCGTTTCTCAGGCCGCAGTAGACGAACGACGCCGCCCTCGACCAGATAAATGTCATAAAGCAGTTGTACGCGTTCCACGTGTTGACCATGGTATTGAAAGCGGGATCCGGCGTCTCGACATGAAACGCGGCGAGGCGCTCCTCCCACTGCCGCTTCAGCAGGTCCAGGTCCTCGCTGACCGCGCGGGCGCCGCCCGTCTCCGGATTCTCATACCGCGCGGCGATCTTCTCCATCTCCCCGTCCGGCTTCGCGCCGAGGATGAACTCCATTTCGGCGGACTCCCCGGGCGAAAGCTCGATCGAGGCGGACAGCGCGCCGCAGCCGTATCCGTTGTAGTTCATCTCCCCGCCGAGCGTTCCCCGCTCCACGCCCTGCGGGCGGGCATAGCTGCCGAAGCGCCCGAGAAACTGTTCACGCTCGCCGCAGCAGGAGGCGACTTCGGCGCCCGCGAGCGCGAACACCCTCTCCTCGCAATCGTCCCGCGAGGAACCGTCCGGCTTTGGCACGCCGGCCAGGTTTCCGTGGATCTGCTGGACGATCCGGTTGCCGCGGAAGATCGTCCTCGTGATGAATCTCGAGTACTGGAGATTCACGAGATCCTGCTCGTAATTGCTGTGGTTCGTGAACTCCGCGTAACCGGTGATGGTGAGTGACCTCGGCGCGGACGACTCGTTTTTCAGCGTCAGCGCCCAGACTTCGTACGTCTCGTCCTTCGGAACGTAGTAGACCGCCTCGCTGTGAATGTCCCTGTAGTCCGCGGCAAAGCGCGAGTAGCCGAGCCCGTGCCTGCACTCGCTCCGGTAAATCCCGAGGTCCTTGCCGACGGGCTGCCAGGAAGCGGACCAGAAATCCCCGTCCCCGTTGTCCCTGATATAGATGTACCGTCCGGGCCGGTCGGACTCGTCAAAGCTGTATCGGAGGATCCTGCCGCTCGCCCCGGATTTCACGAAGCTGTAGCCGCCCGCATTTCCCGAGATCAGGGCACCGTACTCCGGTGAGCCGAGATAATTCGCCCACGCGGAAGGCGTGTCGGGGCGGGTGATCACATATTCCCTGGCGCGGTCATCAAAGTATCCGTACTTCATCTCTTCTTTCCTTCCCCTTAAGAAGTATTTGGATTATCCGTCCCTATTATGCAGCATGACCGCCAAAAGCGCCACTGCCAACCTTCCGGCGGAGGGAGGCAAAAATAAAGACGGGCATGACCATTAAAATGATCACACCCGCCTCCTGACGTCCCGGGAGACGGTCCCTTATACGGGCCGCCCCGGGTTTCTCTGTTTCATTACGGCAGATACTTGCCGGAAGCGAGGTACAGCTTGTACCACTCCTCCCTCGTGAGCTCCACATCTCCGGCTGCGATGGAATCAGCCAGGTGAGCCGGATTCATGGTTCCGAGAAGGACCTGCATCTTCGCCGGATGACGAAGGATCCACGCCACAGCGATCGCCGACTTGGAGACGCCGTACTTGTCGGCGAGTTCCTGAAGGGCCGCGTTGAGTTCCGGGAACTGCGGATCGTCGATGAAGCAGCCGCCCGGGCAGCCGCCGGCGTTGAAGCCGTACTGAAGCGGAGACCAGGCCTGGACCGTGATGCCCTTCATGCGGCAGTAATCCAGAGTGCTGTTGTCGCGGTCGAAGGAGAAATCCGTCGTCTTGTTGTTCATGTAGAGCAGCTGGTCAAGAAGCTGGGACTGCTCAAGGCTGAGCTGCAGCTGGTTGAAGAGGATCGGCTGCTTTACATACATGGACAGGTATTCCATCTGCATCGGCATAAGGTTGCTGACGCCGAAGTAACGGACTTTGCCGCTCTTCTCGAGCTTGTCAAACGCGGAAGCTACTTCTTCCGGTTCATAAATGAGGTCCGGACGATGCAGAAGAAGGATATCCAGATACTCAACTCTCATTCTGCGGAGACTGTCATCGACGCTCTCGAGAATGTTCTTCTCAGACCAGTCGAACACGCCTCTGTCGACGCAGATACCGCACTTAGTCTGGATCGTCATCTTCTCTCTCGGGATATCGAGAAGGGAGAGGCCTTCGCCGAAACGCTCTTCTGCCTGGCCGTTGGTATAGCAGGTCGCGTTGTCGAAGAAATTGACGCCCATATCAATCGCGCTGCTGATTACGCCCGCTGCTTCCTGCGGGGTAAGCCTGGGCATGCGCATGCATCCGAGAATGAATGCCGGCACTGTCATTTTTCCGCCCTGAATGCTGATCGTTTTCACTCTTGCACCTCCTGTGTTTTTATATGTTTGATATCAAATGATAACCGCTGTTACAGGCTTCCTGCGTCCGTCGGGACTCCGAAGCCGTCTTCCTCTCCGTCCTCGTTCCACCGCGCCGGAGAGTCTCAGATTATAAGCAGGCCTGCCAGCCTCCGTCCACGAAGATCGTGTACCCGTTGATGTAATCCGACGCCGGAGAACCGAGGAAAATGGCTGTTCCGACAATATCTTCCGGATCTCCCCATCTGCCTAAGGGGACTTCGCTCACCACCCAGCTGTTGAACTCGGGATCTTCGACGAGCGGCTTCGTCAGATCCGTCTTGATGTAACCGGGCCCGATCGCGTTGCAGGTCACGCCGAACCGTCCCCACTCCGTCGCCATGGACTTCGTCAGCATCGTGAGGCCGCCCTTGGCAGAGCTGTAATTCGCGATGTTCGTGCGGGCGAGAACCGCGTTGAGAGAGGTGATGTTGATGATCTTTCCTTTCTTTCTCGCAATCATCCCCTGAGCAACTGCCTGTCCGACAAGGAATGCGCTGGTCAGGTTGACGTCAATGACCTTTCTCCAGTCCGCGGCGGACATCTCGGCGAGAGGCGCCCTGCGGTGGATACCGGCGTTGTTGATCAGGACGTCGATCGGGCCGACCTCCGCCTCGATCCTGGCGACGGCGTCTTTCACCGAATTTTCGTCGGAAACGTCAAAACAGTACCCATATGCATTATACCCCTCCTCGCGGAGGCCTGCCACCACTTCCTTCAGGGTCTCTTCCACGACGTCGTTGAGAATTACCGTCGCGCCGGCCTTGAGGTAGCCCTTCGCGTAGGTGAGCCCGAGACCTCTCCCGGAACCGGTGATCAGGACAATCTTTCCTTCCACGTCAAACATGGGATTATACATTGGTTTATCAGTCTTTCTCTTAGAAATCCAGTCTGTGAACCTTCCGGTCTTATTGCCGGTCTTATTGCTGCTCTCTATCCTGCTCTCAGCTCTTCTTCATCCCGATCGCCCGGAGCGCCTGCGACACGATGTGGTCGGCCGTCAGCCCGAGAGTCCCGAGGAGCTGGTCATATGTTCCGGTCTCGCCGAAGCGGTCCTCGATCGCCACCGGAAGAACCGGCACCGGCGAGGTCTCGGAGAGCGTCTCGGACGCGACGCTGAAGAGACCGCCGTAGCGGCTGTGCTCCTCCGCCGTGACGACCGCGCCGGTCTTTGCCGCGCTCGCGGCCAGCGTCTCCCTGTCAAACGGCTTCAGCGTCAGGCTCTCCAGAACCTCCGCACTGATTCCCTGCCCGGCGAGCAGGTCCGCCGCTTCGAGCGCTTTCGCCGTCATGAGTCCCATCGCGAGGATGGTCACGTCCGTGCCCTCGCGCAGCACATTGCTCCTGCCGAAGACAAAATCCGTATTCGTGTGGAAGTCGGGCGCAGGAACGCGCGCAATCCTCACGAAGACCGGCCCTTCTACTTCCGCCGCGCCCCTGATCGCCCAGCGGGCGGTCGCCTCGTCCGAGGGAACGATCACGTGCATGTTCGGCAGGGAGGTCATGATGGCCAGGTCATTTGTCGACTGATGCGTCGCGCCGTCCCCGAATCCCGAGAGGCCGCCGTTGGTTCCGACAAGCTTCACATTGAGCTTCGGGCAGCAGATCTGTGAGCGGATCTGGTCGAGCGAGCGCAGAGCGAGAAGAAAGCTGAACGTGCACGCGTAGGGGATCAGGTCACAGGACGCCATGCCGGCCGCGATGGAAACCATGTTGGCCTCCGCGATGCCGATGTTGTAGAAACGGTCGGGATAGGCGGCACCAAATGTCGCCGACTTCGTGGCGCCGGAGAGATCCGCGTCGAGAACGACGACTTTTTCATTTTCCGCGCCGAGATCCCGAAGAGCTTCGCCGAATATTCCACGCATTTCTTTCGCCATTATTCACGCGTCCGTACTCGGCGAACAGGGGATCACTGATCTCATAAATCTTCATAGCCTACCTCCTTATCTGCGGGGGCCTGATTCCGATTCCGCATAAGCCGCGCAGGCGGCCGGGACTTTTTTCATTTTACCATACTGCCGAAGAATACTTCATGATTCTGTTCACGCAAAGAAAAACCCTTCCTGTTAATCTTCGGTTTATCCGGAAGAAAAATCCCCGTGAGTTCCCTCACCACGGCCCCGCGTATCCGAGCGTCACCGCGGCCGACCGCGCGCCGGCCTCCATGCACTCCTCCGCCGCGGCGCCGCGGAGCCGCCCGGCCAGGAAGCCGGCGATATAGCTGTCCCCGGCACCCATCGTGTCCTTCACCTCGCACGGAATAATCCCGTGCCGCACAAACCGGGTGCCGTCGTAGAGGAGGCTTCCCCTCCCGCCCCTCGTCGCGACGACGGTCCGTCCGGCCCCGGTTCCCCTGAGGAAGATCTCCCGCATCCGCGCCCCGAGTTCCTCATCGCCGCTCACATCGTCCGAGAAGAAGACGATCTCCGCGTGGGGGATCGCGGCCTGCGCCGCGGGATCCTCCGGCCGGTCGGAGCAGTCGAATGCCGTCGCGACGCCCATCGCCCGGATCCGTTCCAGCGCGTGTTCGCAGCGGCCCCAGAGCCCGGTCACCGCGATCCGGTGCCCGCTTATAAAGGAGAAATCCTCCTCCGTCAGCGCGTACCCCGCCATCACGCCCTCCTCGTAGTCCCCGAAGACGCGTTCCCCCTCCCGGATCTTCACGTGGGTCAGCGCGGTCGGGCCGGAGAGGGTTCTCAGCCGGCTTACGTCCACGCCGCGTCCGGCGAGCGCGCTCCTCATCTCCTCTCCGAACCTGTCCGTTCCCACGGCACTGAGGCAGGAGGCGTTCACGCCGAGGCGTCTCAGGGAAACCGCGACGTTGACCGAATTTCCCCCGTAGAACACGTCTCCCGTCTCGTCGTAGTAATCAACACAGTTGTCTCCCATGCAGGCGATTCTGTCCATATAATCCTCCGCGATGCCCGCGCCGGCCCCCCGCGTCCCTCCCGCGCGCCGGCCGGCTCTCTCCC
>CACYEN010000151.1 GCA_902773435.1 uncultured Lachnospiraceae bacterium | reverse complement strand
GTCAGTAGTCCGCCTTCCTGTAGTACCTGCGGATGTTCATGTCGTGACCGGTCATTTCCTCCAGATTGAGATCGATGCGGTTTGTCACCGCGTGGACGATGAGGTGGGCGATACTTCCGCGGTACCGGTCCGGGATTCCGGGCATCGGATAATCCTTTGAATCGATCACCGTATAGTTTCCGCTGACCTTCTCAAGGAAGCGGATCACTCTCTCCGTGAGGGGTCTCTGTGAGTCCTCGCCCTGCAGAACCACGACCGGCGTGTCCTCGTCGATGATCTCCAGCATCCCGTGGAAGAATTCCGCCGCGTGGATCGATTTCGTCCGCATCCAGTGCATCTCCTCCCAGTAGCACATCGCGTAGGAGTACGTCGCGCCGTAGAGGGCTCCGGCCCCGACGAAGTAGGTGAGGGCATTGTCCCGGTTCTTCTCACAGAAGGCCTTCGCGAAACCGTCGGCCTCCCTCTCCACGGCGGCCAGGTCCGCCGCGAGGTACCGGTCCAGGACTTCATAGTAGTCGTCATACTCCGGGAAGACGCCTTCGCGGTACATCAGGCGGTCCGCCAGCATAAAGAATTTCAGCTGTTCGTTTTTCGGGCAAGAGATCACCTCGTCGGCGAGTTCCCAAAGCGGCGTGTCCGGCGTGTCGACAAAGCCGACGGCCTTCGCTCCGGAGGCCTTAAGCTTCCGGACCGCGGAGACCATTTCCTCCGTCGTCCCGGTCACGGACGAAAAGACCGCACACGTCCCCTCCCCGATCCTCCTGTTTCCTGTCGCGAGGTATTCCGCGGCATTTTCGGCGAAGAAGTCGAGGGCGGATCTCTCCCTCATGTGGACGACCGCCTGCTGCGCACTCGCCCAGGTGCCGCCGATGCCGATCCAGCAGAGATTCCGGAACCCGCCGTCCCAGACCCGGTCGGCGATCTCCTCAATCTGTCCCCGCAGGGCGAGACCGGAGCTGTACAGCCCTATCAGTTCCTGCTCATTGTACTTGTACATATCTCTTTTCTCCTCCGGAAACCGTCTTCCCGCAAAACTGCCCCGCTCCCCGCCGCGAAGGCGGGGAGCAGGGTTCTCAGGTCTCTTCCCGATGATCCCGTCCGAAGCTTAAGGCCGGGCGTCAGCCCACCTTCAGCATCTGATAGTACTGATCATAGATTGGAAGCGCGTCGCCGACGTCTTCCTGGAAGAAGATGTTGGTCTTGTACCCGAAGTCGAACGCCGGGCTGTTCTTGTAGTCGTCGCTCGCCGCCTCGATCGCCGCGTCATTCGGGCAGGAGTACGGGAATTCTACGAGGTTCGCGGCCATGACGTCCGCGTCGCAGATATAGTCGAGGAACTTGTAGGCGAGATCCTGATGAAGGGCTCCCTTCGGGATGACATAGAGGTCCATGCCGAGCTGGACCGGATCTTCCGTGAACGGAGCGATCACGAGCGGGTTGTCCTCGCCCATCTGGTCCATCGCCCAGGCGGTGTTGCCGTCGTAGGTGAACATAACGGAGATGGCCCCGTTCACCATGTTCTGCTCCGTGCTCCCGTAGGCGAGCACGTTCGCGTTGTACTTCGTCAGCCACTCATAGGCTTCCTTGATCTCCTCCTCGTCCCTGGAGTTCGGGTCATAGCCGAGCGCGACGAGCGCGATCGGGAAGAGGTTCCTCGCCCCGTCGACGGACCCGATCTGTCCGGCCAGTTCCGGCCTGATCAGGTCGTTGTAGCAGGTGATCTCCTCGAGCGGGCAGGTGTCCTTGTTGTAGACGACGTAGATGTAGTTCATCAGATAGGGCACGCAGTAGCCGCGCAGGTCCTCCGTCCAGTAGGACTTGTTCAGGTTTGCCTCGGCGTTCGGGATCTTCGAGGTGTCGATCTCCTCGAGATATCCGCCGGCGATCAGCGATTCCATGTAGGCGTCGCAGGTCATGATCAGGTCGTAGTCGGAGCCCGCGCCCGCCGTCAGCTTGTTGACCGCGTCCGCGTTGTCGGACATATAGCTCAGGTTGATCTTGCAGCCGTTCACCGCCTCGAAGTCCGCGATCAGGTCCTCCGAGATATAGTCGCCCCACATGTAGATGTTGAGCTCGCTGTCGTCGGCTGACGCCGTGACCGTCATTCCGGCCGTCATGACCGAAAGGCCCATGAGAACCGCAAGACCCGTTGCCAGTGCTTTTTTCATTGCATTCCCTCCTTATTCTGTGAAATCTTGCCGCTTGTGTTCCCGCCGGCGCCCGGGGAGTACGGATTCCGCCCCGGCGCCGCCGCAGTTACCTCGTCTTCATCCCTTCGCGGACTCACCGTCCTCCGCGCGCTTTCTCCCTGCGGCCGCCGCTCTCCGGATCAGCCTGTGCAGAAGCAGGCCCGCCACCATCGCCGCGATCATCACGGTCGTCAGGGCGTTCACGTCGCCCGAGAGCCCGGTCCTGTTGAGTGACAGGATCAGGACCGGCAGCGTCGACTGGCTCGCCCCGGCGAGCATGTTCGACATCACGACGTCGTCGATCGAGAGCGTGAACGACAGGAAGGCAGCCGACATGATGCCGGGCATGATGCTCGGAATCGTCACCCTGAAAAATGTCTGCACCCGGTTCGCGCCCAGGTCCATCGACGCCTCCTCGAGCGTCTCGTTGTCGCCCGAGATCCTGCCCTTGATCGTCACCACCGCGTAAGGGATGCAGAACGTGCAGTGGCCGATCAGGATCGTCCCCATTCCCATCCGGATCCCGATCGTGATGAAGATGATCAGCATCGCGACCGCGAGGACGATCTCCGGGACGATGATCGGGACATAGATCATCATGTTGATAAATTTCTTTGCCCTGAACTCAAATTTCCTGAGGCCGATGCCGCCGAGAACACCGACGACGGTGCTGATCAGGGTCGCCAGCACCGCGATCACGAGCGAGTAGACCAGGGCGTCCCAGAGTGTCGTATTTGAAAATGAGAACAGCTTCCCGTACCACCTGGTCGTGAACCCCTCCCAGGAGAAATTTCTCTTCGCGTCATTGAACGAGAACGCGATCATCACCGCGACCGGGATGTAGAAGAGCGTGTACATCGCGATCGCGTAGAGATCCGCAAGGACGGAGAGCGCCCTCCCCTTCTTTTTCCTTCTGCCTGTCTTTTCCATCCGGTCACCTCTTTCGTCCCGTGTCAGACCACTTCCAGGTCCTCAATGCCGGCGAATCTCGAGTACAGGAAGATGAGAAGCGCCGTGATCACAAGCAGCAGCACCGACAGCGCGGCGCCGAGCGGCCAGTTCCGGATGGCCCCGAACTGGTTTTTGATGATATTGCCGATATAGAGGACCTTGCCCCCGCCGAGCATATCGGTGACGGTGTACGTGCCGAGCGCGGGAATAAACGTCAGGATAATGGCGGAGAAAATTCCCGGAAACGTCAGCGGCAGCGTCACCCTGAAAAATGTCTTCTTCCTGTCCGCGCCGAGGTCATAGGAGGCTTCAAGCAGTGATTTCTGGAGCTTCTCGATCGACGAGTACATCGGGAGTACCGCGAACGGGAGCATATTCGTGAAGAGACCGATATTGACCAGCCAGTCCGTGTAGAGGAACATGACCGGCTTCTCGACGATATGAAGATGGGTCAGCACATAGTTGACCGGTCCATTCATCTGGAAGAACAGCATCCAGGCGTTGAGGCGCATCATGCCGTTTGTCCAGAACGGGATCATCAGCAGCATGATGAGGCGCGACGCCTTCTCCGGCGGCTTTTTGGCGATGTAGTAGGCGAGCGGGTACCCGAACAGGAGGCAGAGCAGCGTCGTCGTCAGCGCAACCCGGAAGCTCTTGGCGACGACCGTGAAGTACATCGGATCCAGGATCGTCCTGTAGCTCTCTGTGGAGAACTCATAGACTACGCCGCCGAACTCCCCCCTCGACATGAAACTGATATAGATGATAAAGAGCAGCGGAAGCGTCACGAAAAGGACCATCCAGACGCTTACGGGCCCGGTCTGCGCCAGCATGGGGAGCCGGCTTCTGTCCTTCTTCTTCATCGGCTCTCACCCCTCTCCGCCTCAGCGGGGATCACAACCGCTTTCTCCGGCTGCCAGCACAGGTACACGCCCATGGATTCCCTGAGATCCTCCTCCTGCTCGAAGCGGGAGTACTTGACCTCCTGCCCGTCGGCCGTCCTTAAGAGGATCTTCGTCAGCGTCCCCATGTAGACGGTGTCGGTGACGGAAGCGGGAAGATCGAATCCCTCCGCCTTCTCCCTGGACACGCAGAGCGATTCCGGACGCACGGAGACATAGACCCGGTCCCCCGCGGAGAAGCCCTCCCCGCAGGCGCTGACCCTGCCGGCGCCGAGCCGGATGCCGAGCAGCCGGGCCCCGCCGGACGCGCTTCCGTCAGCTCCCGTCCTGTCCCCGACATGCTCCACGACGCCCTCGAAGATATTCGACTCCCCGATGAAATCCGCCACAAAGCGGGTCTTCGGGCGCCGGTAGATCTCCGCGGGCCGGCCGATCTGCTCGATGACCCCGTCCTTCATGACCGCGATCCGGTCAGACATCGTCATCGCCTCTTCCTGGTCGTGCGTCACGTAGACGAACGTGATCCCCAGCTTCTTCTGCAGGCGCTTCAGCTCGATCTGCATCTGCTTGCGGAGCTTCAGGTCGAGCGCGCCGAGGGGTTCGTCGAGAAGGAGGACCCTGGGGCGGTTGATCAGTGCCCTCGCGATCGCGACGCGCTGCTTCTGGCCGCCCGAGAGTTCATCCGGCTTCCTCTTCTCATAGCCGGACATCTGCACCATATCGAGCATCTCCTTCACGCGCTCGCGGATCTCCGCCTTCGGCGTCTTCCTGATGGAGGGCCCGTAGGCGACGTTGTCGTAGACCGTCATGTGCGGAAAGAGGGAGTAGTTCTGAAAGACGGTGTTGACGTCTCTCTGGAACGGCTCCTTGTCCTCCACGCGCTCGCCCTCCACGAGGATCGTGCCCTCCGTCGCGTCCTCAAAGCCCGCAATCATGCGGAGCGTCGTCGTCTTCCCGCAGCCCGAGGGACCGAGCAGCGTCAGGAACTCCCCCTCCGCGATATCCAGATTCATATTCCGGACGACGTGGTTGTCTCCGAACCATTTTTCAACATTCTTAAGGCTGACAATCGCTTCGCTCAAAGCATCCACCCCGCACATTCATAGTCCGGCCGTCAAAAAAGCGGATATCCGACGGATATCCGCTCCAGGGCGCCGTTTCAGACACCTGTTATTATATACAATTTTTCGCCCAAAATGACCTGTAATCAGTCAGAATGCCCAATCCGGGGACTGATTCGAACGTTTATTCAATTGGCCGTCCGCCCTCCCCGCGGCTGTCACAGTTCTCCCTGCAGCCGGCGCAGCTTCCCCCGCACCCGCAGCCGCAGCCGCCGCTCTTCCGCCTCTTCACGGAGGCGCGGACCGCCAGGCAGAAAACCGCTGCGATCAGGATGATGAGCAGAATGTCAAACACATTCATCTCTTGAGCTCTCCCTTCAGAAAAGACTGAAAACCAGGCGGAAAACCAGGGTCATGATCCACGCGAGCACACACTGCCCGACGACGACGCCGACCGCCCATCGGAAGCCCAGCTCCCTGCGGATCGCCGCGATCGCGGCCACACAGGGTGTGTAGAGCAGACTGAATACCAGCAGGCAGCCCGCGGTGATGGGAGCCAGCGCGGCGGCGACGCCCCCGGTCGTTCCGAACAGCATCTCCAGGACGGAGACGACGCTCTCCTTTGCCAGAAAGCCCGAGACCAGGGACGTCACGATGCGCCAGTCCCCGAGCCCGACCGGCCGGAAAACCGGAACCAGCACGCCCGAGAAGGCCGCGATGATGCTGTCCTGGGATTCCGTCACTAGGTTCAGCCGGAGGTCAAAGCTCTGCAGGAACCAGACCACGATCGTGGCGATGAGGATGATCGAGAACGCCCTCTGCAGGAAATCCCTCGCCTTCTCCCACATCAGCTGCATTGTGGTCCGAAGCCCCGGCAGACGGTAGTTCGGCAGCTCCATGACGAACGGGACCGCCTCCCCCCTGAACAGGGTCCCCCTGTACAGGAAAGCGACCGCGATTCCCGTCAGGATTCCGAGGACGTAGAGCGCGGTCATGATCAGCCCGCCCTTTCCCGGGAAAAATGTGTTGACGAAGAACGCGTAGATCGGAATCTTCGCGGTGCAGCTCATAAACGGCGTCAGAAGGATCGTCATCCGGCGGTCCCGCTCGCTGGGGAGCGTCCTCGTCGACATGACGGCGGGGACAGAGCACCCGAATCCGATCAGAAGGGGCACGATGCTGCGCCCCGACAGGCCGATCTTCCTGAGCAGCTTATCCATGAAAAATGCCACCCTCGCGACATATCCGCTGTCCTCCATGAGGGAGAGGAAGAAGAACATGACAACGACGATGGGCAGGAAACTGAGCACGCTGCCCACGCCCTCAAAGATTCCGCCGATGATGAGGCTGTGGATCACCGTGTTGACATTTCCCGCTGTCAGCGCCCTGTCGACGGCTCCGGTCAGCGCGCCGATCCCCAGCTCAAAGAGGCCCTGCAGCCAGGGTCCGACCAGGTTGAACGTGAGGAAGAACACAAGCGTCATGATCGCGATGAAGATGGGGATCGCGGACCATTTCCCCGTCAGGATCCGGTCGAGCCTCTGGGACCGCAGGTGCTCCCTGCTCTCGCGCGGCCTCCTGACGCACGCGGCGCAGACCCTCTCGATGAAGGCGAAGCGCATGTCCGCGATGGACGCGCTGCGGTCAAGGCCGCGTTCCTTCTCCATCTGGGATGTGATGTGTTCCAGCGTCTCCAGCTCATTCGTGTCGAGCTGCAGCTGCTCCAGGATCAGCCGGTCGCCCTCGATCGCCTTGCTGGCCGCAAAGCGGAGGGGTATACCGGAACTTTCGGCGTGGTCCTCGATCAGGCTTCCCACGGCGTGGAGGCACCGGTGCACCGCTCCCCCGTGGTCCTCCGCGGAGCAGTAGTCCTGCTTCACGGGTTTCTCCTGATATTTCGCGATGTGAAGCGCGTGCATGACAAGCTCGTCCACGCCCTCTCTCTTCACCGCCGAGATCGGGACCACAGGGACCCCGAGCATCTCCTCCATCATGTTCACGTCGATCCCGCCGCCGTTCCCGGTCAGCTCGTCCATCATGTTGAGGGCGACGACCATAGGCCTGTCCATCTCAAGCAGCTGGACCGTCAGATACAGATTCCTCTCGATATTCGTCGCGTCCACGATGTCGATCACCGCGTCGGGCTTCATCTTCAGGACAAAGTCCCTCGAGACGAGCTCCTCGCTGGAATAGGGCGACATCGAATAGATTCCCGGCAGGTCGGTGATCCTCGTATTCGCGTGGCCCCTGATCACGCCGTCCTTGCGGTCCACCGTGACGCCTGGGAAATTCCCGACATGCTGGTTCGCCCCGGTCAGCTGGTTGAACAGGGTCGTCTTGCCGCTGTTCTGGTTTCCGACCAGCGCGAACGTAAGGATGTGGTCGTCCGGCAGGGGGTCTCCGCTGCCCTTCTCGTGGTGGATCCCGGGCTCGCCCAGGGCCGGGTGCATCGTCTTTTTCTTCTTTCGCTCGGGGGCTGAGGCCTCCCCCCCGACCGCAAGAGGCGTGACCGCGATGTGGCCGGCGTCTTCCAGACGGAGTGTCAGCTCATAGCCATGTATGCGCAGCTCCATGGGATCCCCCATCGGCGCGAACCTCACGAGTTCCGCCTCAGCGCCGGGAATCACCCCCATGTCAAGAAAATGCTGCCTCAGCGCGCCCTCTCCTCCTACCTCGTCGATCCGCGCACGCTCTCCGATCTTTAAGTCCTTCAGTGTCATCAGATTTATCTCCCGCAACAGTTGTCCGCTATTTTTTTATTATGACAACGGCTCCTGATCTGTCAAGCCGTGAATCCCCGCCGGCGGATCCTTTTCTCCGGAGCTTTCGCTGTTTGCCCGCGCGGGATTCTTGTTATATACTGGTAGACGGTTCCGCAGGCGTCATTCCCGGCCTCACAGGAGGCCGCGCGAAATCCGCCGCCTGCGCCGAAAACTCATCGCAAGGGAGACTCTGACCATGCAGTACGATTTCACGACAAAGCCCGACCGCGCGGGCAAAGACGCGAGCGCCATCGACTCGATCGGCCTGAGCCCGCAGGCCCCGAAGCCGCCGAAGGACGGCTTCTCCCTCATCCCCATGTGGGTCGCCGACATGAACTTCGTCGGCTTTCCCGGGATCGGGGAGAGCATCATCGGCAGGGTGAACCACCCGGCGTTTGGCTATTTTAATCCGAGGAAAGAATATTACGGCAGCATCATCCGCTGGCAGAAGGTCCGGAACGGCGTCGAGGGGCTCCGGCCCGAGCACATAGGCTACGAGAACGGCGTCCTCGGCGGCGTCATCAGCGCGCTCGGCGTGCTCTGCTCGAGGGGCGACAACGTGCTCGTCCACAGCCCGACCTACATCGGGTTCACCGGATCGCTCGCGAACAGCGGCTATCATATCGTCCACAGCGAGCTCATTCCCGACGGCCGGAACGTCCTCCGGATGGACTTCGACGACATGGAGAAAAAGATCCGCGAGAACGACATTCACGCGATGATCTTCTGCTCGCCGCACAACCCCTGCGGGAGGGTCTGGGAGGAGCAGGAGCTCCTTATGCTGTCGGAGCTCTGCGAAAAATACGAGGTCTCGGTCATATCCGACGAGATCTGGTCGGACATCATCCTTGAGGGGCACCGGCACATCCCGACCCAGTCCGCGACGGACTACCTCCGCGACAACACGGTCGCGCTCTACGCCCCGTCGAAGACCTTCAATCTCGCGGGACTCGTCGGGAGCTACCGCGTCATCTACAACCGCCGCCTCGGCGACCGGGTGAAGAAGGAGGCCTCCCTGTCCCACTACAACAACATGAACGTCCTCTCCATGTACGCGCTGACCGGGGCTTACACGGACGAGGGGATGAAGTGGACAGACGAGATGTGCGCGGTCATTGAGAAAAATGTCCGCCTCGCCGCCGGGTACATCGAGGACTTCGAGGGCGTCACGCTCCGCAGGCCGGAGGGCACCTACATGATCTTCCCGGACTGCGAGGGTTGGTGCCGCGCGCACGGAAAGAGCATGGATGACCTCGAAACCGCCTGCTGGGACAAGGGCGTCGCGCTTCAGGACGGCAGGATGTTCCACGGGAAGTACAGCCTGAGGATCAATCTCGCGCTCCCGACGCTCTACGTGGAGGAGGCGTTCGAGCGGCTCAGGAAATACGTCTTCTGACCGGTATCTGACCGGCACGGGAAAAGCCCGGGGCGGCATATCAAACCGCCCCGGGCTTTTTTTGTCCGTTGATTCCGATCGGCCTGTCCCGGTCAGCGGGGAGTGCGGGCCGCAGGCCGGGGATGTCTCCCGCCGCTTTCCGTCACTGCAGCCCCGAGAACACCCGGATCGCCTTCTGATAGGTATCCTTCATCGACTCCGCACCCCAGGCGGCGATGTCGTGGAAGTAGATGTTGCCCTTCGCCGCGGCGATCTTTTCGCGGACGAAGTCTCCGGCGAACTTGGCCGAATACGTGTAGTAGTTGATCTTGCGGACGCCCTCGGCGATAACAGCCCTGTAGTCGTCGTCGCTCACGCCGGATCCCCCGTGCATGACGACCGGGACTCCGGCTTTCCTGTGGATCTCGCCGACGCGCGGGATGTCGAGATGCGGCTCACTCATGTAGATTCCGTGCACGGTGCCGAACGAGCAGGCGAGGCAGTCGACCCCGGTCTCCCTCACGAACTTCGCGGCCTGGTCGGGATCCGTGTAGACGGCCTCGACGGCCTCGTGGCCGCTGTCGCCGACGGAGGCGAATTCCTCGCGGCCCATCGCCCCGATCTCCGCCTCGACGGAAGCCCCGCACTTCTCCGCCATCTCGACGACCACCCGTGAATTGGCGGCATTCTGCTCAAACGGAAGCATGGACCCGTCGTACATGACGCCGGTGAACCCGAGGTCGAGCGCCCTCCGGACCTCGTCGAACGTCTCGCCGTGGTCGAGGTGCACGCAGACCGGCACTTTTGCGTCCTCCGCGAAGTACATCATAATGGGACCGATCATCTCGAGTGAGATCAGCTCCCTGTGCGCGGAATTCGCGAACTGCATGATGACCGGCTGGTCCAGCTCCTCCGCGGCTTCGACGAGCGACCGGATTCCCTCGAGCGTCGTGACGTTGAACGCGCCGATCGCGATGCCTCTTGACTCGGCGATATCGAGAATTGATTTCAGACTGACAAGCATATAATGACTCCCTTCCTGAATCGGGCCGCGCACCGCGCGCGGTTCCGGCTTTCTGCTGTTATTTTACATCCTTCTCCGGCTCCGCATCAAGTGACGATCCCTCTCCGGGAAGGTTCCGTCCCCCGGATTGGGCGGTCCCTCATTCCGCGATGACATGCTGTCTCTCCCAGCCCCCGGCGATCCTCTCCATGAGGTCGTCGATCGGGATGAGGCCGCTTAAGGAATCGTATTCCGTGATGTTCAGGGCGCCCGCCCCCGCGGCGTTATCGAGGCACTGCTCCGGCGTCATCCCCCTCGACATGCTGAAGAGGAACGCGGCGATTGCGTTGTCCCCTGCCCCGGTTCCCGACGCGACGCGGTCGGGCACGAAGCTCTCGGCGAAGATCGACAGGTCCCCCCAGCCCGCGGAGGGAAAGGCGCCCCCGATGGAATCCATTTCCCGCTGGCTCCTCGTCCAGATGCCTATGCCCGCTGCCCCGCACTTGAGGAGCACGGCGCGGCAGCCGAGGGAGAGCACTTCCTCCGCGAGCGGCCTGACGTCGTTTGACAGGCTCAGGTGCAGGCACACGTCGTCCCCGTCGGCCTTCTTCAGCAGTTCCGCGTATTTCTCCGGCATAAGGATCGCGCAGACCTCCTCGAAGCTCGGAGCGAAGAGGTCCACATAGGGAAGGACCCTCCCGAGAATGCCCTTCCAGTCCTCCTGGCCGGCGGGGGAATCCGGGTCGATGACCGTGAGGTCCAGCGAGGTCACGAGCCCCGCCTCCTTGACCTTCCTGAACAGCCTGACGGTCTCCTCTCCGCCGTTTATGTAGAACTGCCTCATCAGCGTCGGATAGCCGAAGTGGAAGTACTGGGCGGTCCGGATCGTCTCCATCGGGAAATCGTCCGCGGTCACCGTGCCGTTCGCCCCGGGATCGGAGAGAAAGATGCGGTCGCATCCGGGCGGGGTGAGCACCACCGTGTAGCTGGTCTCCTCGCCGTCGGCGACCTGGAAGGCGGGTTCCGCGCCCCAGCGGCGGTACTTGTCCATGAGTATGGTGCCGAACTCGTCATTTCCGATCCTCGCCATGAGGACGGCGTCGGCACCGAGGCGCACGAGCGCAAGCCCGGTATTGGTGACGCTTCCGCCGGGCGCGACCGTCGCCGCGCCCACCTCGATGAGTTTTCCGGGGCGGAAAATTCCGATTCCCCTGCTGTTTCCGGTATCGGGAAATTTCGGTGTAAAATCGAGCGAGACGTATCCCGCGGAGATGATTCTCGCATCCGGCATGCCTCTTCCTCCTTCATCGGTGTATTCACGACAGGGCTGGTCCCGTCAGCCGGCGCGGGTCCTGTCCTGGCATCCGCTTAAGCGGATCCCGCTTATCTCCCGGCGGCTCCGGGATCCCGCCTCACGTCCCCGACGTCCGTCACCACCCTGTAGCCGGCGGCCGCGACGCGGGCCTCCAGGCAGGAGCGGCACTCGGCCGACTCCTCTCCCGTGCAGATCTTGTTGTCGTAGAGCTCGTACTTCTTCCTGAACCTCACCGGCGAGAGATTCGGCATCACGACGTTGCAGCCCGCCTTAAGCCCCTGCTCCCTTCCCAGCGGATGAATCGTCCCGAGCGCGGTCGTCGCCGGGATCAGGGCGTACGGGAACATCAGCCTCGTGACCGCGAGCAGCCGCAGCGTGAGGGGAAAGCTCCCGTTCGGGCAGCCGGCAAACGGCGTCTGGCTGTGCGTCATGAACGGGCCGATCCCGATCATGTCCGGCCTGAGTTCCTGCATAAACCGGAAGTCGCTGACGAGGTTCTCCGCTGTCTGGCCGGGCGTCCCGACCATGAAACCCGCGCCGACCTGGTAGCCGATCTCCTTCAGGTCGAAGAGACAGCGCTTCCTGTTGTCAGGGCTCATGGATGCCGGGTGAAGTTTCCCGTAGTGGCCGCTGTCCGCGGTCTCGTGGCGGAGCAGGTAGCGGTTCGCCCCGGCCTCGAAATAAGCCCTGTAGCTCTCCTTAGGCTTCTCCCCGATCGACAGCGTGATCGCGCAGTCCGGGTGGGCGGCGCGGAGCGCGGCCACGATCTCACAGATCCTGTCATCAGTATAATACGGATCCTCGCCGCTCTGAAGCACAAATGTCCTGTAGCCGAGCCCGTACCCCGAGGCGGCGCACTCCATGATCTCTTCCTTCGTCAGGCGGTAGCGCTCCGCGCTGCCGTTGCTCCGGCGGATTCCGCAGTAGTAGCAGTCATTTCTGCAGTAATTGGAGAATTCGATGAGACCCCTGACGAAGACCTCGTCCCCGTAGCGCTCGCGGCGCTTCAGGTCGGCGAGGCGGAACAGCAGGCCGTCGAACTCCCCGCTCCCGATCAGCGCGAGAAGTTCAGAATCGGGAAGGTCCCCTTCTTCGGCGAGCCTTAATATGATTTTCTCTGAAAGATTCACGTTCATTCAAAACCCCGCTTGTGAGGCGGCCGTCCGCCTCAGCAGATCCTCGGCAGCAGTTCTCCCCCCGGCTGGGGAAGAAGGGTCTCCGTGCCGATCTCGGTCGTGACGATGACTTTGCCCGCGTTGTCCCCGGTGATCTCGCCGATGAGGGCGGCCTTCTCACCGTACGGGTGGGAGTGAAGCGCTTCGAGCACGCTCTCCGCGCGCTCCTTCGGCGCGACGACGACCATGGTCCCCTCGTTGGCGAGATAGAGCGGGTCGAGTCCCAGCATGCCGCACACGCCGCCGACAGCCCCGTCCACGGGCACCGCAGCCTGGTCGACGCGCACGCCGACGCCGCTCTGTTCCGCGATCTCGTAGAGGACGGTGCCGACGCCGCCCCGCGTCGCGTCCCTGATCACGTGTATGTCTTTCGTCGCCCTCAGCACGGATTCCACGAGCCCGGAGAGCGGCGCACAGTCGCTCTTCACGTCGGCGTCGATTCCCAGCTCCTCCCTGGCGAGGAGAATCGTGCAGCCGTGCCGGCCGACATCGCCGGTCACGATGACCGCGTCGCCCGGGCGGGCTTTCGCGCCCGACAGGGACACGCCCTCCGTCAGCGCCCCGATGCCGGTCGTCGTGATAAAGACATGGTCAACCTGCCCCTTTCCGGCGACCTTCGTGTCGCCCGCCACGATCCGCACGCCCGCCTCCGCGGCGGTCTTCTCCATCGCCGCGGCGATCTCCTCCAGCTCGTCCATCGGGAATCCCTCCTCGATGACGAACGAGCAGGTCATGTACATCGGCTTCGCGCCCATGCACGCCAGGTCGTTGACGGTCCCGCAGATGCTGAGCTTTCCGATGTTGCCGCCAGGAAACCTGTACGGGGAGACGATGAAACCGTCCGTCGTCATCGCGATCCTGCCCGTCCCGAGATCGAGGACGGCCGCGTCGTCCGCGGTAAATTCCGGATTGGAAAAATGCTTCCTGAAAACCTCGCGGATCAGCTCTCCGGTCTGCTTTCCTCCCGCGCCGTGCGCCAGGGTTACTCTTCTGTCCATTTAAGTCCCACACTCCTTCATAACTGTCGATTTCTCAAAAATGGCTGCCCGGTTCGGATACCCTCCTCCCGGCCGCCGTTCACTTCGCGCCGTACTGGTAATAGGCCGCGCAGGCGCCCTCGCTCGACACCATACACGCGCCGACCGGATGCTCGGGCGTACACCCCTTTCCGAATACGCGGCAATCGGAGGGGCGGCATTTCCCCTGAAGAACCTCCCCGCAGCGGCACGCGGGATTGGGGCGTCCCTCGATCTTCGGCAGCGCGAACCTGACCCGGGCGTCATACCCGCGGTACTCCTCCCTGAGCCTCAGGCCGGACATCGGGATGATGCCGAGCCCCCTCCACTCGGAGTCGCAGGGCTCCATCACCTCGCGGATCAGGCTGAGCCCGGCGGGGTTGCCCTCCGGGCGCACGACCCTCGGGTAGCAGTTCACGAAAAACGGCTCCCCGGTCTTCGACTTCTCTATAATCACGGCCAGCGCGGTGAGGAGCTCTTTCGCGGTGAAACCGGCGATGACGCCGGAGATGCCGCTCTCCTCCGCAAGCCTTCTGCACTCCGTCTCCCCCGTGATCGCGTTCACGTGGCCAGGATAGAGGAAGGCGTCGGCGCTTCCCCTGAGCGCGAGATACGCGTTCGGCATCGTCTTGTTCGCGGTGAGGATCGAGAAGTTTTCGATCTTCTCGTCCCGCGCCCTCCTGACGGCCAGCGCGGCGGCCGGGGTCGTCGTCTCGAATCCGACTGCCAGGAAGACCACCTGCTCCTCAGGATGCGCGGCGGCGTACTCCACCGCGTCGTCCGGCGCGTACACGATGCGGATCCTCGCGCCCTCGGCGCGCGCCCCCGCCAGTGACATCTTCGTCCCCGGGACACGGATCAGGTCGCCGAACGTGCAGACCACCGCCCCCTTCTCAAGCGCGAGCATCACCGCCTCGTCCACAAAGCCGACCGGCGTCACGCAGACCGGGCATCCCGGGCCTGAGACCAGCTCGATCGTATCGGGAAGAAGGGACCGGATGCCCAGCCGGAAGATCTCGTGAGTGTGTGTCCCGCAGACCTCCATGATCCGGAGCTTCGGGCCGTCGTAGCTCTCAATGATCTCCCGCGCCGACTTTCTCGCCGGCTCTCTCTTTTCCATGATATCTGTCATTATCCGTCCCGCTTTCAACACGGCCGCGTCGGCGGCCATGGCTGTCATTATTATCAGAGCATCTCCATGAGCGCGTCCGTCTCATCCCCGTCGTCGTCCGTGATCTTCGCGATCGCGACGCCCGCGTGCACCATCACGTAGTCGCCGGGCTCAAGGTCCTCGAGAAGCTGCGCGGAGACCTCCCGCTTCGCCCCGTTAGCGTCCACAAGCGCGGTCCCGTTCCTGATTCCGACGACTTTTGCCGCAAGCCCTACACACATAACTTATTCCTCCGTCTCTTACTGATCTTTTTCCTGTTTCAAAGCCTGTATTTCCGTTCTCCGCGTCCCGTTACCTGTCCGCCGCTCTCTGTATCTCCATGCCCTTACGACGGCGGAAACGTCCCCCTCTCCATCGCCTCCGTCAGCGCCAGCGCCTGGCCGAGCGCGATCCCTCCGTCGTTCGGGGGGACGAGGCTGTGAAGGAGCACCTCGAATCCAGCCTTCCTCAGCATGCCGTCGCACAGCCGGAGAAGCAGCCTGTTCTGGAAGACGCCTCCGGAAAGAGCGCATACCCGGATCCCGCTTCGATCCGAGATCCGCCCGACGGCGCTGGCGATCTGCCGCGCGAGCTCAAAGTGAAAGAGATACGCGAGTTCTCCAGCGCCGCCGCCGGCGAGGCGGGCCCTCAGGATCCGGTCGAAGAGCCGGTCCGTCGGAAGGATCAGGCGGCCGTCCCCCTCCCCCGGTTCGGGTTCACGGGGAACATCCGCGAACACCCCGCCCGTGAGTCCGGGTTTCGCCTCCGCCTCCCATTCCTCCGCGCGGAACTCGAGCGCGATCGAGGCCTCGCCCTCGAACGTCGAGCTCCTGCGTATGCCGAGCACCGCGCTGACCGCGTCGAAGAGCCGTCCCGCGCTCGTCGAGGTGACGCAGTTTATGCGCTTTTCGCACATCTTCCGGATGATCCGCGCCTCCCTCCCGTCGCATATGGACAGGCGCTCCGCGATGTCCGCGGCTTCCTCCTCCGGGCAGAGACTGTTGATCATGGAGGCCGCGATTCTCCATCCCTCCCGGGCCGAGGCGTCTCCTCCGGCCTGGGGGAACGGGCGGATGCTCGCCTCCCTCGTGAAGCCGGCCCGGTCCGCGATCATGATCTCCCCGCCCCAGATCGTCCCGTCCGTCCCGTATCCGGTCCCGTCGAACGAGACGCCGATCACGGGACCGTCGGCGTCATTCTCGGCCATGCAGGACAGGATGTGCGCGTAGTGATGCTGTACACGGAAGACCGGGAGACAGAGTTCCTCTGCCACGACAGTCGTATTATACTTCGGATGCAGGTCGCACGCCACCGCTTCGATGTCCGCCTCCAGAAGTTCCGACATGCGGCGGATGGACTCCCTAAGGACCTCGACGGTCCGGATGTCCTCCATGTCCCCGACGTAGGGGGACGGGTAGAAGAGCTGGTTTTTCCCGATGCAGAAGGTGTTTTTCAGCTCCCCCCCGACCGCCAGCACGCAGTGCGCGTATTCCCGCGCCGTCATGAACGGGAGCGGCGCGTAGCCCCTCGAGCGGCGGATCATATAGGGCTTTCCCCGGTAGAAGTCCATGACCGAGTCGTCGGCCCTCAGGCGGATCTTCCGGTTGTGCGTAAGGATCAGATCGCAGAAGGAGCTGATCTCGCGGACCGCCTCGTCGTCGGTGCGGCAGATCGGCGCGCCCGAGATGTTTCCGCTCGTCATCACAAACATGTCCGTCGTCATCTCAAGGCCGTCGTCGTAGTCGAACAGAAGCATCTGCACCGGCGCGTACGGCAGCATCACGCCGACGTTCGGATTGTCGGGCGCGACGGCGTCCGCAATTCGCCCGCCCGCCCTCTTCGGGAGCAGGATGATCGGCTTCTGGTGGTTGTCCAGTTCCGCCTCCATCTCCGGCCCGATCACGCACTCCCTGCGGACCGCGCCGAGGTCCCTCATCATGACCGCGAACGGCTTCGCCGGCCGTCTCTTGAGCTCCCTCAGCCTCCCGACAGCCTCCCCGCGCGACGCGTCGCAGCAGAGATGGAAGCCGCCGATACCCTTGACCGCGACGATCTTTCCCTCCATGATCGCGCGCCTCGCCGCCGTGATTGCCTCCCGGCCGCGCTCCCTCCTTCCGGCCAGGTACACCTCCGGGCCACAGTCCGGGCAGCACACCGGCTGGGCGTCGTACCTCCGAGTCGCCGGATCCGTGTACTCCCGCGCGCACTCCGGGCACATCGGGAATTCCCCCATGCTGGTCCTGACCCGGTCGTAGGGCATGGAGTCGAGGATCGTGAGCCTCGGCCCGCAGGCCGTGCAGTTGATGAACGGATGCATGTACCGCCGGTTTCCCGGGCTGTAGAGCTCCTCCCTGCACTTCGGGCAGGTCGCGATGTCGGGGGACACGAAGATATCGCCTGTCTCCTTTTCGCTCTCGATGATGTCAAATGCATCGAACGCGGCTGCCCCGCACTCCGAGACGTCAATCTTGAGGACGACGGAGCGTTCGGGGGGATCATTTTTCAGGATGTCCAGGAACCTCCCCATCGCCTCCGCGTCCCCCTGCGCGAAGATCTCGACGTAGGAGCCCCGGTTGGCGACGCTCCCGCGGATGCCGCATCTCATCGCGGCGCGGCTCACGAACGGGCGAAAGCCGACGCCCTGCACGATCCCGTACATCCTTATGTGATTTGTGGGAATCTTAAGCGTCTGATCCGTCATGTTCCGGACTTCCTTTCAGGGCCCTCCCCGGTTTCCCCGACGTCGGCGCACTCTCCCGACACCGCGAACTCAGGCATGTGAATCCACCTCCCCCGGAATCCCCGGACGGCGCGGCTCAGGAAGCGGTCGCCGATGACGGCGTCAAATCCTCCCCCCTCCACGAAGCGGGTGAAACTCTCCTCGGTGGAGAAGCGTGCGTCTCCGGGCTTCGCGTACTCCTCTTTCATCATAAAAAATGTCGCGCACGTCACGTCCTCGCACCCCGCGCCGGCAAGGCCCTCCCTCACCGCGTTGGCGGCGAACTGCTGGTGGACGACGAGGACTCTCTTCCCCCGAAGCTCCGGATACGTCTCGATGACCGGGCGCGGGACCAGCGGATATGCGGCCTCGTAAGGGGTCCCGAAGCGTTCCCTCAGGTACTCCGCGGCGCGGATCCCCGAGGGCGAGATCACAAGGTTCTTCTCGGCGCGGGGAGCCCTTCGCACGGCGGAGAGGCCCCCGGCCGCCCCGTAGCAGAGGAGGCGGTCCGTCCCGAGCGCCGAGGAGAGCCGCTCGGGCGGCATCGCGGTGTCCGTGCTGAGCGGCGTCGCGCCGATGACGCCGACGAGTCCTTTCAGGGGAGCGGCATCCCCGGCATCATCCCCGCCGCCGCTCCCGCCGGCAAATGCCTCCATCAAACTGAGATACGCCTCCTCCTCGCCCTCGTCGTAGAGGCCGGTCCCCTTGCAGGAGACCGTCAGGACCGGGATTCCGCAGCGCTTCCCGGCCATCTTCCCGAGTGCCCGGAAATCCGTCCCGATCACCGCCGGAACAGGCGTCCCGATGAGAACCGCGAATGGCGCGCCGAGGCGTGTGACGGCTGACTTCAGCTTCTCCACAAGCTGGTCGTCCCGCCCGAGGATGGCGTCCATGTCGCGGAGCCCCGCGCTCATGATGCCGCTCCTGCGGGAAAACCATCTCGGCTCGTCAAAGCCGCAGATGTTGCCGGTGCAGCCGCCCGCGTCGCAGATGACGATCAGGCCGCCGAGATCGTAGAACACCCCGGAGGCGCCCGACTGGTCGGGCGCGAACGGGGACAGGTATCTGATCAGTCCTCTCATGATATGCCCTCCGCTTTCCCGGCTGCCTCCGCAAGCCTCTCAAAGAGGCGGGTGAGTCCGCGGTAGCCGAACGGCTGCTGCTCGTCGTTCCAGGGGACGTTCACGCCGTCCGGATGATAATAGCCCGCGTCTTTGCCGAGCGTGATGACGTCCTCCCCGCCCGCGCAGTCGTAGAAGAGCATGGTCGGCGAGAGATTCGTGTAGATCCTCGTCTCCGGGCTGATCTCCGCAATCCTCCGGATGTAGATCCGGTTCACGTCCGTCACCGTCCCGAAGATCTCATTGACGCGGAACCCGTACCGGAGGAGGGCGAGCGAGAGCTCGAACGGATCGGCGTTCAGCCACTCTCCGACCGAGAATGCCGCGTCCGGATACCTCTCCCTGAAATCCGCGACCGCGGCTTCCGCCTCCGCCATCCAGGCCGAGTCGTCGACCATCACGCCGAGCGCGGCGCCGAACAGCTCATACTGGCGGTGGATCTTGTCGATCTGGTAGACCCTCGTCATCTCGATGAACGGAATGCCGAGCCTCTTCTCAAGATCCGCCGCGGCCACGCGCGACTCCGGGTTGAGGACGAGGTTGAAGTTGGCCTCCGCCATCTCCAGATAGGACTCAAAATCTTCGCATCTCGAGATCTCCCGGATCTTCCTGATGCCGATCCCCCGGAGAATGCCGTACAGCTCGGAGTCGTCGTCATAGGGGGTAAACGACCCCAGGATATTGACGCTCGACGCCCTCTTCTTCCTCTTTTCGAGGAGCTGGTAGACCGTCTTCCTCACCGCCGCCATCGGCGGGATCCTGCCCTCGCGGGTCAGGGCGTACATGTAGCAGGGGAGCACCGGGACCCCCGCCGCCTCGGAGGCCTTCCTGCAGACCCTGTCCATATCCGTGCCGAGCAGCGCGTCGACGCAGGTGATGCAGATCATCACCGAGGTCGGCCGCTCCGCGCAGGCCGCGACAACCTCCCGGACCGCGTCCGGAATCTTCCGGAGGTGGCGGCCGGTGACGATGTCCGTCTCATCCATGAGCAGGAAGAAGAATCTCCCGTCGTATTCCCGTCTCTCCGTCAGCAGTGTCGTATTCCGGCCGCAGCACCCGGGGGAGACGAGCAGCATCACCGAGCCGGGGACGGCGAGCCCCGCCCTCTTCACGCCGAAGCCCTGGGCCCCGGGGGAGTTGAAGGCGAGCGTCGCCGGGGAGCTGTAGATCAGGTGCCGGGCGGACCGGAGTTCGTCCGGGATCTGTCCGCTGCCCGCCGCCGCGAGTTCGCCGGCCGTGATGTAGTAGGCGTCATTTCCCATCTTGTTTATGTGTCCTGTCCTTTCTGTCCCTCTTCGTCCGCGAGCAGCCGCCTCGCCAGGTTCAGGTAGATTCTGCTGACCGGCAGGTCGGGCCCGCCCTCTATGACGGTCTTCCCCTCGTCCTCGAACCGGATGATGTCGTCGCTCCGCGGTATGTCCGCGAGGATCGGGAGCCCCCGCTCCGCGGCGAACGCCTCGACCTTCTCCCGCTCATTTTCCACGTTCCGGCGGTTTAAAATGATTCCCTTCACCGACGCGTACCCTCTGTCCTCGAAGTTTTTCACCGCCTGGCAGATATTGTTCGCGGCGTAGAGCGCCATCTTCTCGCCCGAGGTGACGATCAGGATATCCTCGGCGTAACCCTCGCGGATCGGGGCGGCGAAGCCGCCGCAGACGACGTCCCCGAGCACGTCGTAGAGCACCACGTCCGGATCCCTCGTCTCGAAGAGCTCAAGGTCCTCGAGCAGGCTGAACGTGGTGATGATGCCTCTCCCCGCGCAGCCGAGGCCCGGCGTGGGGCCGCCCGTCTCGATGCAGAGCACGCCGCCGAAGCCCTCCTTCGCGATCTCGTCGAGCCGCTCCGGCTCCTCGTCGTGCTCCCGCATGTAGTCCATCACGGAGACCGCCGGCGTCCCGCCGAGCAGGTTGATCGTGGAGTCCGCCTTGGGGTCGCAGCCGATCTGGATCACGCGCTTCCCGAGCACGGCGAACGCCGCGGCGAGATTGCCCGTCGTCGTTGATTTTCCTATGCCGCCTTTTCCGTATATCGCAAGTTTCAGCATCTTCGCATGTACTCCTTCAGCCGCGCGGTCCCTTCCCGCGCGGCGCCTTTGTTCCCCCGAAAATAAATCCGTCGAGCGGCACATCCACCATGTTCCGGTTGACCCTGTCGTAGATCCTCCCGGAAAATGCCTCGTGGGGCAGGTCGAAGAACTCCGCGGTCTCCGGTACAAGCTGCCGGAACAGCGGGTCCGCGGCCACGCGCTCCGCCCCGCGGAACGCCTCGATGAGGTCGTCCTCCTCGGGCGTCCTTCGGTCCCCCTCCCTGAGCAGAACATCCTCGGTATCCACCGGGCAGAGCACCCTTGTCGGGATATTCAGCTCGAGCTCGACCGCTGCCGCGAAGGAGGCGCTGTACACGCTCTCCCCGACCACGAGGAGCGGGGATTCCTTCCCCCGTGCCGCGTCCCGGGCCGGGTTCGGCGCGGGATCCCGCCCCGCAGCCCCGGCGCGCGGCACACTGCGGTATGCCGCCATCTCCCTGCCCCCGGTCCCGGCCGCCTCGAGAACGAGCTGCCCGAGCCGCTCCGCGAAGGCCTTTCCGAACGGGACGCCGGCGATCCAGGGCGTGCCGTACCTCCTCTCGAGGATCCTCGCCGCCTCCAGGCCTCCGTAGGAGACCACGAGGTTCACGTGCGCCTCCCCGGCCCGGGAGATCTCGTCGAGGCTGCTTCCCATCGCCATGCAGGCGCCCCTTCGGAATCCCAGCGCCTCCGCCCATCTCCAGATCGACTCCGCGGTCCCGTTGAGGGAGAAATCTAGCGGTGTGAGCCCGATGACGTTCATCGACGGCTCCCTGCTCCTCCCCGTCTCTCCTTGCGCGAACCGCTCCGTGACCGCCGCGAGCGCCATCGAGATGCCCTTCGTATAGAGGCCCATGCCGTTCGCCGGAAACCCGATCGACGGGATCCCCGTCTCCTCCTCCACGATCCCCGCGACGGCGGGGAGGTCGGTTCCGATCATGTAGGGGATCGGGGCCCCGATGAGAGCCGTGAACCGGGGTTTCAGTTCCCGCGCCGCGGAGACGACATCCCGGATCAGCTTGTCGTCGTCGCCCATGATGGCCTCGATCTCCGAGACAGCCGAGATATAGACCATGCTGTCCATGTCGTACCATCTCGGCTCGTCGTGCGTCGTGTAGGTGGAGTTGCAGCCGGACGCGTCGTGCATCACAACGAGGCCGCCGAGCTCGAAGAGCGCAGAACAGATCCCGAATTCATCGGAGGAATATGTACTTGTGAGTCCTGTCACCTGCCTCATCCCGCGCTCTCCTTCCGCCCGGTGTGTCCGGACGCGTCTATATGCAGCTCGGACACCCGTAACCTTTCCTCTGGACGAGGTCCCGCGTGTCCTTCTCCTCAATGAAGGCCTCTTCCATCAGGGCGGCGATCCGCTCCGTGCCGTCATAGCCGTAGAATCCGCCGCTCTCGGCGACATTTACAAAATGTCCGGTACCCTTGAAATACGCGGCCTTCTGTCCTACCGCGAGCACCTTCTCCCCGCTCTCCCGCTTCGCGAACCGCATCTTCGGGCGGTTGGTCGCCCAGATCCGGATCCCCGGGCGGTCCCGGCGGATCCTCTCAAAGTCATCCCGTTCCTCCGGGCTGAAGCTGTCCGCGTAGATGTCCGTCACGTTGAAGCCGTACGCGAGCAGCATCCTGACAAAGCTCAGGATCCGGAACGTAAAGGTGTAGTCCACCGCCACCGGGGTGTCGCCGATGAGCTCCTTCGCCCGCCGCATCGCCGCGTCCGCCCTGCGCTTCTCCTCGCCGAAATCCGGTTCCGGGAGACCGAGACGCCGGGCGAACCCCCGGTAAATCTCATCCAGTTCCCCCGGATTGAAGACGAAGGGCAGGTACAGGGCCTCCTGGCCGAGCCGCTCCTCGAGGGACCGCGCCGCCATGTGGGCGAGCGGTTCGCAGTACAGATTCAGAAATGACTCCCCCATCGCCAGGTACTCGTCAAATGTCCGGCACGCCTGCAGCGTCCTGAGCTCAAACCCGTGCCGTCTCAGCCAGAGGACCCATTCGCAGCTCCCGCTGACCGCGATGTTGCTGCCGATGAGGTTGATTTTCCGGGGATCCTTCTCCACCCGGTCCAGCATGCTGTAGAGCTGGATCCGCATCTTCTGGTCCGGCGTGATCCCGCTCTTCCGGAGCGTCGGGATCATGTAGCAGTCGGCGAAGCGGATGTCCGGGAACCGCTCCCTCAGGGTTCTGAAGACATATTCCTGGTCGTAGGCCAGGAAAAAATGCTGACAGCTGATAAAGAGCAGCACCGCCCTCGGCCTGTAGGGAAGCTTCCTCAGGACGTCGGCGACGCCTCCGACCATCAGCTGTTCCATTGAGCCGTCGAGGACATTTTCCTCGCGGATCTGGACCGCGGAATACCGGTGAAGGGCGTTCGCCTCCGCGGCGGTCAGGACGACGCCCCGCAGGCAGCCCCGCGCGCACACGAAGATCTCGTGGGCCTCCGGAATCAGGAGGCCGGTGTGCACGATGTTCCAGGTCCCCCTTGCCGGGGAGCTGAACTCCAGCTCCTCCGGGAACGGGGCCGGAAATGCCGCCTCCCCCGCAGTCGTCATCACGCCTTCCGTATTCAGTTCTTCACCGATCTTTCTCAGCATCTGGTTCTCCGTGCCGTCCGGCCTGTCCCGTCTTCCCCGCGCTCATAAAGACTCCGGTTCCGCGCCCTCATCCGCGCTCTTCTCTGCCCCCTCAGGCCCTTCCCGTCACGTGAAGATCGCCCGCGAGAGGGCTCTCACGCATTCCGCCTCTTCGCTCTTAGGGAAGAGCTCCATGAAGGATTTCCCCCGGGCCTCTGCCTCCCGGATCTTCTCCGAGAGCGGGAGCTCCCCCGTGATCTCCGAATCGAAATCCCCGCAGAGCGCCAGGACTTTTTCTCTCTCATTTTCGACATCTCTGCGGTTCAGGATAAAACCTCCGAGGGCCGCGTAGCCGCGCTCCCCGAAATTCCTGACCGCCGAGGCGATATTCGCCGCCGCGTAGATCGACATATTCTCACCGGAGGTGACGATGTAAACCCTGTCGGCGAAGCCGCTCCTCATCGGCATGGAGAAGCCGCCGCAGACGACGTCGCCCAGCACGTCGTAGATCACGGCGTCCGGGCTGTAGCGCCCGTAGACGCCCTTTGCCTTCAGCTTCTCGAGCGCCGTGATGATTCCCCGTCCCGCACACCCGAGTCCGGGAAGCGGGCCGCCAGCCTCGACGCAGATCACCCCGCCGGCCCCCTCAAGGCACACGTCTTCGAGGGAGAAATCGTCTTTCCGCTCCCTCATCGTCGCGAGGACCGTCGGCAGCCGCCTGCCGGCGCGGAGGGACATGGTGGAATCCGCCTTCGGGTCGCAGCCGATCTGCATCACCTTAAGGCCTCTCTCCGCGAGCGCAAGGGAGAGGGCGGAACAGATCGTGGATTTTCCGATGCCGCCTTTTCCGTAGACTGCTATCTTCAAGGCATTCTGATTCATGGCTTCTCCTCAGTTTTTCGCGTAGATCGCCTTCGCGCTCACGCCGTCCAGACTGCCGATCCTGCCGGCGAGCGTGTTGATCACATCCGCGGGCGCGTCGAGGGCTACGCTGATGATGCTGACACCCTTCTCCCTGTAGGGGATACCCATCCGCCCGACGATATGGGCCGCGCAGCTGTGGAGCAGCTCCTGCACAAGGTTTCCCGCTTCGGGCTTTTCCACGATGATGCCGAGTATCGCGATCCTGTTGTTCATGCCGTATCCTTTCATAAAAAAGAGGCCCATTCCGAAGAATGCGCCAAAAAACGGCAGCCCTGCCGGGCCGCGCCGTCATTTCCGTTCCAACGCATCTTCGATCTCAACCGGGGTTTCAATCTCAGGTTAATCGTTCGTCTCTTTTTTCCGCCTGAAAAACCGCTCCTCTTCCGGCGGCCGTTCCTTCATCCGGAGGCCTTCACCCCCGGTCACACTGCTTTCGCGGTCAGGCGCCTTCCGCCCCTTTCCGGTCAAGCTTCGTCTATACATCATAACATATATTTCCGAAAATGCCACTCATATTTACAGGTCATCCCGTTCAGCCGTTCCGTTTGACACATCCCGGTCTTCATGTCAGAATTGGGACAGGCGGGACCGCCGTTAAGCGGCCGCCGTACCCTTTATTCTCCAGAGGAGGCACTGCGATGAGCATGAACGAAACACCGTCGTCCGAACGGCTTCACATAGGTTTCTTCGGCCTCAGAAATGCCGGAAAGTCCAGCCTCGTCAACGCCGTCACCGGACAGGAGCTCTCCGTCGTCTCGGAGATCCGCGGCACCACGACGGACCCCGTGCGCAAGGCCATGGAGCTCCTGCCGCTCGGCCCCGTCGTCATCATCGACACTCCGGGCTTCGACGACTCCGGAAGTCTCGGGGACCTGAGAGTCCGCAGGACAAAACAGATCCTCAACAGGACGGATGCCGCCGTCCTGGTCACCGATGCTACGAGGCCGCTCACGGAATGCGATCTTGAGCTGATCCGTCTCTTCGATGAGAAGAAGATCCCCTACCTCATCGCGCGGAACAAGGCGGACCTGCTCGAGGCATCCGGAGCCGCCTCCGCGGAATCCGCCGGCCTGGTCCCGGACTCCGTCAGCCCTGCGGGCGCGCTCCGCGACTGCGCGGACCGCTGCGTCTTCGTGAGCGCGCTTGAGAAAACCGGTATCGAGGAGCTGAAGAACCGGATCAGCCGGATCGTCCCCCAGGAAGCGGACGCGGCGCGGATTGTCCCGGAATCGGTCGGCGCCGGAGATTTTGCCGTCCTCGTCGTCCCGATCGACAAATCCGCTCCGAAGGGCCGCCTGATTCTCCCCCAGCAGCAGGTCATCCGCGATCTTCTCGACCGGGGGGCCCAGGCCATCGTGACGCGGGATACGGAGCTTCGCGGAACACTGGCGGGGCTTGCGAGAAGGCCGTCCGTCGTCATCACCGACAGCCAGGTGTTCGCCCTCGCGGCCGCGGAGACGCCGGCGGATATACCGCTCACGTCATTTTCAATCCTGATGGCGAATTACAGGGGCTTTCTTGAAGAAGCCGTCAGGGGCGTCGCGAAGATCGGCGGGCTCAGGGACGGCGACCGGGTCCTGATCTCGGAGGGATGTACGCACCACAGGCAGTGCGAGGATATCGGCACGGTCAAGATCCCCAACCTACTGAGAAAGACGACCGGCGCGGACCTTGAGTTCGAGACGAGCAGCGGGAACTCCTTCCCGGAGGACCTCAGTCCCTACGCCCTCGTCATTCACTGCGGGGCCTGCATGCTCAACAGCCGCGAGGTGGTCTGCCGCATGAAGTGCGCGGTCGATCAGGGCATCCCGTTCACCAACTACGGCATCGCGATCGCGGCGATGAACGGGATCCTGAAGCGCGGGCTCAGCGTGTTCCCGGAGCTCGCGGCGCTGGTATAAGGCGCGGCGCCGGGGCCCTGTCGTCATCCCGCGATGACGGTGCCGGATTTCCCGACAGAAAAAAGGACGGGCCCCGGTCCCGCAGCGCCGTGACTTCAGCGCCGAAGACGGACCGGGAAGACCCGCCCTTTCAGACAATATCGATTCCACCGTAAGATCAGCGGCTGCCGAAGCGCCGTTCTCTCCGGATACTCAGATCAGGACCTCCTGATACCTGAGCTCTCTCATCGTACGGAGAAGATCCTCCTCCTGCTCCGGCGTCAGGTTCTCCATCGGCCGCCTCATCTTCGTCGTGGCGATCACGCCCTCGGCCTTCAGGATCACCTTATAGGCCGCGATGCCGTTGATCCTGCACATCACGGAGTTGAGGACGTTCGTCCTTCTCTGGATCTTTGTGGCGAGCTCGAAATCCTTCGCCCTGACCGCCTCCCAGATCGCCGCGTAGTGGGCCAGGATGCACTGGGAATTCCCGGAGACGACGCCGGGGGCACCGGCCGCGCAGGCCGCCTCGAAGAGGTGGTCCGGGCCCGGGAGCATGTCAAAGTTCCCGTTGTTCACGGTCATCAGCTCCTGCATGCGGGTGAAATCCGGATAGCTGTACTTGATGCCGACGATGTTGGGGCATTCCGCCGCGGCAGCCTCGCAGACCTCCTTGTTGATGTCATTGACCGCGTTCTGCTTGATCCCGTACAGGTACATCGGGAAGTCTTCCGGTACGGATTTCGCGACGGACGTGAAATAATCCACAAGACCCGCGTCGCTGATCTTGAAATATACCGGGGTCACCACGCCGATTCCGTCCGCGCCGATGGCGTGGGCGTGCTGAGCCAGCTCGATCGTGTCCCTCAGGTTCCAGGCCCCGACCTGTACGAAGACCGGAATTCTGCCGGCCGTGTGCTTAACGACCGTCTCGGCGACCAGCTTGCGCTCCTCAACGCTGAGATACATCATCTCGCCGGTCGTCCCGCACGGATAGAGGCTCTGGATTCCTCCGGCTATGCAGTAGTCGACGAGCTTCTTCAGTGATTCCACATCGATGCTGTCCTCTTCCGTCAGCGGCGTGACGATCGGGACAACGACGCCTTTCAGTCTTTCCATCTCACACATTCCTTTCTCACATTCCAGGCACCCGCCTGGTTCTCACCGCGCTGCCCTCTTACTCATCTCGGGCATCTCCGCGATTTTCACGGGCCTTCCCTGCTCGACGCTGCGGTCGACCGCGAGCGCGAGAACCAGCGCCATCCTGCCGTCCTCACCCGACACCTTCAGGTCCTCGCCGGTGAGAAGCGACTGCGCGAATGCCTTCACGCACTGATAATTCCCGTTGATGAAGAAGTCCTTCGTCGAAAGCTTTCCGAGGTTGGAATAATTCGGCCTCAGGATCTCCACCGGCACGGCTTCCTCCGTGACCGCCTGCGTCCCTTTGTTCGCGAGGCCCGTATCCGAGGCGACGATCTTCGAGGGCTTCTGCCAGGTGAAATCCCTGCCGTTGTCGGCGAAGATCATGTTGCGGTCACCGCGGATCTCCACGCTCTCCATCCCGTAGCCGTTGACCCAAGAGCCGAGGGAACCGAACGTCAGGTTGCCGACGCAGCCGTTTTCAAACCTGACGGCGACCGCGTAGGTGTGCCTGCCGACCTGTTCCTCGTAACGGTAGGCGAACACCTCCTCGACCTCTCCGATCAGGAATCTCATGAGGTCAAAGAAGTGGCAGCACCCGACCCGGAGGAGGTCCGTCTCATTGGTGCGGTAGCCCCCGATAAATTTGGCCATAAACGCGTTCGCGCGGCCGAATCCCTCGGACTCAATAGCAGCCTTCATGTCGCGGTAAGCCAGGTCAAATCTCTTGTTAAACGATACCCCGACCTTCTTCCCGGCCTTCTTCGCGGCGGCGAGAAGCTCGTCCACGTCCCCGAGCTCTGTCCCGGTCGGCTTCTCCGTGTAGACATGGAGTCCGGCCTCCACGCACTGCTTCGCGAGTTTAGCCTGCAGGCCGGCGATCGTCACGACAAACGCGCAGTCGGCCTCGACCTCCCCCAGCATGTCGGCGAGGTCCCGGTATGACCGGCTGAGCCCGAATCTCGCGGCGGCCCAGTCCGCCCGGTCCCCGTTCATGTCGCAGACCCCGACGACCTCGATCTCGTCGATGTAGGTGATCACGTCGTGGATCATGTTGGTCGCCTGTTCTCCGCAGCCGACCAGCACGGCTCTCACCTTCCGCTCCGCCTTCTCCATTCCTTCGTACAGATACATCCCGAGACTCCTTTTCTTACCTGACCGGCAGCTTCAGGACGATCTTCCGGTAGTGCTCCGGCTTCCCGTCCACCATACCGCGGCACTTGTGCGCGTCCTGCGGGAAAAGGATGTAGAACATCCCCTCTGTCGCGTGGATCTTCTTTCCGGAACCCTTGTAGAAGATAAAGTCCGTCTCCTCGTCGTACTCCTCCAGGATCTCGAGCGCGGAGGCCTCCTCCCACTCAAAGATCTCCTGGCCGGCGAACACGATCTGGACGTCCAGGTACCGGCGGTGCGTCTCGATCTTGTCGCCTGAGATATCGTAGGTGTCGCCCTCCTGCACATTGGCGTACATGCCGCCTTCCGCGTCGTATCTGCCCGCCGGCTTGTCCAGAAGGGTATTCACGAATTTCATTCCCTCCTCGAGCCCGGGAACGATCGGAACATACATTTCATAATTCCTGCAGTAATCCAGTATCAAACTCTCATCCTCCGAAGAAAAATCCAGGTTTTACGTTTCTTATCTGTCGTATTCCAGTCCTGCCCTGTCGTACGCGGCCATCAGGAACTCCCTCACTCCGCGCTCTGTCTTCCAGCAGTCGTTTCCCTTGTGGGTGCGGACTTCGACGGCGACGTGCGTGTTCTTCACGCCCTCGACCTTCCCGGCCTGCGCGGCCGTGCGCAGCAGCTCCGCGGCGACATTCACGTCGAGGTAGCCCCAGTTCCTGTATTCAGGCGGCATTCCGATGTCCATGTGCCAGTCCCCGTAGTAGGGATGCGTGGGGTCGGTCACGCAGTTGCAGATATGGAACTGCGCCATGTAGGGCAGGGCGACCTTCATCGACTCGACGAGATCGATGTTCCCGAGCGCCTCGTGCGCGCTGTCCCAGTGGATGTACATGTTCGGGCAGTCCTTCTTGAGAACCTCGAACCACTCGATGACTTCCCTGATCGGGCCGAGTATCTGCTTCTTGTGCGCGTAGCGGTCGAGCGGCTCGAACGTCAGGTGAACGCCCTCGAACTCCGCGGCCGCGGCGGACATCCGGTGATAGGAATCGGAGAGCCCCTTCAGCGCCTCGGGACGGTCCGCGTCGCCGGGGTCGGGCCCGCAGGGGATGCCGATGTTGGTGGTGCCCATGTCGGCGGCATTTTTGATCATCTCGATCGCGAACTCCACGGACTTCTCCCGGAGTTCCCCGTCGAGGGACGCCAGATTGTAGCCGTTCTCCGTGATGCTCGGAGAGGACCAGACCGTCAGCTGGTAGCCGTCTTCCTCAACGATCCGGCGCACGGTGTCCCGGTTCTGCTTTTCCAGAATCTCCGGGAGCTCAAGGCCCTTGTAGAACGGAATTCTCCTCGCCTCGTCCAGCAGGCCGACGAAGAAGGACTCCGTCGGAACCAGCGGAAAGAAGAGTTCCAGCATATGTAAAGATGGTAATATTTTCTGCATCTTTCCCTCCTTTATTGGGTTACTTTGCTTTCTTTTTCGCCCTCAGATCGGAAATGAGCGGACTCACGAGCGCGGCCACGACAAGAATCATGAGAGCGATCGCGATCGGCGTGTTGATGAGGCGGACCGGATTTCCGTTGGACAGCATGAGGGTCCTCCGGAGGTTCGTCTCGCACATCTCCCCGAGCAGGAGCCCGAGCACCATCGGTCCGAGCGGGTACTGGTACATACGGAAGAAGAAACCTGCGATTCCCGCGATAAACATGATGATGACGTCGGTGTAGGAGCGGTTCATCGAGTAAGCTCCGATGCAGCAGATCAGCAGCACGGCCATCTGGATGTAGTTCGATTTAACCGAGAGCAGTTTGATACACGCCTTCGCGGTGAGAAGACCGACCGGAAGGATGATCAGGTTCGCGACAAGCATGATAATATAGAGGCGTCCGACGAAGTCCGCGCTCTTCGTGAGCAGCGTCGGTCCGGTCACCATCCCGTACATCGTGAGCGCGCCGAGCAGAACCGCCGTGCTTGAGTCGCCCGGGATTCCGAGCGCCAGAGCCGTCGTCAGGGCTCCGCCGACCGCTCCGTTGTTCGAGGCGCTCGTCGCGGCGAGTCCCTCGATCGAGCCGTTGCCGTACTCCTCCGGGTGTTTGGAAATCCTCTTCGTGACGTCCCATGAGATCAGCGCGGAGATATCTCCGCCGGTTCCGGGAACGACGCCGACGACCACGCCGATAATCGACCCGAGGAGGGCGGGCAGCGTCATCCTTCTGTGTTCCTTCGCGGTCGGGAGCACGCGCTCCTTGTCCCCCATGTGCGCGATATCCTCTTCCCTGCGCTCGTCAGTCTTTTTGTGCGTGTACATCTGGTAGAGCATCTCGCTGATGCCGAAGAGGCCGATCATGACCGGGATGAACGTGATGCCGTTGAGCAGCGACACATTGTCAAACGTGAACCGCTTGTTGCCGAGAAGCGGGTCCAGTCCGACGGTGCTCAGCAGAAGGCCGATCGCTCCTGCGAGAAGTCCCTTCACGACATTCGCGTGGGAGATGGAGATCATCATCGCGAGGCCGAAGAAGGCGAGCCAGAAGTACTCGGCGGAACCGAAGTGCAGGGCGAGCCTGGCGAGCGGTTCACACGCGATCATGAGGCAGACCGTGGAGAAGAGGCCTCCGAACACGGAGTAGATCGTGTTCACCCCCAGCGCGAAACCGGTTCTCCCCCGCCGCGACAGCGAGTAGCCGTCAAATGTCTGCGCGATGGACGCCGGCGTCCCCGGCGTGTTGATCGCGATCGCGGAGATACCTCCCGAGAAGATCGCCGAGTTGTAAACTCCGAGCAGCATGGCGAAGCCATAGGTGCTGTCGAGTTTGAAAGTCAGCGGCGTGATCAGCGACACCGCCATCACGGACGTGAGGCCGGGCAGCGTTCCCACGACAAGGCCGACCATGACGCCCGCGAGAATGAATAAGAGCACAGCCGGGTTCAGCACATGCTGTATAGCTGACAGATAGTCCATATCCTTCCCCCTTTACAGATTCAGCCTCACCTTGAGGAACACGGAAAACATCACATAGAGAGCGACCGTGACGGAAGCGGAATAGATAACTGAGAACAGCAGCTTCTCACGGAAGATCATGCACTGCAGGAACAGGAAAATGAATCCTGCGGCCAGGAACGGGATGTAATTCCAAAGTAAGAGAAACAAGGCGAGATCGAGGAAGACCAGAAGTGCTCTCGTCGCGCTCTGCTTCTTCTCGGGATCCTGCAGAACGCCCTCGAATCCCCTGATCGGCTTTCTGACGGACCGAACGATGACGGCCACGGCCAGGATCAGGATCGCGATTGAGACCCCGGTCGGGAAGATGCGGGCGCCCGGATCCCCCATCGGCGCCTTGGAGGGAAGGGTCGTGTTGGTGAGCCAGAGCATGATGGCCGCCGCGGCTGCAAAGACTGCCCCAAGTATAGTATCCCCGGTTATTTTCTTCATGTTATTTTCCCTCTAGAAAATGTCTGTCCGGAGCTTTAACTCCGGACAGTGATTATCCTGTTATCCTCAGGGCATTATTCGGCAATACCGAGCTCGGAGATCAGCTGAGCGTAATACTCTGTATCAGCGTTCGCCATCTCAAGGAATTCATCCGGATCGAGGAAGGAGTAGTCGCAGCCCCTGCCCTTGCAGAATTCGATGTACTCGTCGCTCTCGACAGCCTGGCGGATGGCGTCGACAAGCGTCGTCTTGACGGCTTCGTCGAGGCCCTTGGGAGCCAGAAGGCCGACCCAGCAGTTGACCGTGATGTCATAGCCCTGCTCGATAGCGGTCTCGACGTCCGGAAGGACTTCGCTCTTCTCTTCGC
This sequence comes from uncultured Lachnospiraceae bacterium, assembly GCA_902773435.1. GTDB lineage: Bacteria > Bacillota > Clostridia > Lachnospirales > Lachnospiraceae > Chordicoccus. Next base: position 41,421 of record CACYEN010000151.1, on the reverse strand, counting down.
CGAACACCGCGAGGCACTTCACGTCGCCGGACTCAACATAGGTATATCCCTCGCTGCTGCCGACGACCGCCGCTTCGATCTCCTTGCCGAGAAGTGCTGTGATCGCGCCCTGAGCTCCGTCATAGGGGACGTAGTTGATCTCGATGCCGGTCTTGTCCGCGAGGACGCAGGAAGCGATGTGCCAGATCGAGCCGATGCCGGAGTTCGCGATGCTGATGGCACCCGGGTTCTCCGTGCAGTAGTCGACGAATTCCTTGAGGTTATTGTACGGAGCGTCCGCGGAGACATAGAGCGCTGCCGGCCAGTGCATCGTGCAGCCAAGCAGGTCGACGTTATCGGGAGTGATCTCGGCATAGCCGAGGGCGTTGATCATGGAGAGCTCAACCGGAGCGGTTCCGATGGTGTAGCCGTCCGGGTTCATGCTCATGACGTACTGCATGGCGACGGAACCCGATCCGCCGGTCTTGTTCTCAACCGTGACGGTCCAGCCCTGCTGGTCCTGAAGGAGCTGGGCGACCTCTCTCGACATCGCGTCGCTGCCGCCGCCGGCTGCCGCGTGGCAGATCAGGTTGATCGTATCCTCGGGATAGTCGGCTGCCGCCGCGACCGAGAATGCCGCCGTCATGATCGCAGCCGCGCTGACGATTGCCATAACCTTTGCGAACACAGATTTCTTCATTTAAATGTCCTCCTTTATTGTTAATATTTTCTGCATAGAATTATCTATGCTGATTACCTTTCTGTCCCGGAAAGCCCGGCTGATCCGGCCGCCTTCCCCTGCACCTTCTCACACGGAGCAGCGGTACCTGACCAGCTGGCCCGCGCCGTGGTTCGCCGCGTAGATGACCGCGCTGTCCCCGGACTCGCTGACCGTGATCTGGGCGGGCGCCTGTCCCTCGTCGATAAGGATCTCCTCCCGGATCGAAATCCGTCCGGCGGCATCCGCGCCGAACCGGTAGAGCGTAAGGTCTTTCTTCCCGCCGCGGCTTCCGACGATGAGCCCCGGCTCACCTAAGAATGTACCGCCCCAGAGCACATGCCCGAAATTGATCGGTATATCGACCTGCCTCTCCCACGACCCTCCTCTCATCTTGAAAACGGCCACGTTCGCGCCGTGGAACTCCTCTATGATCGCGAGCTCTTCCTCCCCGTCCCCGTCGAGGTCCGTGAACACGATGTCGCTGGTCGGGACGTCGATCATGCGCTCGGTAACCCAGGCCCCGTCCCGGCGGACCGTCCGGAACGTTCCCGCGGTTCCCCCGTAGAACAGGTCGTCATACCCGTCTTCATTTTCCGCGATAAACATCGCGTGGTGCTTATAGATTCCGTCCTGCACTACCTCGAAGGCCCCGGCCGCCTTCCCCGAAAACGGGGCGATCTCCAGGGTTCCGGCCGTCGACCAGTCGTCCGGATTGTCCTTGTGCTGACACAGCCTTCCTGCAGCCAGGAACCTGCCGTCTTTCTCCCGGAGAAGCCCGATCCTGTGCACATAGGGGACCTCGGCGGCGATCCCGCGCTCCGCGGTATGAAAACCGGTTTCGTCCTCCGCCACGTCGACGGCGGCAATCTTTGCCGTCGCCGAGTCAAAGACCGGATAGAACTCCTCGATCATGAGAACCGTGCCGTCCTCCTCCGGAAGCACCGCCATCACGCCGCCGGGCCCTCCCGTGATCTCGTGGAGGTCTCCCGTCTCTACATCGGCGAGGTACACCGTGCCGCCCCGGTTCTCGGAAGCAGCCGCGCAGAAGGTCCTTCCTCCGGCGGCAACCTGTCCGACCGCGTAGAGTCCGGGCATTCCGTCGATCAGAACGTCTCTTGTCACTTTCATGTTCCATCCCTCCACAGCAGGTCCTGCGGCGCTTCAGCCGCTCGTCCCCTCCACGAGAACGGTCGGAATGAGAACGAGCGACTGCCCGCTTCTCTCCCTCTCTTCCTCTCTCGGGAGCAGGAACCTCACCACGCTTTTCGCGATATCCTCTTTGGAAAAACCGATCGTCGTCAGCACCGGGCGCACGAGCTGGCTGCACCTGGTATGGTCCATGCCCGCCACGGCGACGCGCCCCTGTTCATAGAGGCCGCAGTCGGTCAGGCGGTTCATGATCTGTACGGCGAGGTAGTCGCTTCCGACGATAAAGCCGATCTTCTCCCGCTCTTCGGCGGCGGCCCTGCAGATCGCCTCCGCGCGGCAGAGGATCCCGTCGTAGTCGTCATTTTCAAAACAGATCAGGCTCTCATCCGGCTCGATCCCGTGTTCCGACAGCGCCGTCAGGTATCCCCTGAACCGGTAATCCTTCTCCCTGATCTCCTTCAGCTTGGACTGGTAGGGCGGAAAGAAGGCGATCTTCCGGAAACCCGCGCCGATCATCCTCTCGGCGAGAAGCGCCGCGCCCCGCTCGTAGTCCACGCGGATCAGGCTGACCCTCGGATCCAGGTTCTCGTAGCTGCGCGCCTCGTAGAGCGCGATCGGGGTTCCCGACTCCGCGAGATAGCTGATCTCCTCCTCGCCGTAGACGCTGGTGGCGATGAAGATCCCGTCAAATTTGCGGCTCGCGAGCTCCTGGAGAAACGACTGCCTCCTGTGGCTGTTGCTGAGGAACAGGTTGTAGCCCCGCCTGTAGACTGCAGCCTCGATATAGAAGGCGATCTCGGTAAACAGCTCGCCCCGGATATCATCGCAGATCAGCGCGAGATTATTCGTCCGCTTCTCCTTGAGAGCCCTTCCGAAATAACTGGGCTGGTAGTTCAGTTCCTTCACCGCCCGGAGAACCGCTTCCCTCTTCTCCTTGCTGACATAGTTGGAATCATTCAGCACATAGGAGACGACCGAAGGAGACACCCCGGCTAACTTTGCCACGTCATTTCTGGAAGCCATCACTAATCCCTCTGCGGCATCGCCCCTCTAATGTGACCGCGGGCCGGATCCGTTCAAGAATTGTCATTTTTACTATAAAACCGCCCGCCGGGCAGTTTATTTACTCGTGTTTATATAAAGATAACACAGAACCGGGCAGGATGTCAATTGTGAATATCAACATCCTGTCCGGTCGCTGCAGTTTCTCCGTGAGGCGTTCCGTCAGCGGTTGATAAAGAAGATCCCGAGAAACACCAGCGCGATCCCCGCGATCTTCGAGAAGGAGATGTGCTCGTGGTAGGCGACGATTCCGATGACGACGAGGCAGACCGCCAGCAGCGCGCTGTGCACGATCTGGCCCGTGCTGATGTTCCAGCCGGCCTTGTACATATAGAGCGAGCCCGCCTCAAGCCCGACGAGCGCAAGGCCGAACGCGACGACCGTCCAGTTGACCTTGCCGTACTCCGCGAGGAAGCTGCCTCCGCGCGAGAGTACCTTGAAGAGAATCCCGCTGAATACCGCCGAGACGGCATATGTGATCGTCAGCGAGGCGAAGGGGTTCAGCCCCTCCGGGGCGGATTTGGCGCACACGTTGTACACCACGTTGGAAACGACGATCAGGAAGATCGGCCACCACATACTCATGCTGCCTTCTCCTTAAGCAAAAGTCTTGTGTCCTGTTTACAGAAGCGCTGCCACGCAGGATTCCACGGCCTCCATACCGGCTGTCGGCTCCACGCGGGCGACGACCCTGCCGTCCCTGTCCACGATGAATTTCGTGAAGTTCCACTTGATATCGGGTTTTTTGTCGTAATCCGGGTCCGCTTCCGAGAGCATCTTCACGATGATGTCCGAATAGAGCCCCTCCGGCATCCCCTCAAAGCCTTTTTCGCCCTTGAGGTATGTGTAGAGGGGAAGCTCATTTTCCCCGTTCACGTCGGATTTCTTCATCTGCGGAAATGCCGTGTGATAATGAAGCGTGCAGAACTCGTGAATCTCGTCGTCCGATCCCGGGGCCTGTCCGCCGAACTGGTTACACGGGATATCGATGATCTCGAGTCCCCTGTCGTGGTACTTCTCGTACATGGCCTCCAGCTGCTCGTAGTGGGGCGTGAAGCCGCAGCCCGTCGCCGTGTTGACAATCAGCAGGACCTTTCCCCTGTAATCCGAGAGGGAGATGTCTTCCCCGGCCGCATTTTTCACGCTGTAATCGTAGATACTCAAGCTTTTGTTCCTCCTTTATCATTTTTGAAACAGTTTCATCATTTCCCTGAGCAGCGATCTCAGCTCTTCACCCTGCCTGAGCCCTTTGAGGCAAGTCCCGACCTGCCCCGGAACGCGCAGCGCCTTCTCTCTCAGCTTCTCTCCCCGGGGCGTGATCGTCACCACCAGGTCCCTCGCGTCCCTCGAATCCCTCGTCTTTGTGATGAGTCCCTTCTCCTCCAGCCTTCGAAGAACCGGCGTGAGGGTTCCGCTGTCCAGGTACAGCCGCTCTTTCAGGTGCCTCGTCAGGACCCGCTTCTCCTCCCACATGACCATCATCGTGATGTACTGGGTGTAAGTCAGGTTCAGCTCCCGCAGATAAGGCGTATACCTGTTGACGATCTCCTTGGCGCAGACGTAGAGCGGGAAGCAGAGCTGGTTGTCCAGCAGGAGGGGATCCGTGCCGTCCGCCGCCCTCAGACTTCCGTCAGCTCTTCCGTCAGCCATTGACGACCTTCTTCGCAAACGCCGCAGCCGCCTTAAGATCCTTCTCGTTCGGCCTTCCCTTGTGCATCGGGCCGAAAGAGCCCCTGCAGTAGAACTCCTCCTTCGCCTGCGGGATATTCTTCGCGGCGAGAAGCTTCCCGACCTGTCCGTAAGTGGATTTCACGAGCGCCGCCGTGCTGAAATTCACGACCTTCCCGACTTTGACGCTGATTCCCGAAATGAACTTCGAGACGTTCTCGTCCACTCCGAACGCGTAGACGGAGCTCCCGAGGAAGAGGACGTCCACATCCTCCCCGAGCGGAACATCCGTCGTGAGGGCTTCGACGCCGACGGCTTCGGCGATCGCCTTCGCGAGTTTCCCGGTGTTGCCGCTGCGGGTATAGTATCTTACTGCTGCTTTCATGATCCAGATTCTCCTTTCAAACAGATGCTTTCTCAGGCGCAATAGGTGTTCTCTTTCTGTCAACACATCGGTTGTATGAAACCAATTTAGCGCAATTGATCCTGCCTGTCAACGCCCGATTGAAACAAAAAAACAGCTCCCTCCTCCGCTGCCGCGGGGACGGGAGCCGTCTCTCCTTCACGTTTCGTACGGTTCAGAACCGGCCGATATCTTCAGCCGCCCTCTGCCGTGTTCATCTCAATTTATCCACGAACCTGCCGTATTCCGCCCTGCACAGCACTTTGGCGTAGCCGTTCGCGTACGTGTCCTCGCTCGACGCCGGCTTCGCGGACAGTTCAAACCCGGTCTTCCCGGAGAACAGCATCACGCAGTCGGAGCCCCCGAACAGGAAATAGCCGAGCGGGTCACCCTTCTCGATGCGCTCTCCGACGCGGACATTTTCGGTAAAATGCACGCTCGACACCTGACCCTGGGCGACAGGGAGAACGGCGCAGAGTCCGTGCCTGTCGGTCTCGATGATCACGCAGCCGCGGGTTTCGTACGACTGCCAGCCCGCGAAGCAGGACTCAAGCACGTACATGCCCCTGCCGGGCTCCCAGGTCGTGATTCCGCCCACCGCGTCCGGATTTCCGATGACGTAGGCCGCGAGCACCCTGCCGGAGACCGGCGCGTGGCACCTGTGATAGTCGTCGAAGTTGTAAAATGTGTGCGTCAGCGTTCCGCCGTTAAATTCGGGGGCGTACGCCGCTCCCTCCTCCCCGAGCAGGTCCGCCACGCTGAAAAACGAAGATGTCTTGATCAGCACGCCCCGCTCGTCGAACACGTCGCCGGAGCAGAAGAACCCCTGCCCGTCAATCTCCCACGTCCCCTGCGGGAGGGAGTCGCCGGGGGACGCGACCACGGTGTCGTCGTCCGGGGACGCCAGCGGCCGGATGCGGTCCGGATCGCTCAGCTTTCTCGAGAAGAAGTCGTTGAACGAGTGCCAGTTTGAGCGATCCTCGAACCAGCCCTGGTCCAGGTGCCAGGTCGGGTCCCTGAGGAGCGCCTCGTAGTACTCGTCCTTCCAGGACTCTTCCGAATCCATGTAGACCTTCAGCGCGTTGTTGTAATCCTTGAGCCAGTGATAGATCGGCGGCAGGAACTGGACCGACGGCCGGAACGGCAGCTTTCCCTCGAGCTCCGGAAGCGGGCGGTCGAGGAGATAATAGATATAGAGACAGCTCTGGTCCGTCTTTGTCACGAAGTTTTTGAAACACTCCTCCGGAAGATAGGCCCAGGGCATGACAGTCTGGGTAAAGTCTATAAAATCGTACAGCTCCGGCAGGCTTCGGACCGGATTCTTCACCGGGTCCGGATTCTCCGCCGCCGCGAGCGCGATGGACTTCTCAACAAGTCCTTTGAGCTCCGCGTCGCTTTCGAGCAGTTTCAGGAGCTGCGTCGTAATTGCCGTATAGGTTTTCATATCCCTCCTCGCCGCAAAGTCGTTTCGTCTGGCGCCGCTGCCTCTTCTGACAGCAAAAGAAACGATACCACAAAAGAGGCTGATTAACAAGTCATAATTTGGGACGGGACGAGTCTTTGCAGCGGGCAGGGATGTACCTTTACAGACAGCGGGAATCGGGATCTCCGCCGCTCACCCCTACACCTGGGGATCCAGCAGCAGCACGTTCTTGATCTTTCTCAGCGCGGGGATCGTCCCGCACTCCGCCTTCTGCTCCATGAAGACGAACCCGAGCCCGTCCTCCGGGAACCCCGCGGCGTAGCAGCCCGTCCAGCTGTCCCAGCCGAACTCGCCCGGCCGGGTCATCCCGGCACACTGCCCCGGATTTCTCATCTGCCTGAGAAGATGGGAGTAGGTAAAGCCCTCGAGCCCGAAATATGCGCGCAGGACCTTCTGCTGGTCCGGCGTCAGGTCCCCGGAGAGAAGGAACTTCACGGTTCTCTCGCTGAGAATCCTCGTGCCCTCAAGCACGCCGCGGTTGAGCAGCATCCTGAGGAAGCGCATGTAGTCGTCGACCGTGGAGACGAGCCCCGCGCCGCCGGATTCGAAGGCCGGCCGCACCTCCGCGCCCATCGCGATTCCGAGGACGTCTTTCTTATAATGGTACATTTTCCGCAAAATGTCCGCTCCGCGCGGTGCGCCCGCGGAGTCCGCGCCCACGTGTCCGGGTCCGGCACCTTCGCCGGGGGCGGCCCCGGCCCTGCTGTGGTACACCTCCGCCAGCCTCTCCCGCTTCTCCGCGGGGACATAGAATCCGCTGTCCTTCATGCCGAGCGGCCCGAAGATCTCCTTCTCCAGAAAATCGCCGTACCGCATCCCGGAGATCACCTCGATCACCGCCCCGAGCACGTCCGCGGAGAATCCGTACATCCACGACGAGTCGGGTTCGAACGCCCGCGGCGCCTGCCCGAGCCGCCGCGCGAACTCAAGTGTGGAGACGGGTCTCCCGGCCTTCCTCTCCCTCTCGGCCTCCTCGAGTATCTCAGCTGTCGCCCTGTCGCAGGGCGTGTCTCCGTCGCCGTACGTGAGTCCCGACGTCATGTTGAGGAGGTGCAGCACGCTCATCTCTTTCCCGCACTTCACCTTCACCCCGTTCTCAATCACGTAGTCGTCCCCGAATCCGGGAATGATCTCCTTCACGGGTGTGCCCAGATCGAGCTCGCCCCGCTCGAAAAGAATCATCGCCGCCGCTGCCGTGACAGGCTTCGACATGGAGAAGAGCCTCATAATGTGGTCCCGCCGAAGCGGAATCTCCCGCTCCGCGTCCGCGTATCCCTGCGCGTCAAAAAAGAGCTCCTCGCCTTTCTTCACGACGAGAAGCATGGCGCCGGCGGTCACTCCGTCCCTGACCGCGGATCCGATGATGTTCCTGATCCTTTCTTTTGTGGCTTTCCTCACTGTAATCCTCTCTCCCCGCGGACGGCCTCTTTCCTATATATCTGTATATAGGAAAGAGGCCGCCCGCTATGACTTTGTTACCTCGTGATTTCGAACTCAAAGGGCCTGCGCCCCGTCAGGCGGAAGCTCCTTTCGTCGGGCTGACTCGTCCCGACATAGAGCGTGTACCGGCTCCCCCCGGACACCCTCTCCCCGTCGTCATTGACGACCGTAAAAGCGGCCGGATCCAGCGGGATCCTGGCGGAACCCCCGGCTCCCTTCCCCGCCTTCACCCTCGCGAAACCGCAGAGCCTGGGATTCGGCGTCGCGAACGGGGAATCCTCCGCGCGGACATACACCTCGATGACGTCCTCCGTCGGGGCCTTCCCGTTCTCTCTCCACTCCGCTTCGACGGCGCTCCCGTCCTCCGAGAGCTTCGCCCCCGTCACCTCGACGTCGCCGTAGGTGAGCCCGTAGCCGAACGGATAGAGCGGCTCGCCTCTCAGGTAGCGGTAAGTCCTCCCGTCCATCGAGTAGTCCTCGAAATCAGGAAGAGCGCTGTCATTTCTGTAAAATGTCACGTCCAGCTTCCCGGACGGGCTGTAATCCCCGAACAGGAGCTCCGCGAGAGCCTTGCCGCCCCTCGCCCCCGGATACCACATGCCGATCACGGCGTCAAAATTCTCCTCGGCGAACGAGAGGTCGATCGCGGATCCGGCGATCAGGCAGAGCACGACGGGCTTTCCCGCCGCGGCCAGCTCGCGCATGAGCCCGCGCTGGGGAGGCGGAAGGAGGAGGTCCGCCTTGTCCCCGGACGCGTAGCTGTTTCCGGTGTCGCCCTCCTCGCCCTCGAGGGTCTCGTTGAGGCCGACCACCAGGATGACCGCGTCGCTCTCGTCGGCGACGATCCGCGCTTCGGCGAGGCGGTCATTTTCGAACGCGAGCTTCTCGATCCTGTCGTCCATGATGTCGCAGCCCTCGGAATACAGGACCCTGACCGGTTCGTCCCTGAGGAAGCTGATGATGCCGTCAAGCGGCGTGATGTACTCGGTCGCGGTGCCGTGGTAATTGCCGACCAGGGCGGCGCGGCTGTTGGCGTTGGGACCGATCACGCCGATCGTGCGGATCTTCTTCCTGTCGAGCGGAAGAAGCCCGTTGTTTTTGAGCAGGACCATGCTCTCGCGGGCGCATTTTTCCGAGAGAGCCAGGTGCTCCGGGCTCTCGACGACCGAGTAGGGAATCCCGTCGTATTCCGTCTCGTCGAAAAGACCGAGCAGGAAGCGCGTCGTGAAGAGCCTCACACAGGCCTCCGTGAGGCGCTCCTCTTTGATCATCCCTGCGCGGTAAGCGTCGAGAAGGTGGAGGAACGTGTCGCCGCAGTTGAGGTCGCAGCCCGTGTTCATCGCGAGCGCGGCGGATTCCTCCGCGGTCTCTGTCACATGATGGTGCTCGTGGAAATCGCGGATCGCCCAGCAGTCTGAGACGAAGTGGCCCTTGAATCCCCATTTTCCGCGAAGAATTGACATGAGCGCGGGACTTCCGCAGGCGGGTTCCCCGTTCACGCGGTTATAGGCGCCCATGACGGCTTCGACATCCGCGTCCTTCACCAGCATCTCGAACGCGGCGAGGTAGGTCTCCGCCATATCCTTCTTTGACGCTTTCGCGTCGAAGCTGTGGCGGACCGCCTCCGGGCCGGAGTGCACCGCGAAGTGCTTCGCGCACGCGGCTGCCTTCATGTACTCCCCGTCTCCCTGGAGTCCGCGCACGAATTCACAGCCGAGCGCGCCGCTGAGGTATGGGTCTTCCCCGTAGGTCTCCTGCCCCCTCCCCCACCTGGGGTCCCTGAAAATGTTGATATTCGGCGACCAGAACGTCAGCCCCTTGTAGATGTCGCGGTCCCCGTATTCCGAGTAGGCGTTGTATTTCGCGCGGCCCTCCTCGGCGATCGTCTCCGCGATATCCCTGACAAGCTCCCGGTCGAACGTCGCGGCAATTCCGATCGCCTGCGGAAAGCTTGTCGCCTGGCCGGCTCTCGCTACGCCGTGAAGCGCTTCATTCCACCAGTTATAGGCGGGGATTCCCAGCCTGTCGATTGCGGGGGCGTTGTAGCGCAGCTGGGAGATCTTCTCCTCCACCGACATCCGTGCCACCAGCTCCTGTGCCCTTGTGACAGCTTCCTCGCGATTCATGCCTGCCTCCCTTTCTTTTTCTTTTCCGCCATTTTCCGATGATGCGTACTCTCATGGCCGCCGGCGCGGTCACCGGGAAATTGCGATGCGGCTCCCGCGCCGCTCCGGCTCCTCAGAGTTCCCGCGAAACTTTTCATAAAATAAGGGAGGCATACTGATGCCTCCCCATATCAGTTCATACTTCCTCAGCCTGTATTGTCAGCCCTTCACCGCGCCCTGCGTCAGTCCGTCGACAATCTGGTTGCTGAAGGCCGAATAGACGATGATCGTCGGGATGATCGCGATCACGATCGCCGCGAACATCTGATGGTAATTCGTCTGGTACGGTCCGACGAACTTGGACAGCGACACCGGAAGCGTCTTCTTCATGTCGTCCGTGATGAAGACCATCGCGAGAAGCAGCTCGTTCCAGTTGTTGATAAACGTCATGAGGCCGGTGACAAAGAGTCCCGTTCTCGAAAGCGGAAGCGCGATCGTCCAGAACATCTTGTAGATCGTGCACCCGTCGATACAGGCGGATTCAAACAGCTCGTTCGGTATGCTCCGGAAAAAGCCTGACATGATGAAGATGGTCACCGGCAGCGAGAACGTCAGGTATGGGATGATCAGTCCGACCAGGTTATTCGCCAGATGAACCGCGGAAAACCTCTGGTAGAGAGGAATCAGCACGCAGTGGACCGGAATCATCATGCCGATCAGGATGTAGGTCATGGCCAGACCGGAAAGCTTCCAGCGCATCTTCCCGATCGCGAACGCCGCCATGGATCCGACGAGCATCGTGAGGATCAGCGTCACGAGGCAGACCAGGAAGGAGTTCAGCATCGCGACTCCGAGTTTACCCTTGGTCCAGGCAAATACATAGTTTTCAAACTGGGCGACCTCGGGGAGCGCGAACGGCTTCTTGATCAGCTCCGATCTCGTCTTCAGGGAGGAAACCACGACCCAGACGATCGGGGCCAGGTAGATCACCGACATCACGCAGAAGAAGACGTAGATGAGAATGGTCGGCACACCGACTTTTTTCTTATTCGCAGTCATACCATTCTCCTTTCTCACATCTCGTATGTGTCAGTCTTGAAAACTCTGTTGATGATACCGGTCGCGATCAGGCAGAGGACGATCAGCACGACGCCGATCGCGCTGGCGTACCCGTACTTGTTGAACTTGAAGCCCTGGCGGTACAGATGGGTCGCGAGGACGTCGAGTTCGTGGTTGAGGGCGTTCTCATCGGTCATGTTGAAGATCAGGTCGAAGAATTTCAGCGAGCCGATCGCGTTGAGGCTCATCGCGGTGCCGACCATGGGTTTGATCAGCGGAAGCGTGATATAGCGGAACGACTGAACCTTCGAACACCCGTCGATATAGGACGCCTCGTAGAGGGACTTGTCGATGCCGGAGATCTGGGCCATGTAGAGCATCATGGACTGCCCGACGTACTGCCATAGGGCTACGAAGCCGACAACCCACATCGGCAGGATGATGAAGCCCCTGATGTCAGACATCCAGAGCGGCCCCTTGATGCCGATCTGCTTGAGAAGGTTGTTGATGCCGAGCTTCTCGCTGAAGATGAACATCCACAGAAGACCGAGGGCGGCAGACGAGAGCACGCAGGGAAGGTAGATGATATTCTTGAAGAGGTTCCTTCCCTTCTTGATATTTGTAAGAAGTCCGGCCAGCAGAAGTCCCATGATCAGCTGCGATACGCAGGAGAACACGAGGAAGAAGAGCGAGTTCTTTATCGAAGTGCGCATGACCGGATCTTTCCAGAGATCCGTATAATTCTTGAGACCGATAAATGTGTAGGCTTTAGTCTCAATCGAATAGTTACAGAAGGAGTAGTAGATCGATGTACAGATCGGAACAAACAGGACCGCCGTAAAGAGAATCAGCGCAGGGGCGGCAAAGATAAAAATCGCTAGTTTGTTTTTCAACAACTTGTTCATATACAATCCTCACAGGTATTTCCGAAACAGGATTCCCGAAAAGAGGGCTTTACCGAATAAAAGTGGCGGGATCATCAACGACGATCCCGCCTGCAAGACGCCGCAGCGCTTATCTTACGTTTTCCGCATACCAGTCTTCGATGGACTGGAAAGCTTCTTCCGGAGTCATCTTGCCAAGGAACATGGAGACCATCGCGTCATCGAAGAACGCGCCGGCTTCTGTCGTGGCCAGGGACTCATTGTAGAATCCGAACGTGCTGCTCGCGTTGCTGAAGATTTCCATGACGTCTGCCAGCTGGGCCGGAGCGACGGAGGCATCATACTCAACGTTCGTGACCGGGATCTTTCCGCCGACTTCAGCGGTATATCTCTGGGCCGTGTCATCCGTGAAGTACTTCATCAGGGCGATGCAGGCTTCCGGATACTCTGTACGGACGCTCATGGCAAGGGAGTCGGACTTCGCGATGACTCTGTTCGGGTCATTTCCGCCCTCGATAGCCGGGAACTGGAACACGCCGCACTTCTCCTCGAAATCCGGGTTCGCGCCGTTCATCTGGCCGATCGCCCAGGATCCCTGGATGAGGATAGCAGCTTCTTCATCATAGAGGGCAGCTGTCGCGACATCGTTGGAGTCGCTCGCGGCTGTCTCCTGGAAGTACTTGGAGAGCTCAAGGAGCTTCTCGCCGGCAGCCAGAGTCTTGTCGTTGACCCAGCTCTCTTCGCCGGTCGCAAGCTTTTCGAGGTCCACGCCTTCTCTGTCGCAGAGATATCCTGCCAGCATGGAGAGGCACCACGCGGTTCCGGCACTGATCGTGATCGGTGTATATCCGGCATCCTGCAGCTTCTGGCAGGCGTCAAGCAGCTCGTCGAAAGTCGTCGGGACTTCGGCGCCCGCATCCTCGAACATCTCCTTGTTGTAGAACACGCAGGCCGCAGCGATGTTGAGCGGGATCGCGTAGATCTTGCCGTCATAGGTCTGCTGTGAGAAGACGCTGTCGCCGGCGAACGTATCTTTCCAGCCGTCCGCGAGATACTCATCGAGCGGAGCCGCGTCACCCGGAAGTACATAGACATCAAGGTTCGGGCCGGGGCTGACGATGTAGACATCCGGTTCTTCCGGCGTGCCGATCTTGCCGTTCAGGGCCGGATAGTACTCTTCAAGGTTCGTGGTGATCGGTGTTACGTGATACTGGCCTTCGTAGTCGGCGTTGAAGCGCTCGATGACATCCTTGTAGCCGAGCGAGATGTTATCCGTCGTCGCATCGAGGTCATCCCAGAACATCCAGGTGATCTCCTGGACTTCGCCCTCGTCCGCCGTTACGGCAGCAGCGCCGAAGACTGTAGTCGCAAGCATGGCGCCTGCAAGAAGAACTGACAGTAATTTCTTTCCTTTCATTTTCTACCTCCTGGCAAAAATGTGTTTTCGAGCTACGATGACAAAAGAATAGCAGACGGGCAACATCTTTTCTTCACAAATATTGCTAATTCTGTTTAAATTATTGCGATTTTTTTGAGCGACATTTCGTCATATGTCACAGTTTCACAACTTCTATTTGCAATTTTTGTATATTATTCACAGGGCTTCGTCCGGTTTTAGCGTGTTTCCTCAAAAACATTTGCACATTTTTGCCCTTTCTGCTATAGTTTCATGACAGATATCGTAGCAACTTTTCATGCCGATTTGACATCAGGAGGGACGGCCGCCTATGATCGAAAACCTGTCCGGTCTCCATGAGACCGTCAATTACCGGAAAGACACGCAGGTGAGGCTCTACAACAACAACGAATACGAGGACTATCCCCCGCACTGGCACACGCCGTTCGAGATTATCATGCCGACCGACGGGGATTACCGGGCCATCTGCATCGACGACGAATATCATCTGAACAGGAACGACATCCTCGTCATCTGCCCCGGCACCATGCACGAGCTCTTCGCTCCTCCCGTGGGAACCCGGATCATCTTCCAGCCCTCCATCGCTCCTCTCGCCATGCAGGAGCTCGACACGCTGACCGCGATGATCAGTCCTGCCCTCCTCATCACGGATGAGACCCACCCCGCCATCCACGAGCGGGTCCGGGATCTGATGCTGAAGATCAGGGACGACTACATGGAGGGCACCCCCTATTTCGAATCCTCCATCTACTCCTCGTTTCTGGAAATGCTGGTCCTGATCGGACGCGACATCTCCGAGAACGCCCAGAAGAACATCGAGGCGACCGAGAACAAGCAGAAAGAATATCTCGACAAGATCAAGGCGGCCTGCAGCTACATCAACGCGCACTTCTCCGAGGACCTGACGCTCGAGGACGCGGCGGCCGTCGCGGGCTTCAGCAAATACCACTTCACGAGGCTTTTCCGCCAGGTCACAAACACCAGCTTCTACAAGTACCTGAGCCAGAAGCGCATCGCCTACGCCAAGGAGCTCCTGATCTCCGAGCGCTACACCATCATGGAGGTCGCGTATCTGTCCGGCTTCTCAAGCCATGCGTCCTTCACGAGGATGTTCCGGCAGATCGCAGGTTCGACGCCGAACGAGTTCCGGAAGATGTACCGGGCCACGGACCGGAACGAGGGCCGGCAGTAGAGAGAGATAAGGCCGGCCCATACGGCAGCCGGCAGCGCGGATTGAATACGAATACGGCGCAGACACGGAAGAGGCGGCCGGGAGGCCGCCTCTTCCGCGTCTTTTTTCTCGTTTCTTCAGTCTTTTCCGCGGGCCTCCGCGCCCGTCCGCCAGGGGACTGGGTGCGGCCGGGACAGTTTCCCGCTTCTCCCGTCAACTCAGCGTGTAGATCGCGAGCCGGCCGAGGAGGTAGCACGCCGTCAGGATCTCCGCGTGATCTCCGAGATCACGCACCGCGATCTGGGAGGGCCCTATCCCCTTGTCCACCGCGAACTCGGATTCAAGGACAAGGGAGCCCCCCTCATCCGTCCTGAATTCGCGCACCGTCAGGTCGCCGACGCCGTCCCGGCTCCCCGAGACGAGGGCCGTCCTTCCGGCAATCCTGCCGCCCCACAGGGCGTGGCCGAGCACCATCGGGAACTCCATGGCCCGCTCATATCCGCTGCCGCGGTCCTTAAAGACCGCGAGACGGTCGCCGTGGAACTCCTCCACGATCGCGATCTCTCTCTTCCCGTCGCCGTCGAGATCCGTGTAGACGATCTCGCTCGTCGGGACATCGAGGAGCCTGCTGACTTTCCAGGACCCGTTCTCCCTGACGGCGGAGAACAGGCCTTCTGTTCCGCCGAAGTAGAGGATGTCTCCCGCGCTGTCCTTCTCGATCAGCATCGCGTGATGCTTGAAGAGTCCCTCGTGGATCGTCTCCCTCGCGGTGACTTCATTTCCGTCGAAACTCAGCATCTCAAGCGTTCCGCCGCTCGACCAGTCATCCGTGTAGTCCTTCTTCACGCAGAGCTTTCCGCACGCAAGGAAGCAGCCGTCCGGCTCCTCCAGGACGCCGAGGCGATGAAGGTAGGGAACCTCGGCGAGCTGCCGCCTGGAGGCGGTCTGCCACTTCCCGTCCTTCTTCTCCAGCTGAATCTCCACAATCTTTGAGTGGGGGGCGTCAAAGCCCTGGTAGAACTCCTCTATGCTGAGGAGGCAGTTCTCGTTGACTGAGCCCATGATCCCCATGACGCCCCCTTGCCCCCCCGTGATCTCGCTCACATCGCCGGACCCGCAGCTGATGACGGCAGCTGATCCGCCTCTCAGCTCAGACGCGGCGATATAGAAGGGTTCTCCGCCCAGCGTCGCGGTGCCGACCGCGTAAAGTCCGGGCATCGACTCTATCAGTATCCGCTTTTCAGCCTTCATCTTCATTTCTCCGTTCCGCTTAAATTAAAGCTGGTTGTAGGGCTTCTCGCCCCGCAGGACCGCGCTCACGCCGTCCAGCGTCTCATGCAGGAGCCGCACGCGCTCCGACGTGAGGTTCGTGCAGCAGTGGGGCGTCACGACGATGTTGTCGAGCTCCGCGACCTCCGCCGAGAGGTTGGGCTCGAATTCGTGCACGTCGAGCGCCGCGCCCTTGATCCTGTGCTCCCTGAGCGCTTTGACCAGGGCTTTTTCCTCGACGATCGGGCCTCTCGCCGCGTTGACGAGATAGGCGGTCGGCTTCATGAGGTTAAACTTGCTTTCGTCGAAGAGGTGAACGTTCTCCGGCGTGAGCGGCATGTGCAGCGTCACGACGTCGGCCGCTCCGAGAAGTTCGTCGAGTTCCATCTTCTCCGCGCCGCCGAGAGCCGCGGCTCTCTCCTCCGGAAGTTCAAACATATCCGTGTAGATGATCTTCATGCCGAGCCCGTGGGCCTTCCTCGCGACCTCATAGCCGATCCGGCCCATTCCGACCACGCCGAGCGTCTTGTTGTAGAGGGCCATGTCCCCGTCGAAATAGAGCGGGCGCTCCATGACGCGTGTTCTCCTGAGATCCCTGTCGTACCGCACGACGCCGCGGCAGACCGCCATCATGAGGGCGACCGTCATCTCGCTCGTCGCGTCGATGACAGCCCTCGGGGCGTTGACGACCGCGATGCCCTTCTCCTTCGCGTAGGAGACGGCGATCTTGTCGGTGCCCGAGCCCTGGTTGCCGATCACTTTCAGGTTCGGCGCGGCGTCAATCATCTCCCTGTCGGCGGGATAATCCATGATCGTAATCAGGATGTCCGCCTCGGGAAGGAGTTTCATGATCTCTTCTCTCGGCCACGACGCCAGAGGCTCCGCCGGCTTGATCACTTTCATGTCCTTCGTGTATTCCCGATAATATTCCTCGGGAATGTTGTGGCTGAAAAGAATCGTCATCATGCGGCCGCTCCTCCCCCTTTCTGTTCCTTAAAGTATCCTCTCACCCCCTTCACGAGCGGCCAGATGATCGCGGCGGTTCCAAGGATCAGGAACATGGCGCAGATCGGCCTCTGGAAGAAGATTGCGTAGCTGCCCTTGCTCATGACGAGGCTTCTCCGGAAATTGCCCTCGCACATCTGCCCGAGGATCAGGGCGAGCACGATCGGCGACAGCGGGAATCCGCCCTTGGTCAGGAAATATCCGACCACACCGGCTATGAACATCACGAGCACGTCGGCGAAGTTGTTGTTGATGGAGAACGAGCCCACCGCGCACATGACCATGATCACCGGGACCAGGATGCGCTTCGGGATGGACACGATCTTGACGAACATGCCCTGGCCGAGCAGGCCGAGCGCAAGGACGAAGACGTTCGCGAGCATGAATCCCGCGAAGATCGTGTGCACGTCGGCGAGTTTCGTCAGGAAGAGGGACGGGCCCGGCGTCATGTTGTGCATCTGAAGCGCGCCGAGCATGATCGCCGTGTTCGCGTCACCCGGGATACCGAGTGTCAGAAGCGGGATCAGAGCGCCGCCGGTCGTTCCGTTGTTGGAAGATTCCGGTGCCGCGATCGCCTCGGGAAGACCCGTTCCGAACTTCTCCGGGTGCTTGGAGAACCTGCGCTCCATGTCGTAGGAGATGAACGCGCTGATGTCGCCGCCCGCGCCGGGGATGATGCCGATGAAGGTTCCGGTCAGTCCGCCGCGGATGATCGTCGGAATGATCCTCTTGAGGTCCGCCTTGCTGGGGATCGGGTTTCTCGTCTTCTTCGGCTTCGGGCGCTCCACGTAGAGCTCCTCGCAGGTGATGAAGCACTGGCTCAGGGCGAAGAGGCCGACCAGGACCGGGATGAAGGAGAGGCCCTTCATCAGGAAGACCGAACCGAAGTTGAACCGCGAGAACGCGGTGATGTTGTCAATACCGATCATCGAGAGCAGGATGCCCATGCAGCCCGCCATGAGGCCCTTGACCAGGTTCTTTCCGCTTATGGAAGCGATGATCGAGAGGCCGAAGAACGCGAGCGCGAAAGTTTCCGGGGCACTGAAGCGAAGCGAGATCATTGCCAGCCTCTGGGCGATCAGGATCATGATGACGCCGGAGATGATGCCGCCGCCGAACGAGGACACCGTGGAGATCCCGAGCGCGCGGCCGGCTTCGCCGCGGAGCGTCATCGGGTACCCGTCGAGAACCGTCGCCGCGGCACTCGGCGTGCCGGGCGTATTGATCAGACAGGCCGTAATGGAACCTCCGTACAGGGCACCGCAGAAGATGCCGATGAGCATCAGGAGGCCCGGGGCCGCGTCCATGCCGAAGGTCAGGGGCATCAGGAGGCACACGCCCATCGTGGACGTGAGGCCCGGCATGGCGCCGAAAGCGATGCCCATCACCACGCCGCCCAGCGTGCTCAGAAGGACGGCCGGCTGGAAAAGGTTAGATATAATATCAAGCATAGTATTCCATCCTTTCAGTTAGCAGTTCATCCTCAGATGAGAATCCCTCTGGGGAGCACCACATGAAGAAGGTTCGTAAACACATAGTAGAGCACGCCGGTCACCGCCAGCGGAATCACCACGGTCCCCACCTTCGTAATCTTCGGAACCTTGTAATAGAGACTCATGATCAGCATATACGCGATCGAGCTGACCACAAAGCCGATGCGCTCGATTCCGATCATGTAGAGAAGCGTCGCGACAACCGAAACCCACACGATCGTGTTGTCCTTCGATACCAGGCGGCGCGCGACCGCGCGGTCCGCTTCTTTCTCCTCATCCGTCGAGACGCGGTACCTGAGATGCGTCGTCACCAGGTTGATGACGCTGAGCACGATGATAATCACGCACATGATCCGGGGAAACCAGCCGGGGCCCGTGGCTCCGTCGGAGCCCTCCGGGAATCCTCCCGCTATCCCGAAAAATGTCGCCGCTATGGCAATGAATATAAGCGATATCACGTCGGAAATAATTTTCATAGTCGTTCTCCAATCTCCGCTGCCTTTGCGCGCCGCGGAGCCACTCACTTCCAGCCGCCGGGCTCTTCGGAAAGCCCGGGCCTTTTATCGGAAAGCGTTAAAAAAGGGCTTTCGCGCCTGGCAATCATACCCCGAATAACCAGTCTGTCTGTTGTTATTCGCTGACCAACCGGCGCGAAAGCCCGTTCGTTAAGTGTTTATGTAATTCGCAGCTTCTTTACGCGTCCTGGTTGCCGAGGCCGAGCTTCTCGCACTGATCCGCGATGACGGCATCCATCTCGTCGAGCATCTTCAGGTAGTCTTCCGCGTTCATGTAGTTGTTCGTGAACCCGTTGGCTGCCATGAATTCCTGGACACCGGGATCCGCAAGCGCATAGCGCGTAGCGGCGTCGACGGCATCGACCGCTTCCTGAGGCATATCCTTGGGGCCGAGGAATCCGCGGAACACCACGACGTCAGCGCCGCGGATGCCCTTCTCGTTCGCCGTCGGGACGTCCGGATACTGAGCAAGTCTCTCCGGGCTGAAGGTCAAGAGCATCTTCAGCAGGTCGGAGTCGACAAATGTCTTGACCTCGGCGTCGGAGACGTTGACCGCCTCGACGTTGCCGCCGGCGCAGGCTGTGGCAGCCGGGCCGCCGCCGTCGCACGGGACATGGACGACTTCCGCACCGATATCTTCCGCGAACTCAGCCGCGAGGATGTGCCACGGGCCGCCGATTCCGGAATTCGCGAAACGTGTTCCCGGATTCTCCTGCATGTACTTCACGAAATCTTCGATCGTATCGTACGGAGCGTTCTTCGGGACGCAGATCGTGCCGTAGCAGGAGTTGAAGTTGCAGATCGGCACGAAATCATGATAGGTGTACTCAAAGCTTGTGGTGTACGGAAGGCCGAGAAGCTCCGCGACACCGGCTGTGATGCAGGATCCGTCAGCGGGATCTTCCGCACCGGCCGCGTAGCCGATCGCGCATCCGCCGCCGGACTTGTTGACGACCGTGATCGGAACGCCGAGATATTCTTCCATCTTCGGGGTAAGGGCCCTGATCAGGACGTCCGTGCCGCCGCCGGCTGAGGGCGGAACCGTGATCTGAAGGGACTTCGCCGGATAGTTGTCGATCGGCGTCAGCTCCTCGTCAGCCATGACGGCTCCCGCGGCGATGGTGGAGAATACCATGACGGCGGCAAGAAATGTTCCAAAAATCCGTTTCTTCATACATCTACCTCCTTGTTGACCTCTGGTTGCTGTTCCTTTGGTGCTGTTGCTTTGGTTCCGTTTCCTTGATGCTGTTTCCTTATGCCTCTTCCAGGTGCCTTTTCCTTGATACAGTCCCCGCTCCCGTTCACTGCAGCGCGCGGTCCGCGGCGGCGTAGAACGCGGAGACGCATTTCTCATACATCAGGCGGATGCTCGTCTCCTCCCTCGTCCCCGGATAGGGGCTGACTTCGAGGGATATGCTCGCCCTCGGTCCGTCCTTCCGGATAAACCCGCAGCGCATGAAGCGCTCGAACTGGTCCTCCAGATCCTGCTGGGAGAACAGGGCGCCTCTCGCCTCAAGCGGCGGATGCGTGTGCCCGTAGAACGGGTTGTCGGGGTCAAGGACCGCTTCCCCGAGATGCACGTGCTCGAAACCGATCTCCCCCGAATCCCGGATCGCGTCCTCCTGGGACTCCTCCATGAGAGGCAGATGGGCGATATCCATCATGAGCCCGGAGTTGGCAGCCCCCTTCTCCCGCGCGGCGCGGATGAAGGCCGCGCACTCCGCAGTCGGCCCGTAGAGCAGCTTCTTGAAGCGGTGCCGCTCGATCGGCTCGAGCAGGACCCGGATCGAGTACCGGTCCGCCTCGGCGCAGAGCCGGAGGAAGAAATCCTCGTACCGCGCCTTCAGTTCGGCTCTCGGCCCCTCGCCCTTGTCGGGACAGCCGGTTACGATGAATACCGGGCTCCCCGCCTCCGCGGCGTAGCCCAGGTGCCTCTTCATGTCCTCGAAGGCGCCCTGCCGGGTTCCGGGATCGTCGCTGCACGTGTTGAACGGGCCGTCCAGCTGAAAATATCCCGGCGTGTTGTAGTTGAGAACTTTATGATATGTCCGGAGAAGG
Source organism: uncultured Lachnospiraceae bacterium (assembly GCA_902773435.1). Classification (GTDB taxonomy): domain Bacteria; phylum Bacillota; class Clostridia; order Lachnospirales; family Lachnospiraceae; genus Chordicoccus. The sequence continues at coordinate 20,540 of CACYEN010000151.1, read as the reverse complement.
CCGAGGATCTCCGTCCTCTCCTCCCTGTCCGCGGGGAGAAAGCTCTCCATCGCGTCGAACTCGGGAAGTGAACAGCATCTGTGATAAGCCGTGAGCAGAAATGATTCGTCGGTAAAGGCCCGCTTGAAAAGCATGGACGGGCTGAATCCAAACCGGACCAGGTCGCTGAACTGAATGATACCACCGCCCCCTTTCTCCTCTGTTGTATACATCAGGCCGGATCGGGTACTCCTCTCCGAAAGAGCCTTTGACACTATTGTCTATATATGATTGTAAAGGAAGCAGAACGTGCTGTCAATTTTCCATTTAGCACAAATATATAACATTAATTCTGTGAAATTGTCCCAAAACAGTTCCGGGAGCTCTTTCCGGTGCTGTGGTTCACTTAGTTGTATACATGAGCCGTCACCCAATTCTTTCACTTGAGCGGATATGTTCGAGCGCCACGAGACAGCAGATGCGGAGATGCTTCTCCAGAAGATCGGCGGCGCGCTCAATCGGCTCCTGGCGGATCAGGCAGTCCAGGATCTGGATGTGCTCCTGGTTGGCGTCGTGGACCAGGTTGTTGTCCTGCTTGCTGGAGATGGTGATGCGGAGGTTGTCGTTGAGCACACGGTTCATGATCTCGATGATGTACTTGTTCCGGCACATGTCGACAAAATAGTGGTGCATCTCCATGTCGATGTAGTAGTGGGAGAGGTAGTCGTCCCCGACGTAGTTGACATACTTCTCCTTGAGGTCGATGAGCACCGCGATATCGAGATAGGGCGCGGCGAGCCTGAGCGCGAGCGGCTCGAGCATGATACGCGTCCGGAAGACCTGCAGCGTGTCCTGGATCGAGATGTCGTTGACGTAGATGCCCTTCTTGGGGACGACCTTCAGGTACCCCTGGGACTCGAGGCGGTTGATCGCCTCGCGGATCGGCGTCCTGCTCACGTTGTATTCCTCCGCGAGCTGCACCTCGTTGAGCTGTGATCCCGGGGGGTATTCACAGGAGATGAGCTTGTCGAGCATCTTGCGGTAGACAGATGAGCGGAGACCCCTGTCCTCGGCGGGCGATCTGTCTGTCATCGGCGTGTCCTCCTGCCTTTTTTCCTTGAGGTCCGCGGGGAAGGATCCGGCCGCGGCGTGTTTTCGGGATTCGGAGCGGTTTCCGGTCAGGAAGCCGCTTTATGTATACAACAAGTATAACCAAAGCGGTCCGCATGCGCAAGGGGTCGTATCAGGTTCTCCACAGCAGCTCCGCCGCTTCCTCCGTGTTCTCCGCGTTGACGAGCATATACGGTTCCCTGTAGGGCTCCTCGATCGTCTCTCCGGCGAGCAGCTTGATGATCGCTTTCGCGCACTCCTCCCCGTGTTTTCTCGGGAACTGCGCCGTGACCGCCTGGACCCATCCCTCGTCGATCAGCTTAAGGACCAGCGTGTCCGCGTCGACTCCGACGACAGTGATGTCCTCCCGTCCGAGGGCTTTGCAGAGTGCGCCCGCGCCGATCACCTGGTTGCTGTAGGATCCAAAGATTCCCCGTATATCCGGATTCTCGGTCAGCAGCCTCTTCACGTAGTCCATCGTCTCCTCGTTGGTCGCGGGCCGTCCGAACGCCGCCGTCTCAATTGCCGTCCCCTCGAGAGCGGCTTCAAAGCCCTCGATTCTCTGCTTTGTCCTGGAGATGTCGTACGGGAAATCGAGAACCGCGACCTTGTACTCATCCTGATTCTCGCCGAACGCCTTGATCAGCTCCTGTCCGGCCCCGTATCCGTTCTCGTACTCCCGCCCGTAGATCACGGCGTCAGCCTCGAAGCCCGGGATCTCCGTGATGGTCACGACCCGGATCCCCTGCTGTTTCGCGGCGATCAGGCTGTTCCGGATCGCGTCCTCCGAGAGCGGGCAGACCCCGATCGCGTCCACGCCCCGCCTGATCATGTCCTCGATGTCGGCGACCTGCTTCTTGGAGTCCCCGTCGGCACTCACGACGATCGTGTCGTACCCCGCCTCCCTCATCACGTCCTCGAATCCCGCGACGGCGCTGACCGTGTAGTCATCGTGGAGAAAATGGATGCTGAACCCGATCAGGTACTCCGAATCACCGGTCTCGCGCGGATACGGGACGGGGGAGGAACGGAACGTCAGATACGTGAAGAACGCGACCGCAAGGATCAGCGCTGCCCACGCGGGCACTGCTTTTTTCATATGGCTTTCCTCCTCACATCTCCCTGTACTCTCTGGGCGACACGCCCGTCACCTTCTTGAAGACCGTGCTGAAGTACTGGGAGTCCACAAACCCGACCTGCTCGGCGATCACGTAGATCATGTCGTCGGTCGACCGAAGCAGCTTCTTGGCTCTGGCGATCCTCACCTCGTTGATGTAGTCGGAGAGGGAGATCCCCCTCTCTTTCTTGTAGAGCTGGCCGAGATAGACGTGGTTGAGGAAGAGCCGGTCGGCGATGTATTTCATCGAAAGGGGCTTGTTGTACTCGGCGCTCACGATCCCCTCTATCTTCTGGACCATCGAGTTCCTGCCCTCCGCCCTGGCCCTCTGTATGGTGTCCCCGGCCTTCTCGAGAAGGCCGATGATATAGCTCTCGATCTCCTGCAGGGAGTCCATCTTGTAGAGCATGTTCATGCATACAAGTTCGCTCGTCCCCATCTCCTCGACCCGGCCGCAGACCTGGAAGACCGTCTGGTAGATCGTGAGCACGATCTGGTCCATGAGGATGTACCACTCCTCTTTTCCCGACCTCTCCACGCTGAACAGCTCCTTCACGGCCTTCACCGCGGTCTCCGCAAGGCCCGACTTCAGGGCGATCGAGATCCGCTCCATGTCGAACGTCGTCTCCTCCCAGCCCTGCTCCTCGTGCACATCCTCGTAAGTCACGATGTGGTCCATCTTCTGGATGTTGAGATACCGGACGATATCCTCGGCCGTGTAATACGACTGCTGGAGATTTCCGATCCCCTCCACGGCGCAGCCGATCCCTACGGCCATCCTGACGTGGAAATGTTCCTCCAGCGTGTGCCTGAGCTCCTCGAGCCAGTCCACGACGCGCTCGTCTTCCTTCCTCTTCAGCTTGAACAGGATCACGTACCGGCTGCTGTGGATCTGGAAATACTCCTTGTCCCGGTACCCCTTCAGCGTGTTTTCGAGGTAGAGGGAGACGGAGTACTCCGTCAGGTAATTCTCCTGGTTCTCGCTGACCGGATTGTACTTGCGAACCCCGAGCACCGCGATCTGGTAGTAGGGCTCGTCGAAGCTGATCTCGAGCAGCCTGCTCTGCTCCCCGATCTCCCTCTCGGAGAGCTCGCTGTTCAGGAGGTCGAAGAAGAACTTCTCCTTCTGCCTGCTCCTCGCCTTCCTGTACTCCACGCGGAGGCGCTCAAGCTCCTCCGTCTCCCGGCTCCTGCGGTCAAGGAATTCCTTCAGGAGGTTCGTGATCTCGGAAATCTTGTCGGGGACCACCGGCTTCAGGATGTATTTGAGGACGCCGTACCCGAGCGCCTGCTGCGCGTAGTCGAATTCGTTGTACCCCGAGAGGATCGCGGACGGAACCCGGATTCCTCTCTTCTGCAGCTCTTTCAGCACCCCGATCCCGTCCAGCTTCGGCATCTTGATGTCGAGGATCAGCGCGTCGACCTTCTCCTCCGCGGCGAGCCGCACGGCCTCCTCGCCGTTCTTAGCCTCATACACCTCGAAATCGTCCGCCTGTTCCCTCCGGATCTGGTTGACGATCCCCCTCCGGATGATCATCTCGTCGTCAGCGACCAGCAGCTTATACATATTCGTCCTCCTCACGGAACTCCGGGATCTCCCCGGGATCCTGGATCATCGGGATGCGCACCCGGGCGACCGTGTTCTTCCCCTGCTTCTCATAGGACAGGCCGTACCGGCTCCCGAAGCGCAGCTTCACGCGGCTGTTGACGTTTCCGGTGCCGATTCCGAAGTCCCCCTCTTCGTCCGGATCATCGCGCTCCAGGTACTCGTTGAGGCGGACAACCTCCTCCTCCGTCATCCCGCCGCCGTTGTCGATCACTTCGAGAAGGATGTCGCCTTCATTTTCCAGGATCCTGATGTCGATGACCCCCTGGTAGTCGATATCGGCCATCGCGTGGTTGACGCTGTTCTCGATCAGCGGCTGGAGCAGGATCTTGATCGTGTAGAGCCTCTTCAGCTCCTCGTCCGCCTCGATCGTGTAGTCGAAGATATTGCTGAACCGGATCTTCTGGATCTTCAGGTAGCTCTCCGCGTGCTCGAGCTCCTCGGCGATCGTGATCAGCTCATGGCCCTTGCTGATACTGATCCGAAAGAGGGTGGCGAGGGAATTCACCATCTCGATGACATTCTCCTTCTGGTCCTCCTGTGTGAGCCAGATGACGGACGAGAGCGTATTGTAAAGGAAATGCGGGTTGATCTGGAAGACCAGCGCCTTCATCTCGGCCTCTCGCCTCCTCCTCTCCCCCACCGTGATCTTCCGCATCGACTCCTGCAGCCGGTTCATCATCAGGTTGAAGAACTCCCCGAGTTCCCTGATCTCGAGGGTCTTTCCCGTATTGAACCGCACGTCCATGTCGCCCTCCTGGACCTCCTTCATCGTGGCGGTCAGGTCGCGGAGCGGGCTGATCAGCATCGACGTCGCGAGCATGCTCATGAGGACGGAGAGGACGAGCGCGAGAAGCAGGCCGTAGAAGGGGACCAGGCGGATCTCCCTCAGGTAGCCGGCCATGTCCGCGTGAGAGAAGAGAAAGACATAGGTCCAGCCCTTCGCGGCGTCCCCATACTCGACGGCGTAGTACCTCTTCCCGTCCGCCGTCGCCTCGCGGAAGACGTCGCCGGGCTCGATCTCCCCGTGTTTCGTCAGCACCTCGCCGGCACTCTTCCCGACCAGGTCCTCCGACCAGCTGGAGATGATGTTCCCGTTCCTGTTCGTGATGAAGAAGATTCCCTCGTCCGCGGAAAAATAGGGCGTGTAGCTGTCGTGCAGGTTCTTCTCCTGGATGCCGGTGACAAAATACCCGACGTTCTCGCTGTCGGAGTGGTAGAGGTCGTCCACCTTGCGGATGAACGGGATCACGTACTCCCGGTTCACGGACACCGCGTCGAACCAGGCGCTGATCTCCCCGCTCCTCAGCTGGGAGAGGCCCTCCGTCAGGATGTCCGTGGCCTCCGCGCTGTCGATCATCGAGTTCGTGTAGATGCCGCCGCCCGCCCGGTACAGGAAGGCGATGTCGTTGATCTCCGTGTACTCGTTTGAGAAGAGGAGCTTCATGACCTGGTAGTAGTTCTCCTCGCTCTCCTCCCCTCGGACCAGAAGATTCTGCACCGCGTCGTCTATGTAGAATTTGATCGCGAGCGCTTCCTTCTCGTTGACCTTGGCGTTCACGTCGTTCGCGGCCTTCTCGAGTTTCGTATAGATCTCGTTCGTCTTCTGCGAGACGATCAGGCGCCGCGCGTCCCGGAGCGAGACCAGGCCGACGACGAGGGCCGGGACGACCGAGACAAGCAGGAAGAGGAATATGAACCGCGTCTTCATACTTCTGATTCCCGGGAATTTCCTTGAAATAAAAGCCGCCATGTTCATATTCCTCTCTTAAAAAACCCGGTCCGCCCCGCGCGAAACACCGCACGGCGCGGACCGGGATAACCGACTGCCCTGATCAGACGCTCAGGTGCATGATATTTTCCTGCGTCATATCCTCCTTCTCGACAAGCCCCGTCGCCCTGCCGTCCCTAAGGACCAGCACCCTGTCGGCGAGACTCAGGAGCTCGGGAAGATCCGACGTCACCAGGATAATCGCCAGTCCCTGGTTGGCCAGGTCGCTCATGAGCTTGTAGATCTCATACTTGGCGCCGACGTCGATACCTCTCGTCGGCTCGTCCATGATCAGCACGTCGATCTTCTCCTGCATCAGCCACTTGGCGAGCACGACCTTCTGCTGGTTGCCGCCCGAAAGGCTGGTCATGGGATCCTCCATGCTGCGGAGCTTGATGCGGAGCGACTCGATCTGCTCGTTCACACTGTCACGCTCGGCCGCCCTGTTCACGAAGAGACTTCTCGTGAGCCTGTCGATCATGACGAGGGACGCGTTGAAGCGGATCGGGCGCTTGAGCACAAGGCCTTCTCTCTTCCTGTCCTCCGACACGTAGGCGATTCTCGCGGCGATGGAATCCGAGGGGCGCCTGATCGAGAGCTCCTCGCCGTTCACCCACACCTTCCCGTGGGTCTTCCTGTCCACGCCGAAGATCGCCCGGAGCGTCTCGGAGCGCCCGGCGCCGACCAGGCCGCCGAGCCCGAAGATCTCACCCCTCTTCACCTCGAAGCTGATGTCGTGAACCTTGCTGTTCGTGATGTGCTCGGCCTTGAAGACCACTTCATCCTGGACCTTGTTGTACTTCGGGTAGATATCGTCGAGCTCGCGGCCGACCATCATTCCGATGATCTCCGCCCTCGTGGTGTCCTTCACATCCTTCGTCCCGATGTACTCCCCGTCCCGGAGGACGGTCACGCGGTCGCCGATCCGGTAGAAATTCTCGATCCTGTGGTCGATATAGATAATACCGGTTTCTTTGAACAGCTTCGCTGTCGTTAAGTAACTGTGCTCCGGATCCCGCGCTGCTTTCCGTCGGTCGGAAAGCTTCCGCGACGGCGGTGCATCCGGTGCCGTTACTAATATACTACCCTGTTTACCCGTGTGTATATATTTATTTTAAATAACCATGTTTGGAATTTAAAGGCGGCCTTTTTTTGTTCAATTATTAAAGAATCTGTTTGGGAATTTATTCAGTTTAGTGATTATGACGAATTTCGTTGTGGTCTGTGCCGCCCTCATGTAGTATATTCAAGGCAGGCAAAAGGGGCCGCTGCGGCTCCCGCACGGAGAAATAAGGAGGTTTTCTCTATGAGCGTCAAGATAATGAACAAACCCGAAAATGTCATCCCCGAGCTGATGGAAGGTTTCGTCGGCGCCTACTCCAGGTATTTTGTGAAGCACCCGGAAGTGAACGGCATCATTTCCCGCCAGAGGCGCAGGGACAAGGTCGCGCTGGTCATCGGCGGGGGCTCCGGCCATGAGCCCATGTACTCCGGCTTCGTAGGCCCGGGACTCGGCGACGCGGCGGCGTGCGGCAACATTTTCGCGTCCCCGGACCCGAACACGATCTATAAGACCGCCAAGGCAGTCGACAACGGCAAGGGCGTCCTGTTCGTCTACGGCTGCTACGCGGGTGATAACCTGAATTTCGACATGGGCGAGGAATTCCTGCACGACGACGGCATCAAGACCGCCCACGTCCGCATCAGGGATGACGTCGCCTCGGCCCCGAAAGACCGGATCGACGACCGCCGCGGCATCGCTGGCAACCTGTATGTCGTCAAGATGGCAGGCGCCGCCTGCGACGCCTGCGACACACTCGAGGAGGCCACCCGCATCGCCGCGAAGGCCGAGGAGAACACGCACAGCATCGGCATCGCGACCGCCCCGGCCCAGCTGCCCGGCCTCGACAAGCCGATCTTCGAGCTTCCCGAGGGCGAGATCGAGTACGGCATGGGCATCCACGGGGAGCGCGGTGTCCTCCGCACGAAGATGGAGCCGGCCGACGTCCTCACCGAAAAGATGTATGACCAGCTGATGGCGGACGCCCAGATCCCGAAGGGAACGGAGGTCTGTGTCCTGATCAACGGCCTCGGCTCGACAACCCTGCTCGAGCTCTCCATCGTCTTCAGGAAAGTAAAGCAGCTGCTCCTCCGCGACGGCTACTCCATCTACGACTCGGATCTCGGCAGCTTCTGCACGACGCAGGAGATGGGCGGGTTCTCGATCAGCCTTCTCGCGCTGGACGACGAACTGAAGACCTACTACGACATGCCCTGCTACTGCCCGTTCTACGCGAAGGGCTCGGTCTCCGGGACGGCGGCGGCCGACGCGGGCGACATCGAGGAAGAGATCCCGACGGAACCGGAGTTCGACGAGTCCGACACGGAAGCGGCGGAGATCAGGAGAAGCCATCCGGGTGTCCTCGAGGAACTTAATGCCGAGGATACGCGCAACATGCTGATCTACGTCGCGGACAGGATCATCGCGAACAAGAACTACCTCACGGAGGTCGACAGCGCCATCGGCGACGGCGACCACGGAATGGGCATGGCGGGCGGCATGCAGAAGGCGAAGAAGAAGCTTCTGCGCATGGCGGACACGGAAAATGTCTACGACATCTTCGACGCCGCCGGCAAGGCGATGCTGCTCTCGATGGGCGGCGCGTCGGGCGTCATCTTCGGAAGCCTCTACCTCGCGGGCGCGAAGGATATGCCCGAGACCGCGGTCCTTAAGAGCGCTGACCTCGCGGCAATGGAGAGAAAGAGCCTGACTGCCATCCAGGAGAAAGGACACGCGCAGGTCGGCGACAAGACCATGGTCGACGCGCTCGCCCCGGCGGTCGAGGCCCTCGAGGCAAACAGCGACAAGCCTCTACTCGAGATGCTGAAGTGCGCCGAAGAGGCGGCGAAGCAGGGCGTCGAGAATTCCAAGAACTGCGTGGCGAAGTTCGGACGCGCGAAGTCCCTGATGGAGCGCGCGATCGGGTTCCAGGACGCGGGGGCGACGTCGGTATACCTGATTTTCAAGTCGATGCGCGAGTACGTGGAGGACGCCTGCGTCTGAGGCCCGGCGCTTCCGGCAGGTAACAATTCACCGCGATAACTTAAAGTACATTTAAAGTACAGGGCGGTCTTCCGGGAGGCGCAGAGCACCGGGGGACCGCCCTCTTTCCTGCACCCCGGCACTTGTCATCGCGTTCCCGGATTCCTATAATGATATATGATAAGGCCCTGTCTCAACAACCGGCAGGGTCTTATCATGACGCGATGACCATTTTTTATCATTTTTATTTATAAAAAGAAGGAGCCCATCTTCTTGAAACAGCTACTGACTTTCCTGAAGCCCTACCGGAAAGAAGCGGTCACGGCCCCGCTCTTCAAGCTTCTCGAGGCCTGCATGGACCTGATCGTCCCGCTCGTCGTCGCCGAGATCATCAACATCGGCATCACGCGGCCCGACCGCGGCTACATCATCCGCTGCTTCATCCTCCTGATCGCGCTCGCCGTCCTCGGGATGGCGTTCTCCTTCACGTCACAGTACCTCTCCGCGAGGGCGAGCGTCGGATTCGCGACTGACCTGCGGCAGGCCCTGTTTGACCATATTCAGACGCTGTCATTTGCCGAACTCGACCGCCTCGGCACCGACACGCTGATCACCAGGATGACGAGCGACGTGGGCCAGATCCAGAACGGCCTCAACCTCTCGCTCCGCCTGCTGCTCCGCAGCCCGTTCATCGTCTTCGGCGCCATGGTCATGGCTTTTACGATCGACGTGCGCTGCGCGCTGATCTTTGCGGCGGCGATCCCGGTCCTTAGCGCCGTCGTGTTCGCGATCATGCTGAAGAGCATTCCCCTCTTCGCCCGCGTCCAGCAGACGCTGGACCGGCTGCTCGGGAAGACGCGGGAGAACCTGACCGGCGTGCGCGTTATCCGGGCCTTTCGCAAGGAGGAGACGGAGATCCGCGAGTTCGACGAGTGCAGCATGAGCCTCACTAAGATGAATGAATCCGTGGGCAGGCTCTCCGCCCTCATGAATCCGGCCACCTATCTCCTGATCAACACGGCGACGATCGTCCTGATCCGGGTCGGCGCGGTCCGTATAAGCTCCGGCAGTCTCCTGCAGGGGGATCTCGTCGCGCTCTACAACTACATGGCCCAGATCATCGTCGAGCTCGTGAAGCTGGCTTCCCTCATCATCACCATCAACCGGTCGCTCGCCTGCGCCGGCAGGGTCTCGGACATGATGAGTGTCTCCCCGTCGATAAACTTCGGGAAACCGGCCGTCCAAACGGCGCCTCCGCGCGGGGAAGTCCCGGTATCCCCGGACTCCGCCGTCTCCTTCCGCAGCGTCTCGTTCTCTTACGCGGGATCCGGGGAGGACGCGGTCCAGGGCATCACCTTCGACGTGAAGAAGGGACAGACGGTCGGCGTCATCGGCGGAACCGGCTGCGGCAAATCCACGATCATGAACCTGATTCCCCGCTTCTACGATGCGACGGAGGGCCGCGTCCTCGTGAACGGCAGGGACGTGAGGGATTATCCGGAACACGCCCTGACGGAGATCATCGGCGTCGTTCCGCAGAAAGCGGTTCTCTTCGAGGGGACCATCCGGAGCAACCTGAGATGGGGAAATGAAGCCGCCTCGGACGAAGACCTCTGGGAGGCCCTGAGGACCGCGCAGGCGGAGGAGATGGTCCGCGGCAGGGAAGGCATGCTCGACGCCCGCGTGGAACAGGGCGGCCGAAACCTGTCCGGGGGGCAGAGACAGAGGCTCACCATCGCGAGGGCGCTCGTGAAGAAGCCGGAGATCCTGATCATGGACGACTCCGCGAGCGCGCTCGACTTCGCGACCGACCTCAGGCTCCGCCGCGCGGTCAGGGACCTCGGCGGCGGGATGACCGTCTTCATCGTTTCCCAGCGGACTTCAAGCGTCAGGGCGGCGGACCTGATCCTCGTTCTCGACGACGGGCTCGTCGCCGGGCAGGGGACTCACGACTCGCTCCTTCGCGACTGCCCGGTCTATCGGGAGATCTTCTACTCGCAGTTCCCCGAGGAACGCCCGGGAAAGGAGGCGTGCTCATGATGGGAAAGAAAGATAAAGGGAGAATCCGACCCGGGAAACCGGCCGGCGGAGGCGGGGACATCTCCCGGAACAGCGCATCGAGTATCGCGACGTTCCGGAAGGTCCTTGTTTCGATCGGGAAAAACCGGCTGCTGCTCATGGCGAGCGTCCTGCTCGCGGCGGCCTCCGTCGTCATGCAGCTCTATGTGCCCATCCTCTTCGGGAACGCGATTGACTTCGCGGTCTCCGAGGGAAATGTCGACTTCCCCGGGATCGCCTCCACCCTCTTTCGGATCTGCATCCTCGTCGCCGCGTCCTCGGCGGCCGTGTGGGTCATGAACCTCATCAACAACCGGCTGGCCTACCGCACCGTGCAGGACATCCGCGGAAAGGCGATCCGGCAGATCCAGGCCCTTCCACTGTCCTACCTCGACAGCAGAAGTACCGGCGACATCGTGCAGAGCGTCATCGCTGACACGGACCAGCTCTCCGACGGGCTCCTGCTCGGCTTCACGCAGCTGTTCTCGGGGGTTGTCACAATTGTCGTGACGCTCGTCTTCATGTTCTCGAGGGATGTCGGCATCACGGTGATGGTGTTCGTCATGACGCCCGTGAGTTTCCTGGTCGCCCGCTTCATCGCCGGAAGGTCCTACAGGATGTTCCGCGAACAGATGGAGTCGCGGGGCCGCCAGACCGCCTATATCAACGAGATCATAGGAAATGAGAAGATCGTCAGGACCTTCGGGCGCGAAGCCGCGGCTTCGGAGGTCTTTCACGGGATGAACGAGGAGCTCCGCGGTTATTCGGAGAGCGCCGTTTTCTTCAGTTCTCTCACGAATCCCTCGACCCGCGCCGTCAACAACGTTATCTATGCGCTCGTCGCGATGGCCGGGGCGTTCCGCGTCATCTCCGGAGATCTCACGGTCGGCGGCATCACGATCCTGCTCTCCTACGCGAACCAGTACATGAAGCCGTTCAACGACATCAGCTCGGTGGTCACGGAGCTGCAGAACGCGCTGGCCTGCGCGGCCCGGATCTTCAGCCTGATCGAGGCGGAGAGGGAGACCCCGGACGTCCCGCGGGAGCTCCCGGAGGCGAAGGGGGCCGTCGGAATCGACGACGTGTGCTTCTCCTACGTGAAGGACAGGAAGCTGATCGAGCACTTCAACCTCCGGGTGGAGCCGGGCATGCGGGTCGCGATCGTCGGCCCCACGGGGTGCGGGAAGACGACGCTGATCAACCTCCTGATGCGGTTCTACGACACGGACAGCGGGACGATCTCCGTCGACGGCACCGGCATCCGGGACGTGACGAGACACTCCCTCCGGCGGAACTACGGCATGGTCCTGCAGGAGACCTGGCTGAAGAACGGGACCGTCCGCGACAACATCGCCTTCGGGAGGCCCGGCGCGACGGACGAGGAGATCATCCGGGCGGCGAAGGAAGCTCACAGCTGGGAGTTCATCCGCCGCATGCCGGAGCGGCTCGACACCGTCGTCAGCGACGACAGCATGAGCCAGGGACAGAAGCAGCTGCTCTGCATCACGAGAGTCATGCTCTGCCTGCCCCCGATGCTGATTCTGGACGAGGCGACCTCGAGCATCGACACGAGGACCGAGGAGCAGATCCAGGAGGCGTTCGGGAAGCTGATGGAGGGGCGCACGAGCTTCGTCGTCGCGCACCGCCTCTCGACGGTCCGGGACGCGGACGTGATTCTCGTCATGAGGGACGGGACGGTGATCGAACAGGGCAGCCACGACGAACTCATCGCGAAGGGCGGCTTCTACAGGGAGCTCTACTACTCGCAGTTCGCGGGGGTCGGGGAGGAGACTGCGTGTTAAGTGATTCCTACTTGACTTGACAGGCCATTCATTGTATTCTTTGATACGCCTACTAAATTAGTAGGATTTAATGCCATATCAGTTTAAATAACCGGGGTATAAAGAGGAGAAATCCCATGATCTATGCAGACAACGCAGCTACAACCAGGATGAGCAGGGCCGCCATCGACGCCATGGTGACCTGCATGAACGAAAATTACGGCAATCCCTCCAGCCTCTACGAGTACGGGCAGAAGGCGAAGGAACTGCTTGAGGACGCGAGGGCCCGTGTCGCGGCGTGCCTCGGATGCCAGCCCGCCGAGGTGACCTTCACGTCCGGCGGCAGCGAGGCTGACAACCAGGCTATCATCACCGCCGCCCACCTGGGGGCGCGCAAGGGGAAGAAGCACATCATTTCCACCGCGTTTGAGCACCACGCGGTCCTCCACACGCTGGACAAGCTGAAGAAGGAGGAGGGCTTTGAGGTCACCCTGCTCGACGTCCACAGCAGTGGCCTCATCACGCCCGGTCAGGTGGAGGAGGCGATCCGTGATGACACCTGCCTCGTGACCGTCATGTACGCGAACAACGAGATCGGCACGATTCAGCCGATTCCTGAGATCGGCGCGGTATGCCGCGGCAGAGGCGTCCTGTTCCACACCGACGCGGTCCAGGCTGCAGGGCACATTCACATCAACATGACCGAGCAGAACATCGACATGCTCTCCCTCTCCGCCCACAAGTTCCACGGCCCGAAGGGCGTCGGCGTCCTCTGCGCAAAGAAGGGCATCCGGCTCGAGAGCCTGATCAGCGGCGGCGCCCAGGAGCGCGGGAAGCGGGCCGGGACCGAGAATCTTCCGGGAATCCTGGGGCTCGCGGCGGCACTTGAGGAGGCGTGCGGCTCGATCGACACATACACGGAGAAAATGACCGCCCTCCGGGACCGCCTCATCGACGGCCTGGACAGGATCCCCTACGGCGAGCTGAACGGGGACCGGGAGCACCGTCTCCCCGGCAATGTCAACTTCTGCTTTGAGGGCATCGAGGGGGAATCCCTCCTCCTGCTCCTGGACGACAAGGGAATCTGCGCGTCCTCGGGAAGCGCCTGCACGTCGGGCTCGCTGGATCCGAGCCACGTCCTGCTCGCGATCGGAAGGCCCCACGAGGTGGCGCACGGATCGCTCCGCCTGAGCCTCGGGGAGGATTTCACGGAGGAAGACGTCGACTATATCATAAAATCGGTGGAGGACGTCGTGACGTACCTGAGAGGGATGTCCCCGTTCTGGAGAGACCTGACAGTCGGAAAGCGTCCGCACGTGTTTGCGGAATAATGAATATATTTGCGGAGGAGAATCATCATGGCGTTATACAGCGAAAAGGTAATGGATCATTTTCGGAATCCCAGGAACGTAGGCGTGATTGAGGACGCGAACGGTGTCGGCGAGGTCGGCAACCCGGTCTGCGGCGACATCATGAAGATCTACCTCAAAATCGACGACGACGAGGCAAAGACCGTGTCTGACGTCAAGTTCGAGACATTCGGGTGCGGGAGCGCGATCGCGTCCAGCTCCATGGCGACAGAGCTTATCAAGGGCAGACCGCTCTCCGAGGTGCTGACGCTGACGAACAAAGCCGTCACGGAGGCCCTGGACGGTCTTCCGGCCCACAAGCTTCACTGCTCCGTGCTCGCGGAGGAGGCGATCAAGCTCGCGGTGAAGGATTATTACGACAGAATGGGCATACCCTACGACGCGAGCGAGTTCCCCTCCGAGGAGGATGAGCAGGGCGGGCACTGCATGGCCTGAAACCGCACCGGGGCCCGAAGGAATAATTTCGGGAATTTTCTTCTTTACTCCGGGCGTCTGATCATATATACTTAACTGCATATTTTATGATGACAGCGTCGTCAGGCATAAAGGCCTGAGGGCGCTGTCGCTGTTTTTGGGGTAATTGTCCCGGGCACCCGGTTCTCTCGCGGCAGGCAGCGTTTTACCCGGACGGAGCGGGTGAGATGTTATTTGAAGGAGGCAACTGCATGAAGTATGTATTTGTAACCGGAGGCGTCGTCTCCGGCCTCGGCAAGGGCATCACCGCCGCGTCGCTCGGAAGGCTGCTCAAGGCGAGAGGCTTCCGCGTCACGATGAGGAAGTTCGACCCCTACATCAACATGGATCCGGGGACGATGAACCCGATTCAGCACGGCGAGGTATACGTGACGGACGACGGAACCGAGACGGACCTTGACCTCGGCCACTACGAGCGGTTCATCGACGAGAGCCTGGACCGGAGGGCAAACATCACCTCAGGCAGGATCTACTGGTCTGTCCTGAACCGCGAGCGGCACGGCGACTACGGCGGCGGCACGGTGCAGGTAATCCCCCACATCACCGATGAGATCAAATCCCGGATCCGCGGCGCGGACGGTCCCGGCGGGGAGGAAACCGGCGGCGCGGACGGCGGGGGCGAACCCGCCGAACGCGAATCCGCGGCCGAAAAGATCACCATCATAGAGATCGGCGGCACCGTCGGCGACATCGAAAGCCAGCCCTTCCTGGAGGCGATCCGGCAGTTCCAGCAGGAGAATGACCGCGGGGACACGGCATTTATCCACGTCACGCTGGTCCCCTACCTGAAGGCCTCCGGCGAGCTGAAGACGAAGCCGACGCAGATGAGCGTCAGGAAGCTGCAGGAGGCCGGAATCCAGCCCGACATCCTTGTCTGCCGGACCGAGCATCCGATCGGCGAGAGCATCCGGAACAAGATCGCCCTCTTCTGCAACGTCCCGTCCGAACACGTCCTGGAGAACCGGGACGTCGATTTCCTGTACGACGTGCCGCTCGTCATGGAGGAGGAACATCTGGCGGAAGCGGTCCTCAGCTGTCTCCGCCTCCCCTGTCCGCAGCCCGACCTCGGCGAGTGGCGGCACATGGCGGAGGCCCTCCGGAACCCCGAAACCTCTGTCACGGTCGCCCTCGTCGGGAAATACACCGCTCTCCACGACGCGTACCTCTCCGTCGCGGAAGCCCTGAAGCACGGCGGAATCGCCAACCGCGCGGAGGTCGCGATCCGCTGGGTGAATTCGGAGGATCTCTCGGAGGACACCGCCGGGAGCCTCCTCGGCGGAGCGGACGCGGTCATCGTCCCCGGGGGATTCGGAAACCGGGGGATTGAGGGGATCATTTTCGCGGCGACGTACGCCCGCACTCACGGAATCCCCTTCCTCGGCATCTGCCTCGGGATGCAGATGGCCATCGTCGATTTCGCGAGAAATGTCCTCCGCCTCCCCGGAGCGGACAGCGCCGAATTCAACCCGGAAGCCGAGAATCCGGTGATCGATCTGATGCCCGAGCAGAAGGGCGTGACGGATCTCGGCGGAACGATGCGGCTCGGCGCATATCCGTGCGTGCTGCGCGAAGGCACGGCCGCGTCCCGGCTGTACGGAGCGAAGGTCATCTCCGAGCGGCACCGCCACAGGTACGAGGTGAACAACGACTACAGGGAAGCCCTGGAAAGTGCCGGCATGATCCTGTCGGGCCTGTCTCCCGACAACCGGATCGTGGAGATGATCGAGCTCAGCGGCCACCCGTTCTTCGTCGGCACGCAGGCGCACCCGGAATTCAAGTCCCGCCCGAACAGGGCGCATCCGCTGTTCCGCGGACTGATCCGGGCGGCGGTCGAAAGGAAAGAAGCCGCGGGAGAAAAGCAGAAGGACTGAGAGACAGATGGGCGGCCGTGAACAGGCCGCGGGCGGGAAAAGAACCACTGCAGTATGAGAAGCCGCGGCCCGAAAAGCCGCGGATAAAGAGAAAAGCTGCGGATAAAAAGAAAAGCAAGGGATAAGGAGCAGGGCAATGAATGAGGATACGAGCCGCATTTTAAGAGAAATCAACGAAAACGACATCAAATTCATAAAGCTTCAGTTCGTCGACCTGTTCGGGGAACTCAAGAACATCTCGATCACATCGGGCCAGATCGGGAAGGCGCTCAGGGGCAGCTGCACCGTGGACGCCTTCCACCTGAGGGGAATGTACGATCTCGGATTTGAGCGGATCGCGCTCCTGCCGGATCCTGCGACATTCGCGGTCCTTCCCTGGCGTCCCCAGCACGGCAAGGTCGCGAGGCTCCTGTGCGACATCACGGACCCCGTCGGAGGGGAGATCATCAGAGGGCCACGGCAGATCCTGAAGGCGGCGCTCCAGAAGGCCGAGGAGAAGGGATACTCATTCGACATCAATCCCGACTGCGAATTTTTCCTGTTCTCGAAAGATGAGAACGGGCACGTGACGACCCACACCGGCGAGAAGGCCGGCTATCTCGACGTCGCGCCTCTCGACAAGGGAGAAAATGCCCGCCGGGAGCTGATCCTGTCCCTCGAGGAGATGGGCTTTGAGATCGAATCCTCCCGCCACGAACTCGCGCCGGGCCAGCACTCGGTCATGTTCAAGCAGATGGACGGCATCCGCCTCGCGGACCAGATCCTGACGTTCCGGACGACGATCCGCACCGTCGCGGAGCACCACGGCCTGCACGCCACCTTCATGCCGAAACCGCGGACGGATCTCCCCGGCTCCGGGATGAAGCTCACCATCTCGGTATTCCGGAACGGGAAGAACCTGTTCCGCGAAAGCGAGGAGAAGGCCCTCTCCTTTATCGCGGGCATGCTGGAGCACGAGGCCGGAATTACCGCGTTCTCGAACCCGCTCGTCAACTCCTACAAGAGGCTCGGCTGTGCCGGCTTCGCTCCCTCGGAGTCCTACTGGTCGAGGCGCGACCGCTTCGCTTCCATCCGGCTCGTCAGAGACGCGGACGGCAGTCCCTGCATCGAGTGGACGCTCCCGGACGGGGCGGCGGATCCCTATCTCATCCTCGCGGCCGTCGCGGCGGCGGGTACGGACGGCATCGAGCGCAATCTTGCGGCTCCTCCCGAGGGAGAGGGGCGCAGGGCGCTTCCTGCGACGCTCCTCGCTTCGCTTCACGAGCTCACCGCCGACGATTTCCTGAGACAGATATGCGGGGAGGCTTTCGTCGGCGCCTACGTGAAAGAGAAGGAAGCGGAGTGGTTCCGCTACTCGAGAGAAGTGACCGACTGGGAGCTCAACGAATACCTGCGACGCGTGTAATCCGCCGCCAGAATATACGCCAGACAGGAGGCGCGCCATGAGCAGCATTATCATCGCCTTCCCTGCCGGCCGCGGAAAACTGGGCTGTAAGATCCGGGAGGTCCTCTCCTCCCACGGATTCGACGACCTGACGAGTGTCACGAACGCTTCCGAGGCGCTCCAGGAGATGAACCTGAGAACGTGCGGCGTCCTGATCTCCTGCGTCAGGCTTCCGGACATGTACTACCGTGAACTGCTGGACTGCCTCCCGGACAGCTTCAGTCTCCTGCTGCTGGATGGAGAGAACAGCATCAGCTCTCTCCGGATGCCCGACGTGGTCGCCCTGACCCTCCCGATCCGGACGGGGGACCTCGTCAGCACAGTCCGCATGATGGACGAAGCGGCCGAAGTCAGACACAGAAAAATCCTCCGCGACCAGCGGAAAAGCCGTTCCGAAGAGGACCGGCGCGCCATCGACGAGGCCAAATTGCTTCTGATGGACAGAAACCGCATGTCGGAGCCGGAGGCATACAGGTACATCCAGAAAACCAGTATGGACACGGGCAGGACCATGCCCGAGACGGCCCGCATGATCCTTCTTTTCGACGGCGGTTCGTGAGAGAAAGTGAGGAGGGCGCGAATGGAACTGAGACATATACGCTATTTTATCGCGGTCGCGGAAAACCTGAGCATCACCCGCGCGGCGCAGCAGCTGATGATAGCCCAGCCGCCCCTGAGCCGCCAGATCCGGAGCCTCGAGGAGGAACTCGGTTCCGCCCTTTTCATCCGGTCGACGCAGGGACTCCGCCTGACGCCGGAGGGCATATCGTTCCTCCAGTACGCCCGCCGCATAGTGGAGCTCACGGACAGGTCGGCGGAGCACATAAAGGAAATGGCCGAAGGCCTCGGAGGAATCCTCTCCATCGCGTCCGTGGACGGATATGCCCCGCGTCTCCTCGCGGAGTGGATCGCCGCGTTTAAGCCCGGCCATCCCGGGGTGACCTACACGATCACGAACGGCAGCACCGACGACGTCATCTACCGCGTGACCAACGGGCTCTCCGAGATCGGGATTATCACGGAGCCGCACAACGCGGAGGGGCTTTTCTCGGTTCCCGTCCACGAGGAGCCGTGGGTCGCGCTCCTCCCCGCCTCGGATCCCCTCGCCCGGGGCTCCGGCGACACCGTGCGGGTCGCCGACCTGCTCGACCGGGACCTCATCATACCCTCCCGCGAATCCAGGCAGTCCGAGATCGAATCCTGGTTCCCGGGAAAGAACGTAAAGCTTCGGATCAGCTGCCGGATCTCCCACACGCTGAATGCCTGCGAGCTCGCGAAAAAGGGCGTCGGAATCGCGATCTATCCCGCGTCCGCAGCCCTCTTCACAGACAGTTCCGATATCAAAGTCCGGCGGCTGACCGATCCGGACGTCATCGTATCCTACATCCTCGTCTGGGACAGGACACACAGGCTCAGCCGCGCGGCCAGCCTCTTTGTCGACAGCATCCGCGAAAGCGCCGGGGCTCGGGCATAACCGCGCGCGCCGGCGCTTTCGCGCCGCTAAAAAGGGCCCTCCCGACGTCACTCCACCGTCACGCTCTTGGCCAGGTTCCTCGGCTTGTCCACATCCAGCCCCTTCGCGACGCTGACGTAGAACCCGAGCAGCTGCAGGGGGATGAGCGCGAGGCTTCCCATGAAGTGCTCGTCGATCGCCGGGACGTAGACGGCGAAATCCGCCGAGTCCTCGATCGCGTAGTGGCCGGCCCCGGTGACGGCCATGATGTAGGCGCCCCTCGCCCTGCACTCGGCCAGGTTGCTCACGGTCTTCTCATAGAGCTCGTTCTGCGTCAGGATGCCGATGACGAGCGTTCCCTCCTCGATCAGGCTGATCGTCCCGTGCTTCAGTTCCCCCGCCGCGTACGCCTCCGAATGAATATACGAGACTTCTTTGATCTTGAGGCTCCCCTCCATCGCCACGGCGTAATCGATGCCCCTTCCGATGAGGAAGGCCTCCTTCGCGTTCGCGAACTTGGACGCGAACCACTGAATCCTCCCCTCGTCGGACAGAATCGCCTCAATCTTCCCGGGGATCAGCGCGATCTCCCGCAGATATTCCCTCGTCCTGCCCTCGTCGATGAGTCCCCGGTGCGATCCGAGCCAGATCGCAAGAAGGTAGAGGACGACGAGCTGGGCGCTGAACGCCTTCGTCGTCGCGACCGCGATCTCCGGCCCCGCCAGCGTCGCCGCCGTGTAGTCGGATTCCCTGGAGATGGAGCTGCCGGGGACATTTACGATCGAAAGAACCCCGATTCCGAGCTCCCTTGCCTTCCGGAGGGCCGCGAGGGAGTCCGCCGTCTCCCCGGACTGGGAGATCACGACGGCGAGGGTTTCTGGGTCGAGGGGCATCTTCCTGTAGCGGAACTCGGAGGCCATCTCCACCCTGACCGGGATCCCCGCGATGTCCTCGAAGACGTACTGGGACATCACCGCGGCGTGATAGGCTGACCCGCAAGCCATAAGGCAGATCCCGCTGATCTTCCGGGCCTTCTCATCGCTGAGGCCGATCCCGGAGAAGTCGACGGCCCCGTCCTTCACGAACGAGCGCAGCGTCTCTCTCACCGCCTTCGGCTGTTCGTGGATCTCCTTCATCATGAAGAACTCATAGCCGCCCTTCCCGGCGGCGTCGGCGTCGAGCTCCGCTTCCTGCGGTGTCTTCTCGACCTCATCCCCGTTCAGGTCGTAGAAAACAACCCCCTCCGCCGTCAGCCGCGCCATCTCCAGATTGTCGGCGTAGTAGACGGTCCGCGTGTATTTCAGGATAGCGGGGATGTCCGACGCGACGTAAGTCCCGTCTTCGCTCACCCCCATGATCATCGGGGAGTCTTTTCTGGCTGTGTAGATCTCGCCCGGGTAATCCCGGAACATCACCGCCAGCGCATAGGAACCCTGGACGCGGACCATCGTCTTCGCGATCGC
>CACYEN010000150.1 GCA_902773435.1 uncultured Lachnospiraceae bacterium | reverse complement strand
CTTTACGAAGCCTTTGAGCATCTCGTCAACAATGTTATCCGGATTATTCAGTATTCTTTGCATAGATATATCTCCTCAGTGTTAAAAACCAGTATTTCCCGGCCTCAGCCAGAGACGAACCCGGCGCGGTTCATGAAACATCCCGCCTCAGTCTTTATTCCAGATGCAGGATGATCAACAGGAAAATGACAACAGATAAATCGCCCGCTGCAAACATATATTTTATAAAAAGATTATTGCATTATACTTTTTTACTGTCAATCAGCAGTTTAACACGGTTTTACGGGTGCCGGTCCCGGCAGCGCGGGCGCGGTTTGCGGCCGCTCCGCTTTCGGCGGAGAGGCCCGCCGAGGCCCCCTCTTCTGTGTTGATATTTGACATTTTCTCATTATATAACTACAATTATAGCCAGTGCTGTAAAATAAAGCATATACTCATTTTAATTATCTATATTATCTTGGAGGAAAGTGTTATGGCCCGCGACTGCATCGCCAGCAGCAAACTGGAAGAGACCGGCTTCAACTATACGATGTCCCTGATCCAGGGGAAGTACAAAATGTCCATACTCTATACCCTGATGGAATTCGGCGTCGTCCGCTTCAATGAGATGCAGAAATATATCGGCACCATTACCTTCAAGACCCTGAGTTCCACACTGAAGCAGCTGGAGGCGGACGGACTGATCAAAAGAAAAGAATATGCCCAGATCCCCCCAAAGGTCGAATACAGCCTGTCCGACCGCGGGAAGTCGCTCATGCCCATACTGGATCAAATGTGCGAGTGGGGAGATCATAATCGAAAGTAATCGTCTGCCCCGAAGATACCGCCCGGGTCTTTCAGCGGCGGAAGCTTTATGATATGCTGAAGGCGGGATGGAGGAACTTTGACACGGCTCTCGCAGAATGTCCTTCATCTGTCTTATGCACATCCTGGTTCGAATCACGTGATGACAGGAAAGGAGAAAGTAAACTATGAGAAGAAAAGGAATGCTGTTTGCGTTTGTTCTGGTGATCGGAATCGGGATGGCCGTACCGGCGTCGGCCGCGGAAGCTCCCGCGGAGTCCGGCGGCGGAATCAGCGGCCTGATCAGTTCCCTGCTGGGCGAGGACGGCGTTGTCAGCAGCCTGCTTGGCGATGAGAAAGCGAAGGAGGCGATAACCGGTCTCTTCGACGAAGACGGGGCGCTCTCCGGGGTCCTTCCGGAAGGCGTCGATATCGGCAATGTACTGGAGACTGTCGGCAGCCAGCTGGAGGATACGGGCAGTGACCTGTATCAGGGGATCCAGAGTATCGCCGATATGGCATCAGATGGCGAAGGTTCTGTCAGCTGGGAGAAGATAGGCGGCTCGGTCGAAGAGCTGATCGGCCTTTTCTCGGGGAACAGTCAGGCCGGCGATACGGACGAAGAAGCCGTTGACGCTTATACCAAGGAAGATCTTGACGCGTTGCTGGAAGAGCTTATGCTTCCCTATAAGGAAGCGGATGCCGTGATGTTCGATTATGTCGGGGAACGGAACGCGCCGTTCATGGATGCCGGAGACGCACAGATCTTTTCCAAAACGACAGGATATACGGACGATATTGAACAGGACGTGGTCAGGGTGCTCGGCAATTTCTCCCAGACCAACTATGTCATCGAGGGCGATCAGATGAATATGGTGAGCGGCGCAACGGATGCGCTGCTCCTGACACTCACGAGAGGTGAAGATGGCACTTTCACTGTCACCGATGAGAAGCATGCGGAAGACGGAGAAGGATACAGCGCGTCTATCGAGGCGTTCTGCGAAGAACTGGGTATCCCCGTCGACGACTTCTACACCGGCAATGTGCTGGGCGCTTACAACGACGCGGAGGCGCTGGCGGAATACCTGGATAAGCATCCCGAAATCGCCACCGCCGAGTACCAGGGCGAACAGAAGACCGCGGAAGAGCTTAAGGCAATGGCTAAAGAATATACCAACAACCTTTGGGACTCTCTCTTTGAAGGAACGGGAGAGGTAACCGAAGATATCGCGGAAAGCGCTGCAGAGTAAGCCGTCACAACTGGCTCACCGGAAAATGTATCATCAGAAATCTGATCACACTTCAATCACCTGCATGATTTCCGTCATGCAGGTGATCTTCTTTACTTCTGAGACGTGCTCCTTCCGGACAGACCCGATGTGATGACAGATCGTATTCTGTATGAATCGAGCAGATCGTCAAAAAATGCACACTTCAGACCGACAACAGCGAGATCCCCGTCATAAGCGAAGGCAGGGCCCTGCTCGCCAGACGGGGCTTTTCAGAGGACGAAACAGATTATTATTCCGAGCGGGTGATCGGAGTTCTGAACGATTATGCGCAGCAATTCGGGGATGGCAGAGAGATCGAATACACCATACGAAAGCGTTTTGGCGGCATCGAGATAAGAATCATTATACCCGGCGAAATATATGATCCTTTCGAAAACGGCAATGGCTCGGAGAAAAGGAAGATCGAAAAGATCCTGAACCTTAACCTGAACAGTCAGGCCGCCTTTTTCAGTCATCTCTATATTGCGGGACGAAACATTGTTATTGGAAGCGTTCCGCTGGACCGAAGTGAAAAGTCGCTTCTAAAGGATCCGACGACCATAGCAATTCTTCTGGGGGTTCTCGTCGGCATTATCTGCCTGCATCTTCCGGAGACAGCGAGTCATTTTATTATAGATGATCTGATGGATCCTGTTATGAACGTTCTGCTCAGTGCCCTGACCGGGATCATGGGGCCGGTGATCTTCTTTTCACTGGTTACCTCAATCAGCACTATTGACAGTATCGATAACCTGACGAATATGGGGTCAAAGATTTTTAAGCGCTTTGTCGTCATTATCCTGTCGGTCATAGGGGCTTCCATCGGTGTTTCGATGCTCTTCTTCGGCGATTTCGGTTCGGAAGGGCTGGCCTTCTCCCCGGACCAGATCGTCACGATGCTCCTCAACATCATACCGGTCAACCTGATCCAGCCGTTTCTGGAAAATAACACACCGCAGATGCTTGCGCTGGCATTCCTGGGCGGCATCTCCCTTCTGCTTGCTGGGTGACAGAGCCAGTGGGCTCAGCAACGGCATGCATGAGTTCAATGACTGGATCATGAATGTCATGAGGATCGTTCTCAAACTCACTCCCGCAATCCCTTTTCTGAGCATTGCCGTACTGATTGGCATATGCTGGCACTGAAAACTGCGGTCAACGTCGTCCTGGCTGTCATGATGATGACCGATATCCTGAAGATCCCCATCTCCATCTCATTCCTCTTTGTGCCGGTCATCCTGACACTGGAGATGTCGCTTGCCTCTCCCGGCACCACGGCCTGCTGGGTAATCTCGTTTGAGGCATTCTCCATACCGACCAGCTATGTAGGTATTTTTTCCACCTGCCGTATTTTCGCCAACAATTATTCCTCATTCGTAGAAGTTGCTGTCAGCATGCTGGAGGAGTATGAGGTGGCATGTAAGATGGATGCGATCGTGGTCAGCGGAGAACCTTGAGATTCCTTCCGGGGAATCATGACTCCCGTGCCTTCTCGGCTGCGGACTTTCCCGCCGTGTATCCGCTGGTCCATGCCCACTGAAGATTATATCCGCCGCACGGTCCGTCAATATCAAGCATCTCCCCGGCGAAGAACACGCCGGGACAGATCACGGATTCAAGGGTCTTCTCATCTACTTCATAAAGCGCAGCTCCGCCGGCACAGATCTGCGCCTGGGAAAAGTCCCTGGTCCCGTCCACGATCAGAGCCAGACGCTTGAGCAATGCGGCAAGGTCCCCGGCAATCTCCCTCTTCTTTCCGTCTGTTTCATGATCATGCCATCCGCTTTTCCGAAGCAGATAGGCAGCAATCCTTTCGTGGACGAACCCTCCCAGGATGCGGTGCAGGGAGACTTTCCCGCTGTAGAGGTCAAGCAGGCTCTCCAGCCGGGTCCTGATTTCATCCTCTTCATATTCCGGGAGAAAATCGATTCCGAGCACCAGGGGATGGTCCTTTGTGAGGCCATACGCGTACCTGCTCAGCTGAAATACCGGGATCCCGGACAATTCATCCGAAATAAACTGCAGTTCTCCTGTCTGCTGATCGATGACGAGGCCGGCCTCTTCGGCGAAACTCCGCCCTGCCCCGTTCAACGGGAGGATTCCACAGAAAAGGGGGTTCCCTTCGGCTGATTCACTCACGGAGCCAGAACCGGCCCTGCACAGAAACGGCAGAATTCCCCCGTCGAGAAGGGCCGCCCGTCCGTTCGCTCTTGCCCCGTCACAGAGTATCAGGTCCCGGTCCGCTGAGTGGAGCGCCGTCAGCGCGGGAAGCGGAGGGATGATCGTATGGCCCAGGGAGGCGGCAAGATCATAGCCGGCATTTCCCTTGTCCGCGATCCCTGCTTTTGATCCGCAGCAGAGGATGACCGCGTCCGCCTGATACTGCCAGCCCTCTGTCTTTACAAGCCACTTCCGGCTCTCTTCGTCGTATTCGAGTCCGGTGACTTCCGTGTCATATTTCAATCGCACATGAAGCCGTTCCAGTTCGGAAATGAGCGCGTTAAGGACAGACTTTGCCTGACCCGACCGAGGATACACGTATCCGTCCTTCTCCCGGAACATAAGCCCGAGCTCCTCGAATAGAGCCAGTGTCTGCTGCACGCCGAAAGTGGAGAAGGCATTTTCTGTCATGAGCGGTTCGACGGAGCTGCCGCTCACGGAGTGGTACCGGTCTTTCAGCTCCGGGTCCAGATTTGTGATGTTGCAGCGCCCGTTTCCTGTAAGCAGCAGTTTCTTTCCCGGTTTCTTCAACCGCTCCAGAACGCTCACCTGCGCGCCGGCCCTCGCTGCCGACACGGCGGCTATCATGCCTGATGCCCCCGCGCCGATCACAATAATTTGAACTGCTCTCTCTCTTCCGGTCATCTCTTTCATGATTTCTGCCTTTACGGCCTGCTAAAGGAGCTTCAGCAGCAGCTGCCTGTTGTTATACTGCTGGGTTTCGACCCTTCTCGCATACAGAGGATTATCCGGGTACTCTTTCTGCAGTTTCATCCAGATCTGAAGCGCTTTGTCGCAGAGCATGATATCGAGCGTGGCGGAACCCAGATTGGAATAACTGGTGGCAAGGCAGTCGTACGCGTCAGGCGTGCCTGCCTCTTCGACTAATTTCTCATCGATATCGACTGCTTTTTTTGCCCACAGTGCAGCTTCTTTTCGTTTCTTCTCATCCGCAGTCGCCAGTCCCAGAACGCTCAGCATACTGTAGGTATGAGAAAGTTTTCGCTGAATCGTTCTTGAGCCGTGCTCTTCTTTCAGAGGCTCAAGGACAGAAACGCATTTCCTGAACCATGTCTCCGCTTTGGAAAAATCATGCAGCTTTGTGCTGGCCTCGCCTTTTTTGAAGTACTCCTCCGCTTCCTGCAGCATGGATTCCGGGGATTTGCTTTTTTTCCTGAAGAACATCGCCGCTCCTCCTTTCTGAATTCATTTTACCATCCCCTTCCACTCCCTTCAACAATCTCTCCCCGGCCGCTCCCGGTCTTTCTTTACGAATAGCAGCGCAGATGCTAAAATCCTCTATAGAATGCCGGGGTTCTGAAAACCGCATTTCACGTCGTTCTTATACATTCTGTGCGGAGGCGGAATTATAAAACCTGCCCTGCATTATTATCGGTTTTCTGTTTCTCACCCTCCCGCGGGATAAATGAGGACAAAGTAACCATGCATGATCCGGAGTCGGAAGAGATGACACTTGAAGAGTTCCTGAGTACAAAAGATGAAGATGACTGGTTCCTGACCGAAAAAAAAGCATACTCCATTCAGGCGATGATGGTATCCGGAGAGTTCTCTTTTCACAATGATCTGGACGCGGCTGATTATACCGTCACCGACGACGGAAACACCGTTGTCCTGAAAGGAACGCTCGGTGAGATGTATGCCACGGGCCTTCCGAAGGTCATTGCGACATATACGGGCAGAGACGGAAAGACCCTCAGCGCGGACGACTTTAATCCGAAAGATGTCTTCATCGACATCTTCTCGATTCCGTCTTCTGATTCCAATTACGCCATGCATGTCCCCCTGTCAGTCTGTGTATCCCTGAAAACCGCTTCGGGTGACCTGCTGTACGCGAATTACTCTGACACGCCACACGGTGAGGGGGATTATCTTGTGTGCCGCAGGGGAGCAGACGGAGAACCCGACCTGACGGATGTCTGGGTTGTAAACGGCGCCGTATTTCCCTGTACTTACGACTTAACCCATATTGAATAAAGGGGGCGGGATAACAGCATGATGCCCTGCGCCCTCTCCCCTCCTGATTATTCGAACCCCCTGTCAGCTGCTTCCGACGAGAATCGCGGAAGACCTGGGTCCAAGTGAGATCCACCCCTTCTCCAAAGCCTCCTCCTGCTGTGAACCGGAGACCGCTTCACCTGAACCCACGATGACCTTCCAACGCTTCCCCGCGGGGATAATGGGGAAGTGGAACCGGTGCTCCTCCCAATGGGCATTGATCAGGATATAGATGAAACAGTCTTCCTCTGTTCCGTATTTGACATGATCTTCCACGTACATGTACGCGAAGGAGAGGCTGTTCCCATTCCGGTCAAAGTTCCAGGGTTCGGCGGAATGGAAGGAGAGCTCCGGATAGCCGGTGCCGTTCGCCGATGTGTCGTAGGCCGCGCTTCTCAGTACCGGGTGCGCGTTGCGGAAGGCGATCAGCTTCTCCACATACTGCTGGTATTCCCCGTACTCCCCCTGCAGGTCCCAGTTGATCCAGGAGACGGCATTGTCGTGGCAGTACGCGTTGTTATTTCCATACTGCGTATTGCCCATCTCGTCACCGGACAGGATCATCGGGATCCCCCTGCTCGTGAGAAGAATCGTCATAAAATTCTTCATCTGCCTGATGCGGAGGGCCTTCACCTCCGCATTCTCCGTGTCCCCCTCCGCGCCGCAGTTCCAGCTCAGGTTGTCGTTGCTGCCGTCCCGGCTGTCTTCTCCGTTCTTCTCATTGTGCTTCTCGTTATAGGAGACCAGGTCCCGAAGTGTGAAGCCGTCGTGGCAGGTGACAAAATTGACTGAGGCAGAGGGGCCGCGCCCGCAGTACATGTCCTCGGACCCTCCGATCCGCCGGACGAGCTCGGGGAGCGCGTCCGCCTCGCCCTTGACAAAGCGGCGGACGCAGTCCCTGTACCTTCCGTTCCATTCGGACCACCTGTTCCAGGATGGAAAGTTCCCGACCTGATAAAGCCCGCCGGCGTCCCAGGCCTCCGCTATGAGCGTCGTGTCGCTGAGGACCGCATCCTGGGCGAGTGATTCCAGCACCGGTGGAGATATCATGGGCATGCCGTTCTCATCGCGCGAAAGGATCGAGGCCAGGTCAAAACGAAAGCCGTCGATATGGCAAGAGGACACCCAGTACCGCAGACAGTCCAGGATGCAGTTCCTGACCACCGCGTTGTTGCAGTTCAGGGTATTGCCGCATCCGCTGAAATTCACATTCTTTCCGTCCGGGGTCAGCAGATAATAAGTCCGATTGTCGATTCCCCTGTAAGAGATGTAGGGACCGTTATCGCCCCCCTCAGCCGTGTGGTTGAACACCACGTCCAGGAAGACCGCGATCCCTGCCGCGTGAAATCTGGCGATCATTGCCTTAAGCTCGTCCACCTCCAGGCCGTAGCGGCCGGAATCCGCATAACCCGCCTTCGGCGCGAAGAAACAGACGGTAGAATAACCCCAGTAATTCAGGAGCCTCTCTCCCTCCGCCACCATGGGGTTTTCCAGCTCGTCAAAAGAAAACACCGGCATCAGTTCCACACAGTTAATCCCGAGTTTCTTCAAGTAGGGAATCTTCTCCGCCAGACCGGCAAATGTCCCGGGATAATGGACGCCTGAAGAAGGATCTCTCGTAAAGGACCGCACGTGAAGCTCATAGATCAGCAGATCGTTTGCCGGGATCCGGAGCGGCCTGTCCCCGTTCCAGTCGTAATCCTCCCGCACGATCCGCCCGCGATGCTGATAACTTCCGCGGTCGCGGGGCTTTTCTCCCCACACGTCGCGGCCGGAGACCGATTTCGCATAGGGATCGAGAAGAATCTTTTCCGCATCAAAAAGCAGGCCCGCCTTCGCGTCATAAGGTCCCTCAAAGCGATAGCCGTATTCCGTCGTCTCTTCGTTGATCCCGAACACCATCATGGCGAACACACCGCCGATTCGGAACTCTTCCGGAAACGGGATCTCGATGAAGGGCAGCTTTTCCCCCTCGTGGAAAAGAACGAGCGTGCACCGGGTCGCTTCCTTTGAGAAGATGCTGAAATTGACACCGCCCTCCACGATCGTCGCGCCAAACGGAAATACTCTTCCGCACCTGTACTTGATCTCTCCGGCCTGATGGGTCGGAAAACTGTCCGCAAGAATCATTCCCTTTCGTATCCTTTCTTCCGTTAAGACGCGACCCATCCGGATATATCCCGTCTCCCTGCCGCACCAGCCGACTGCTGTTATCCGCCCTCTGCCCGCCGGGTTTCCGGCCGTCACGGAACTCAGATCGCCGACAGGTATTCCAGCGCGCAGTGAGTGAACATCCTGCATCCGACCGGAAGGACGTCTTCCGACGGCGAGAAGCAGCTGCTGTGCAGCGGGATCTCTGATCTCCCGGCGTTCCCGCCGTCACATCCGAGCCAGTAGAATACCGACGGAACGTGTTCGGAGTAGAACGAGAAGTCCTCGCCTGTCATTCTGCAGGCATCCTCCGGGTGCGCGGTCACACCCGGGACAGACCGGGGTATCATGTCGAGCACCATCCGGGTGAGCTCCGCGTCATTGACTGTCGGGGAGAATCCCCGGATATACCGGAACCGGTATCCGGCGCCTGCCGATTCCACGGCTCCCCGTACCGCCCTCTCCATCAACTCCGGCATCCGGTCGCGGACTGCGGGGTCCGTATTTCTGCACGTCCCCTCCATCTCCACTTTTTCCGGGATCACGTTGTAGCGCTCGCCCCCGGAGATCTTTCCGATCGTGAGCACGCTGCTGCTCAGGGGAGATACATTTCTGGAAATGACCGTCTGCAGCGCGGTCACGGCCTGCGCTGCCGCCACAATCGCGTCCGTTCCCTCATCCGGGGCGGAGCCGTGCGCGTTCTTTCCCTCAACCGTGATAAAGAAGCGGTCCGATGCGGCCGTGCAGGGTCCGGATTTGATGAGGACGCTCCCCACCGGACATCCCGGCCGGACATGCTGCCCGAAGACGGCGTCTACCGGCGGATCCATGAGGATACCGTCAGCGATCATCGCTTTCGCGCCGCTGCTGATCGAATTCTCCTCCGACGGCTGGAAGATCAGCTTCACGCTTCCGTCGAAGGAATCCCTCATCTGCGTCAGCACGCGGGCTGCCCCCAGCAGCATCGCCGTATGGCAGTCATGGCCGCAGGCGTGCATAACCCCGTCATTGCGGGACGCGTACGAAAGTCCCGTCTCCTCCCTGATCGAGAGAGCGTCCATATCCGCGCGCAGCGCGACGCACCTGCCCTCCGCCCTCCCTTCGATGACAGCGGAAACTCCATAGCCTCCGATGCCTTCCCGGACCTTAAGCCCCATGCCGCGGAGGATTCCGGCCACATACACCGACGTCCTCTCCTCCTCCCCGCTGAGCTCGGGATCCGCGTGAATATGCCTCCTGTACTCCGTCATCTCCGGAATGCACTGCTTCGTCAACCGCTCAACGCGTTCGCTGTCCACCATGAATATTCCCCCTCAGTTAACAAGGATACGCCGGCAGGAAACGGGTTTCTTCACTGTCCCGTTTCAAAAAATGAAAGAACCAGTTCGAGTCCCAGCGTATATCCCGGGAGCAGGCTGTCAAGTTCAATGTATTCCTCCCTGGTATGCGCGCCGGCGCCGGCGACCAGCCCCGTACAGACGGCGGGGATTCCCATGGAGAGCGGAATGTTGCAGTCCGTGCTCATCGGCCTGACGACAGGTTCGAGGCCCGTCGTCTCCCGGATCGCCCTTTTCACCCGGTTCGTCCGGCCGAGGAGGACTTTTTCGTCGACGCCCTCGCCGCAGGGTCTCTCCCCGAGCAGCCTCACATTCACTGTAAGCCCCTGGCGGCGGTAACTCTCTATGACCGCAAGGAAACGCTCCCTCATGGCTGCGAGATCTTCGTGGCTGTCGCTTCGGTATTCATACAGCATGTCTGCCTGCTGCGCGATCGAGTTGACGCTGGTTCCGCCGGAGATCTTCCCGACATTATACGTCGTCTTCCCCTTTGAGACCGGCGGATCTGTCTCATACAGCGAGCCGATGATCGAGGCCAGGGATACGATCGCGTTGCGCTTCCCGAAAGCGCTGAAGGAGTGGCCGCCCTCCGTCAGGACCTCAACCTCATACCGCTCGCTGCCCACGGCGTCATTGCAGACCGTCCCGAGGTACCCGTCAAGCGAGCAGTGATACTCAATCCGGGACCCGTACTCCTCACAGATCTTCCGGATCCCTTTCAGGTTTCCAAGGCCCTCCTCGCAGCTGTTCGCGACAAACAGGAATCCCCTGCCCGAAGCGGGCCGCAGCTGTCTCCGCAGCACATATCTCGCCGCCATCAGAAGCCCCACAAGATTCGCCGTGTCGTCCCCGATGCCGGGGCATCTAAGGCGTCCCCCCTCCTCTCTCATGGGAAGCTCATCCGTATCCGGAAAGACCACGTCCATGTGGGCGGAAAATACGACCAGCGGATTGTCGTCTCCCGCGGAGACCGGCCAGACGACGTTCAGGGCCTCGTCGACATAGACCCCCTCGGCCCCCTCGGCCAGAAGCCATCTCCTGATATAGTCGGCGCGGAGTCCCTCTCCGTGTGAGGGGGCCGGTATCCGCCCGAGTTCCCGGAGGAGTTTCTTCGCGTCCTCCAGATTATCCTCCACAAAGGATCTGTACTCCTCATGAATCATCCCGTAAATACACCCCTCTCTTCCTGCGCTGTCTCCGTAAGGACAATTTCGCGGCCTCCTATGACCGGAATTCTTACTTCTCTATAAAATAAGGGGCAACGTCCGTATGCCCGCAGGCATAGCACTTGTAGGCGAACGTGATATAATGGAACGCGGCTCCGTCCCAGCACTCATCCTCGATCGGCCAGACCTCGCCTCCGCAGAAGCCGCAGCGCCCGAGAGGCTTATGACAGGGATAGTCATATCCATAAATCGTCGCTGTCGTCTCGTCCCGGGGTTCCTCGGGGACATTTTTCCGCTCATCACTGTCCGGCACTGCCTTCACCTTCTTCCGGTTTATTTTTTATCATATTATATGGACATGCTTCTGTACAGTCCCGCATCCCCGCGCCTGCCCCGGCATTCCCACCCAGAAGAACCGCGTTCATGAAGCGGACCGATTCTTCTGCCGCCGTACTGAAGTCCTCTCCCGAAAACCCATGGCCTCCGTCCGGTATTCGGATCAGCCGGCAGTCCGGATAATTCCGGGCGGCAGCTTCCGCAGTCCCCGGGGGAACGACGTCATCCCTCTGTCCCTGTATGATCAGGACCGGTCCGCTGTACGTCCTCTGCAGGTCTTCTATGTTCAGCGCCGTGAGCGCGTCATAGTAATCCCTCCCGACCACCGCGTCCAGGATTTCTATCCTCCCGGGCACATTGTCCGGATCCGGATACATCTCCCTCGCCTTGTCAGGGAGATTGAACGCCGGGTAAAGCAGGATGAGCCCGCGGACCGCCTCCGGCTGCCGCGCCGCCGCCATCGCGGACACCAGGCCTCCCTGGCTGCGGCCGAACAGGAACACGCGGCCCCCGTCGATCTCCGGAATCGGCTGAATCCGGCTCATCAGCGCCTGCAGATCCGCAAGCTCCGTCAGCACGCTCATCTCCTCCATCCTGCCGCCGCTCCTCGAGTCAACGCTGCCGCCGATGAAGTCGAACAGGACGCACGCCGCCCCGGCCTTCAGAAATTCCTCGGCATAAGGCATCCCGTGCTCACCGCTTCCGTTAAACCCGTGCGAGAGGATCACGGCCGGATACGGGACTCTCCCATTCTCCGGCAGGAGAAGCCGTGCATACAGATATTTACCGTTTTTTTCGAAACCGATATCCCTGATCTCCAAGTATGGACCTCACTCAACTGATACACATACTAAAAAGGGCACATGAAAAAACTTTTGTTTTTTCACACGCCCTCTTCAGTCCTTACGGGTTATATTCAGCAGACTTTTTTGTCATCATGCTGTCCTTCTGAGATGATTTACGACCATTTCGGCTGATAAGCCCTGTACTCCCTGCCTTTTTCGGCGAGGAATTCCTTCTTCTCCTGGAGAAGAGGAATGCAGATCCGCATCATCTCACCGATCTCATTGTGATGCTCGTAGAGACCCGTGACCGTGTTGCGGGCGCGCTTCTTCTCCTCATCCGAGAACGTGATCTTAAGGTGTCCGTCTTTCGTCTCCGCCTTGCCGTGGATGCCGCAGACCGCGCAGGTCACGCTATCCGAGCCGTCGACCAGCATCAGGTTCAGATGGCAGACCGGGCACGTCCCCTCTTTGCCGAACCATGTCGTCTCGTCATAGGGAACCCCGAGATTGTTCGCGAGATTCTCTCCCATGGCGAACACGTCGTCCATCATCGGCGGATCCAGGAACGGGCTCGTCTTCCTGCCCTGGTCATTGGCGTTGATCTGGCCGACGACCTTCATCGCCTGCGAGCATCCGAAGAGATGCATCATCGGAAGTCCGAGACCTGTCCAGTCCTCCGTCCAGGCCCCGCCGACAGCGATGTAGCTGCAGTAGCGGTCCTTGAAATATCTCTCGTCGAGAAGCGGTCTTCCCTCCTCGCGGCGCTTCTTCTGCTCCTCGAGCATACTCGCGCGATCGTGGGCGGCGCCAAAGCGGTCGAGGAAATTCTTCAGCTGTCCGACGATGCCTACAGAATAAACGGGCGCGGCGATGATGATGCCGTCCGCGTCGAGAACCTTCTCCTCGAGCTTGAGGTAATCGTCCGGAAGGATACACTTGATAATGCCGTCCGGCGCCTTGGAACATGCGCCGCAGCCCCTGCACTGCCCGATGTTCATCGTCACTGTATTGATGAACTCGACCTCGATGTCTCTGCCGGAGGCTTTTGCCGCCGCCTCGACGCCCATCAGTGCCTGCTTGCAGTAGATGTCGCTCCGCTCATTCTTGCGCCCCATGGAAATGCCTAAAACCTTCATCTCTTCCTCCTTCATGCAAAAGTTTTCCGCCACATGGGAAACTCAGCCGTCTCCCCGGGTCCCTCGGGAGAGGAACTGCCGTCGATCTGTGGATTTCTCTGACTGCATTATACCATGGGGCTTTTTTTCAGACCTTTACAGTTCAGGGAAAACTGTCCATTTAAGAGAATATGGATGAAGGCCACGGGCGGTCTCTTTCTCAGGAGGAATCAGGCTTCCGCCTTTCCTTCCCCCTCGCGAAGCCAGAGTATGTACTCGTCGGGAATGTCATAGGTCCCGAACGCCCTTCCGCTCTTCTCATAGCCGATGAGGTCGCCGCTTCCGCGGACCGCGTGCTCCTTCCTCGTCTTCCTGTCGAATACCATGCGGAAGAGACACAGGACCATCTTTACGTCTACGACGAAGCTGACATTTTCAGCGTACCACACGTCGTTGTCGAGCCGCTCGTTCCAGTCCCTGCTGTAGCCCTTGTTCTTCAGGTTCGGGCACTCGAGGCCCGGCCTCACGAGGTGCCTGCACATGTGGTAGTCGTTGTAGCGCTGCAGGTAGGCGGGGGCCAGCGGGCGCGGCCCGATCAGGGACATGTCGCCCTTCAGAATGCTCCAGAAGTTGAGGAGCTCGTCGAGCGAGGTCCTCCTCACGAAACTGCCGAATTTCGTCACGCGCTGCGCGATCGGCAGGGGAAGCCCGTTCTCGTCCCAGGCGTTCCGCATGTTCCTGAATTTCACGATCGTGAACAGCTTTCCATATTTTCCGGGCCTCTCCTGTAGAAAGAAGATCGGGCGCCCCACGTCGAAGTACGTGCAGATCCCGAGAATGAGATTGACCGGAAAGAGCACGACAAGGGCAACCGCCGAGAGGCAGATGTCGAGCAGCCGCTTTACGAATACGGTGTAGATTGTCCTCTTTTCCTTGATCGGCTTGCAGGCAGCGTTGACCTCCGCGAGGTTCTGCTCCCTGACGTAGGCGGCAAGACGGATGCGTTCCGCGAGTGTTGTCGTTTTATCCATGGCAGACTGTCAGATCCTTCTTTGAGTAATTCATCTTCCGGGATGGCCGCGCCGCGGCCACCGCTTCGTTTTATCATCTCAGTACAGCGGAGAGGTTGTCAAGAGTGATTTTTTATGGCAGGACCGGTCTCAGATAAATGCCGCCGTCCCCGTCGGGATATACCGGAGCCGCTCCCCCATCATCTCCCGCAGGAACTCATACTGGGGGACCCCGGTGCAGTGTCCGGTGTAATAGTCCGTGTCATAGGATGACAGCTCGCGTGCCGCCTCCCGCAGTCTCTCCTTTCCCCCGTCGTCGAGAGGAATGTCCTTAAAATGGAACCCGCCGACCATCACGTCCGGCCTGAACCAGTTCATGATATTCAGGATGCCGCGGTGCGAACAGCCGCTTATCAGGATGCGTCTTCCCTCCTCCTCGATCAACAGGTACTGTTCGTGGTCAAAGCTCTCGGGCACATAGCGTCTGTCTCTAAGAACCGTGAGCCCGCTGTTGTCGATCGGGAACTTAAGGGGCCAGTCCCTGCAGGAGTACAGCGTCAGTCCCTCTGCCATCGTGAGCGTGTCCCCGGCATAGACGATCCGGTCCGACTCCCTGAGGGCGGGATCGATGCCGATATACTTCTCCGTTCCGCGGTAGTGGGGGCCGAATGCGTTCCTGTTCATGTAGATCTTCGCCGTGCTGTTCAGCCTGAGGAACCTCTGCAGGCCTCCTCCGTGATCGTAGTGCCCGTGTGAAAGCACCGCGAAATCGACGCCGGAAAGATCGATCTTCAGCTTCCCGGCGTTGTCCGCGAAGGCGCCGGACTGGCCAGAATCAAACAGGATCCGGCGGCCTCCCGTCTCTATGTAAAGGCTGATGCCGTGTTCGGCGAAAAGATCGTCCGACAAAGCCGTATTCTCAATCAGTACCGTCAGTTTCATAGTTGTCTCTTCTGCCGCATTCCGTTCATTTTCCGATTTCTACTCCATGTCCTCGAGCGCCTCGAGACCCCTCTTCGCCTCCGGCTTCGAATCTCCGTGCCTGACGAACAGCATCGTCACGAACGCGGCCGCGGTGAAGGCCACCGCGTAGGGGAAGAGCACGGTCATTCCCAGCCGGTCCATGAGAAAACCCGAGAGAATCGGCGTCAGGACCTGGGCGGACATGGAAGCCGTGTAGTAGATCCCGGTATACTTTCCGACGTCGGCTTCCGAGCACATCTCGACCACCATCGGAAATGAGTTGACGTTGATCGTCGCCCAAGCGATGCCCGCCAGGGCAAACATGCAGTTCATCAGTACGGGCGGGCTCGACGCCCTCATCCCCGCCGCTGTCCCGAAAGCGGCGCAGAGCATGACGACACCCGCGAGGATCGTCTTCTTCCTCCCGATCCGGGAGGAAATGATTCCGACCGGAATATAGGAGATGATCGCGGCGACCTGCGCGATGATCAGCGTCAGGTTGTAGTCCCTCATGAGGATGCTGCCCGCGTAGACCGAGTATTTGGACGTCACGGCGTTGTATCCCATGAACCAGAGGATGATCGAGGCAAGGATAAAGAGGAGGGACCGCCTGACGTCCGGGGGAAGCCTGTGCGCGGCTCTTCCCTGCGCCCCACCCCCTCCGGTCTCTGCTTCATCTTCCGCGAGGCCGTATTTCCTGCTCTCCCCGCGCATCTCCTCCACGAGCGCGGGCTCCCTCACCGTGACCATGAAGACCGCGAGTGCGAAGACCATCACAGCCCCGATCGCCAGCAGGTAGCCGGTATAAGGGGACATCGAATTGCCCGCCGCGCTCATGGCGAACTTCATTCCGAGTATGAGCGCGATGATCCCTCCCAGGGATCCCATCAGGTTGATGACGGCGTTGGCCGACGACCTCAGCGGTTTGATCGTGACGTCCGGCATGAGCGCCACTGCCGGCGACCGGAACGTCGCCATCGCGATCAGTGCCGCCAGGAGGAAGATGACGAAGAGGACAAGCCGCGAGGGGGATTTTCTCGTGAGTTTTCGGACGTAAGCGGTTCTCGCCGGGACGACGTACTCCGTGTACTCGCTGTTCGCCGAGACATTTCCCTCCCCGTCGGCGGTTTCGCTTCTGATCGCGGTAAACTCGTCCCTCGTGAAGAGATCCTCTAACACGAACGTCTCTCCCGAGGGCGTGATCAGATTCCCGCCGGCTTCCGCGTCATAGATGATCCCGAGCGCGTTCGCGTCGTCCACCGCCGCCGCCTCGCCGAGCATCCGCACCTGGGACGCGTCCGCGAAGGCGATGCCGAGAATCGCGCAGACCGCCGCGATCGTCCCGAACAGGATAAATGGCGTCCTGCGTCCAAGTCTGCTCCCGCACCGGTCGGAAATCGCGCCGAAGAGCGGCAGCATAAAGAGCGCGAAGATGTTGTCGAGCGCCATGATGACGCCGGACGAGGCCTGCCTCATCCCGAACTTGTTTGTCAGGATGAGGGGGATCGTGTTGTCATAGGCCTGCCAGAACGCGCAGATCAGAAAGAAGGCAAATCCGACAAAGATCGTCCTTTTGTAATTCAGCTTCATCTCGAGGCGCCTCCCTGGAAGATGTCGTGATACCGCCGCGGCCGCGATGGTCACTTCGGCCAAGTCCGTTTTTATTATACCAGTTTTTCTCCGATTTTCGTAGACAGCCCGCGGAATTACCGGAATTATCTGTTATAATGGTGGTAAGAAGCCCGGCCTGCCTGACAACCCGCGGCCCGTGAAAGATTTCCACATTCCTTCGCGCGCCGGCCTGATCGGAGGAAACTGCGGATGAATTATGTATTTGTGATCAATCCTCTCGCTGGAAACGGCGAACTTAGAAACGGTCTTCCCGACAAAATCAGGGCGCTCGATCTGCCCGGCCCCACTGAGCTTTACTACACGAAAGCCGAGGCGGACGCCTCCGCTTTTGTCCGCGGATACTGCGCCGAACACAGGGACACGGAGATCCGCTTCATCTCCTGCGGCGGGGACGGCACGCTGTCCGAGGTCGTGGGCGGCGCCGTGGGGTTTCGGAATGCCAGCGTC
Organism: uncultured Lachnospiraceae bacterium; assembly: GCA_902773435.1. Taxonomy (GTDB): domain Bacteria; phylum Bacillota; class Clostridia; order Lachnospirales; family Lachnospiraceae; genus Chordicoccus. The sequence goes on along the minus strand of CACYEN010000150.1, from coordinate 6,899 downwards.
ACCTGCTTTCCCTGCGGAAGCGGCAATGACTTCGTCAAAACCTGGGGCGGGGCTTCCAGGTTCCTCGACCTCCGGGAGCTCGCCCTCGCGCCGGACCACCTGATCGACCTGCTCAAAGTCGGAGATTTCTACAGCCTGAACGTCGTCAATTTCGGCCTCGACGCCTATGTCGCGATCCAGGTTCAGGAGGACCGGGCCAGATACGGCCACGGCAGCAAGAGTTCCTACACCAGGGGTGTCCTGAAAGCCCTGGTCTACTCCATGCACTCCCGCTTCACCGTGAAGGCGGACGGAGAGCTCATGAACCCGGAAGGCGGGGGTCTTCTCTGTACGATCGCGAACGGACAGTACGTCGGAGGATCCTACCGATGCGCTCCGCGGGCGCTGACGGACGACGGACTCGCCGAGGTCTGCATCGTGAAGGAGATGCCGCGCCTTCTCTTCATCACCCTCATCGGCGGATACATGCGCGGAGAACATCTCGACGGCAGGCGGTATAAAGACCACGTCATCTACCGCCGGGCAAAGCGGATTGAGGTCGACGCCCCCGAGGGCTTCGCCTACACGAGGGACGGCGAGATCGTTCACGAGTCCCATTTTGCTGTCGAGGTCTGTCCGAAGATGATCCGCTTCGCGGTTCCGGAGCGGAAGTGACACGGAGCGGAATAAATGAATAAAGAACGTAAGGACGGGGCTTCGTACCGGGTATTGATCCGGTACGGCAGCCCCGCCTTCCTGTCTTGCTCTTAATAATTCCGTCTGCTGTTTCTTCTTTGTCCTGCTCTCCGCCCCTTATTCGTCCTCAGAGGGCATCGCGAACTCATCCGTCACAACGACGTCCGCGTCCTCATCCTCCTGGACAGGAGTCGGAACGAACTCTTCCATATAGACTTCCTCCGGAGCCCCCTGCAGGAGCGCCGGGATATTGTAGATGATGCCGTCCATGTTGTAGGGAATCTCGAAAGTCACCGCGCTTCCCTGCTTCTTGGCATCCTTCTTGACCGTCAGGTGGAGCGTCACCTTCAGCTTCTGCCCCATCACGGAATACGCGCCCCTGTCGCCCTCGCTGAGCTTGGCGACGCGCTCGTCCCCGACGTACACCTCGATCTTGTAAAACGGCTTGTAGACGGTGCCGTCCTCCGCCTTGACTTCCTTGTTGTCAAAGTAGACCGTGTGTCCCCTTCCGATGACGAACATGGCGGCGGCGATCGCGATCACCGCGGCGAGCACGAGCAGCTTGGCCAGGAGTCCTCTCTTTGATTTCATTTCTGCGCCTCCTGTTCCGCCGCGAGCTGCGCCCCGGCAAGGCTCTTCGCCCTTCGCTTATTGGTCTCATACATGATGAGTGCCACCGTGATGACCGCGTAGGATACAAACACGCGGAAATATTCGCCGATCATCGAGTCGCCTGTGATATAGGCGCCCGCGCGCGGCGCGACGATGAACATCAGGTGGAACAGCACGACGCCGAGGAAGACATTTCCGATCGAAGCCTTGTCGACGGAGGCACCGCCGACGAGCAGCGCCGCGATGCAGAACATGCCGATCTGCGAATGGGAGCTGTACGTCGCGATATTACCCATGTTCTGGAGGTAGATCACCATGCCGATTCCGGCGAGCACTGTCGAGATGATGACAGAAAGAATTCTCGTCCTCTCCACGTTGATGCCGGCGTCCCTCGCGACTTCAAGGTCCTGACCCACGGCGCGCATGTCCTGTCCGAGCTTAGTCCTTCTGAACCAGATGATGACAAGGCAGAGGAGCGCGATGATGATAAATGTCATCACCGGAATCTTGACGCCCCTGATCGTCAGCGGAATCAGGTTGTCGAGCTTCTGTCTCATGGACAGAAGGCTCACGGTATTTCTGATTCCGTAACCTCTCGGCAGCTTGATGCTCGTGTGCGCGATCGGAATGATCGAACCCATCAGGTAGAGCACGACGAGCTGGTAGACGCCGTTCATGAAGTAGCTGATGATGTAGCTCGTGATCATCTCACGGCCCTTGGCCATGTTCAGGATCTTTCCGCAGAAGAATCCGAGGAGCACGGAGTTCGGGACCGAGATAATCATCGCCAGCACCATGCCGGGGATTCCCACGATCTGCCAGTCCGACACGAGGATCAGTCCGATCTCCCCCGCCATGGCGCCGAGCGTCATGCCGAAGTTCAGACCCATTCCCGCCATGATCGGAACGAGCAGCGACAGGATCAGGAACGAGTTCCTGCCCATTCTTGTAACGATTTCATTGATCAGGTAGCTCGGAGAAAGTCCCGCGATCGGTATGCACAGCGCGCAGATAATGACGAACATGATCGGCACGGAGCTTCTCTGGAGCAGTCCCACGATATTGGTCTTTTTATTCATTTCGCTCCCTCCGTCTTTCTGGTGAGCGCATAGAGAATCATGCCGTTGGAGGCGATGATCCTGATGACCTCGCTCATGTCCATGTGGATCATGTTATTCATGACGGTCGGCGTCATTGTGACGATTCCCTGGAAGAGAATCGTTCCGATGATGACGTTCGTGATGGAAGCTTTATTGACGGAAGCGCCGCCGATCAGGATCGCCGACACCGCCGGGAGCGCCATGTAGAACGGCGCCATATAGAGCTGGACAAAGCCGAAGCCCTGCTCGTACACGAGGATGCCGATGGCCGCGAGCCACGTCGACATAACGACGGAGAGGAGCCTGATCCTGTCGATGTTGATTCCTGCGGCCCTGGCGAACGTCGGATTGGAGCCGACGGCAGTCATCGCCGTGCCGGTCTTCGTGTGCAGGAACGCCCACATCAGGAACGCGAGCAGCGCGAAGAACAGAAGCGATCCGGTCGGAATTACGAAATTTCCGATCCTGATCTGCAGGAACTTCGCGAGTGTCTGGCTGTAATAGCCCTCGAGGGAGATCGTCGTACGGAGACCCTTGCCCGCGAGGCCCCAGACCATGTTGGGGCTCTTGTACGGAAGAACCAGCCACATCATGCACATGAACGACACGGATGAGAAGCCGACGTACGTCGCGATCATCATCTCGCCGCCCTTGATCTTGTTGAGCAGCCAGCCGTACCCGCAGCCGAAGATCAGCGCGAACGGCGTGGCGATCAGGATCGCCATGAGAAATGACAGCGCACCTGTAAATCCCAGCTCGATCGAGATCGTAGCCCCCAGCAGGCCGGAGATAATTCCGAGGGGAAGCCCGAAATTCAGGCCGCAGCCAGAGTGGACCATCGGGACCATCGCGAGGACAAGGATTCCGTTCCAGGAGAATCGCGCGATGATGTTCGTGATCTGCGACGGGAAATCTGCCCCGACGATCGGCGCCAGAATCAGCAGCAGGATCAGGAACAGCGTGATAATCAGTCTCGGAAGCCCGAAATCCTCAACCAGACGGCCAAACCAGCCTTTTTCTTTTTTAATATCTGTCTTTTCGCCCATCCGGTCCTCCTTATATGACCTGGCTCAGCATCAGCGTGCCAAGGTCCTCTACGGAAGCCGATGCCGGAAGAATGCCGGCGATTCTGCCCCCTGATACGATTGCGATGCGGTCGCAGCTCTGTCTCAGTTCCTCGAGCTCCGAGGAGACGACGACGATCGTCACCCCGCTCTCCCGGTTGAACTTCTTCAGCGCCTCCAGGACAAGCGCCTTGGCGCCGACGTCGATGCCGCGGGTCGGTTCCGACACGAAGAGCAGCCGCGGGTTCAGGGCGAACGCCTTCGCGAGGCAGACCTTCTGCTGGTTTCCGCCCGAGAGTTCCTTGGCCTTCTGCTTGGAACTCGTGCACTTGATAGCGAGTTCATCGATATACTTGTCGGTGATCTCCTTGATCGCCTTCTCGTCGCGCCACTTGATCAGGCCGCCCAGGTAATTCCGAAGGAACCTGTTCTGGATCTGCATCGCCGGGAACGCGATATTCCACTCGAGTGACTCCTCGAGCAGAAGGCCGACGCCGCGGCGGTCCTCCGACACGAAGGCGAACGACGAGTCGAGGCACTGCCTCGGGGAGTTCAGGGGAATCTGCTTCCCTTCAAACGTGACGGTCCCGCCTGCCTGATAGAGTCCCATGATTCCGTTCGGGATCCCGAGCTTGCCCTGGCCCGCGAGGCCCCCGATACCCAGGATCTCTCCCTCTTTCACCTCGAAGCTGACGTCGCGGACGATCTCTCCCGGCATATCGACCCAGAGCCTGTCCACCTTGAGAATCGTCTTCCGTTCTTTCTCAGCCTCCTCGTCGTGGGGCGCTGCGGAAGACGTTTCCACGGATCTTCCCACCATCTGTCTGGTGATCTCGGCGACATTGGTGTCCTTCGCCGCTTTCTCGCTCACCACGCGCCCGTCGCGCATGACGACGACCTTGTCGCAGACGGAGAGGATCTCCTGCAGCCTGTGCGTGATGAAGATGACGGCGATGCCCCTCTCCGACATGCCGCGGATGGAGGCGAGGAGCGCCTCCGCTTCCTTCTCCGTGAGGACCGCCGTCGGCTCGTCGAGGATGAGGAGCTTCAGCTGGTCCTTGGAGAGTTCTCTCGCGATTTCCGTAAACTGTTTATGACCGACCGGCATCTCGTTGATGTACATCTTTCTGTCGACGCTGACGCCCATCATCTCGATCGCGTTTGCGGCGCGCTCGTCCATCTCCGAGCGGTTAAGTGTGTTCATGCGCGGTCCGAAGATATCGTGGACCACGCTCTTTTTGGTCGGTTCCCTGTTAAGAAGGATATTCTCTGTCGTCGTGAATCCGGGTATCAGGGAAAACTCCTGGTGGACCATTCCGATTCCGGCCGCAATCGCGTCGAACGGGGATGAGAAGCGGACGGTTTTCCCCTCGAGGACCACGTCTCCGCCGTACCCGCCCGTCTCCCGGATCATATCCGCTCCAAAAAGGATCCTCATCAGAGTGGACTTTCCGGCTCCGTTCTCGCCTACAAGCCCCACAACCTCCCCTTCGTCTACGGAGAGATTGATATCCGTGAGGACCTGATTGCCGAAGAAATCCTTCTGAATATTCTTCATTTCAAGAAGTCTTGGTTTATCATTGCTCATAGGTATGTTCTCTTTCCAAGAAATCAGGAGGAGGGACGATCATCCCTCCCCCTGATGCACGTATCATTTATACTGGATTATTTTGTTGTGAAATACTTCTCGGGAACTTCGATCTGCGTGGAGCCCATGTACTTGCCCGGATCGCCCATGATGTAGGTATCCTGATAGACAAGGAACACATTGTCGAGCTTGACGCCCGTGTCAGCGTTCGTGTAGTTGGAGCCGTTCCACTCAGCCTTCGGTGAGAATACCTGATAGGCCTTGGAGATATCGTCGATGTCGTCAAGTTCGGAGACGCCGTCGATGACGTTCATCGCGTGCTGCGCAAGACCGGCGGAAACAGTGTAGCCATAGGAATAAGCCCATGTTCCGAATCTTCCGGCACCGCCCTTCTCGCAGACAGCCTGTTCAACCTTGGCGAGGATCTTCTCGAAATCGCCGGCTTCTTCCGTGAGGTCAAGTCCGAGAGCTCCCGGATAACCCATCAGCGGAGACGGAAGGTCAGCTTCGATGAAATATCCGCCGTACTCAAGCAGCTGCTTAAGCAGCGGCTCTGTGTGGGCGTCATTCGTACAGAAGTAAGCGGAATTCGTGCCGTACTTCTCAACCCACTCCGGAACATGCTCGAGGATGAATGCCTGGGCGCCCGGGACACCTACGTCGGTCGTCGGGTCCGGAGCAGTCTCCATGACGAAGCTCATTCCGAACTCTTCGCAGGCCGCCTTCATGATGGCGACACGGCGGCTCATCGTCTCATAGGACATATGACGCGGGAAGGAAATGTGAACGAACGTATCGCAGCCAAGCTCATGAGCCGTGCGGATGATCAGGTAGCCGCGGGCGACGAAGTCGTTGTTGCAGACAAGGTCGGCAGCGCTTCCGATCTCCGGAAGGTCTTCATGGGATTCACCGGCGATGCAGAGGATGTCCGGCCTTCTCTCCTTGATCTGGCGGAACGCTTCTGTCGTGCCCGGGATCGCCTGGTTGACGATGATCGCCTTCATATCCGGGTCATCGGAAAGGTTCACGATCGTCTGGATCGTTGTCTCAAGCTCCTCCGTGAAGTTGTCCGGATAGATCGCGAGTGTGACGCGGTCTTCGCCGTACATGGCCTGGAAAGCCTCGGCGCCGCGGCGGTCGTCCTCAGACTGGGAGACGGAACCCGTGACGATACCGATGTGATAGTCGCCCTCGGCTGACGGAGCAGCTTCAGCTTCAACCTCAGTCGATTCGACAGCGTCATCTTCCAGCTCAATCGTCTCAACCTGTGCGGCCGATACGGAGAACGTGAAAGAGAGAACCATCGCTGCCGCAAGGAACAGACTTGTGAATTTCCTCATTTTTTCTCCTCCTCATGGGAAAATATGATAATTTAACGCAACAAAGCAATGTTACACCTTTTTTGTGATACAGTCAATGGCATGACAAAAGGACGGAACCGAAAAACATGCTTTTTTGCACATCTTTCGATTCCGTCCCTCTCATGTTTCAGTCATTTTTCCGAAAAACGTCCGGGCCGGCGGCCGACGCCTCATGCGTCTTTTACGCGAAGCGCTCGCGTCCGGCGTAGCTCGTGTGAAGAAGCTCATGGGCGAGGTGTGAATTCGGCTCGCCGAGGAACTTCTCATAGAGTTCGACGATCTGCGGATTGTTGTGGGACTGACGCACGGTCTGGCGCTCATCCTCCGTGTACAGGGCCTTCGCCCTCTTCTCCTTATACGTGTCGATGATATCATCCGGCTCGTTCGGAAGAAGCGCGGGACGGACGTACGGCTGGCCGCCGCCGTTGATGCAGCCGCCCGGGCAGCCCATGATCTCGATGAACTGGTACTTCGACTTGCCCTCGCGGATCTCGTCGAG
>CACYEN010000149.1 GCA_902773435.1 uncultured Lachnospiraceae bacterium | reverse complement strand
CTGGGACTTACCTACCGCGCTGAGCTCTCCACGCGCCCGGATGATTTCATGGGTGAAATTGAACTTTGGGATCAGGCGGAAGCGTCCTTAAAGACCATCCTGGACAAGATCTACGGTGAAGGCAACTACGAGGTCAACGAGGGCGACGGCGCATTCTACGGGCCGAAGATTGACCTGCAGATGCGGGACTGCCTCGGCCGCGAATGGCAGATGGGCACGATCCAGCTCGACTTCCAGCTTCCGCTGAACTTCGACATGAAGTACGTCGCCCAGGACGGAACCTTCCGCAGGCCGGTCATGGTGCACCGCGCGATCTTCGGCTCGTTCGAAAGATTTATCGGGATCCTGATCGAGAACTTCAAGGGATCGTTCCCGTTCTGGCTGAGCCCGGTCCAGGTCGGCATCGTCCCGATCCGCACCTCGCACAACGGCTACGCGATGAAGGTGGCGGAACTGCTCCGGAAGAAGGGCATTCGCTTCGAGGCCGACTACACCGACAAAAACATGAAGGAGAAGATCAAGACCTTCAAGAACTACAAGGATCCCTACATCCTTGTGCTCGGCGACCAGGAGGCGGAGAACAGCACCGTCTCGATCAACATCCGGGGCAACAAACAGCTTCACGGCGTACCGCTCGACAAATTCATCGAGATGTGCGTCCGGATGAATGAGGAGCGGCCGCTCGATCTCATCGAGACGGCTGACTGAGACTGAAAAAAGATACGGCAGGGCAAGGGACGGCTCTCATCGGGAACCTTTCCCTGTCCTTTCTTTAGGGGTAACCCGCAGATGAGATCCTGCTTTGAACGGACTGCCCTGCTCCTCGGCGAGGAGGCGCTCCGCCGGCTCTGGAATTCCAGAGTCGCGGTCTTTGGCGTCGGCGGCGTCGGGGGGTACTGCGTCGAGGCGCTCGCGCGCAGCGGAATCGGCAGCATAGAGATCATAGACAGCGACACGGTCAGCGAGTCGAACATCAACCGGCAGATCATCGCCACGCGGCGGACGATCGGCCGGTACAAAGTCGATGCCGCCGAGGAGAGGATTCACGAGATCTGCCCGGACATCACCGTCACGAAACGCCGCGCGTTCTTTCTCCCGGAAAATGCCTCTTCTTTTGATTTCCGGTCCTACGACTACGTGGTCGACGCGGTCGACACCGTCTCGGCCAAGATCGAGATCATCCTCAGGGCAAAGGAGGCAGGCGTGCCGGTGATCAGTTCGATGGGGGCCGGGAACAGGCTGGATCCGTCGAAATTCGAGATCGTCGATCTCTTTTCCACTCACATGGACCCCCTCGCGAAAGTGATGCGCCGGGAGCTCAAAAAGAGAGGGGTCACTCAGCTTGACGTCGTCTGGTCCCCTGAGCCGGCGCGAAAGCCGGATCCTTCATTTCCCGGGGAATCCGATGAGGGCGGCTCGAAACCGGGGGAGGCCGGGATCACCGCGGAAACCGGAAGCGGCGGTGACATCTCCGGCGGGGAGGCTGTAAAAGCCCCGCGAAAGCGCGCAGTCCCGGGAAGCATCGCATTTGTCCCGCCTGTCGCGGGCCTCATCATGGCGGGCGCAGTGGTCAGAAGCCTTGCCGGGATATCATAAGGACATGGGAATGGAGACAGCATGGCTGAGATAACAACCGCGGGCAGGAAGTCGTGTCCCTGGCTGAAGAAGTGCGGCGCGTGCCGGACGATCGGCAGCAAGTACGGGGATACCCTTCGCGCCAAGGAAAAGTACGTAAGAAATCTTCTCAGACCGTATGTACAGCTTACGGACATCGTGGGAATGGAGGATCCGTACTGTTACAGGAACAAAGTCCACCGCGTCATCTCCTATGAGCGCGAAGGCAGAAAAGAGCGCCGCGTGAGCGGCATCTACGCGGAAGGCACGCATAAGCTCGTCCCCGTGAGGGACTGCCTGATCGAGGACCGCGACGCGAGCAGGATTATCAGCGGGATCAATGAGATCGCCGCTTCATTTAAGATCACTGCCTACAGCGAGGATACCGGCGCGGGGCTTCTCCGCCATATCCTGGTCCGGTGTGCCCGGGCCACCGGTGAGATCATGGCTGTTCTTGTTCTCACCTCTCCGGTTCTGCCGGGCAAGAAGAATTTCGCCAGGGTTGTGCGCGAGCGTTTTCCGGAGATCACGACGCTGATCCTCAACGTCAACAGCCGCGAGACGTCCCTGATTCTCGGGGAGCGCAGCTCCGTGATCTACGGCAAGGGGTACATCGAGGACGTGCTCTGCGGCATGCGCTTCCGGATTTCCCCGGGTTCGTTCTATCAGATCAATCCGGTTCAGACCGAAAAGCTCTACACGCAGGCCGTCGAATGGGCAAACCTGACGGGGCGTGAGACGGTGATCGACGCCTACTGCGGCATCGGGACGATCGGCCTCACCGCGTCGAAGAGGGCGAAGCAGGTTATCGGGATCGAGGTGAACCGCGCCGCGGCCCTCGACGCGGGACGCAACGCGAAACTGAATCAGGCCGGCAACTGTCTTTTTCTCGAGGGAGACGCCGGCGAGTACCTGCTGAAGATGGCCGCGGAGAGGCGAAAAGCCGACGTCGTCTTCATGGATCCCCCCCGCTCGGGTTCGACGGAGGCGTTCATGGAGGCAGCTGCGGCAGTGTCCCCGGGACGCATCATCTACATCTCCTGCAACCCGGAGACGCTGGCCCGGGACCTGAAATGGCTGACCTCGCACGGGTACAGGGCAAAAGAAGCCCGCGCCTACGACATGTTCCCCTGGACAGACAGCGTCGAGAGCATCGTCCTTCTGACCAGAAAATCATCTCGCTGAAAAATACGGCGCTGCGCTGTCACTTAGCAAAGGAGGTTTCTATTGGGCGGTTTTTTTGGTGTCGCTTCACAAAATGACTGTGTATTTGACCTGTTCTACGGCACGGACTATCACTCTCACCTCGGCACAAGGCGGGCCGGGATGGCCGTATACGGCCGCGGAAAAGGATTTGACCGCGCGATCCACAACATCGAAAGTTCCTATTTCCGCCCGAAGTTCGAAAGCGATATGCAGAAGATGGAGGGAAATCTCGGGATCGGCTGCATCTCGGACTATGAGTCCCAGCCGCTGATCATCCGCTCCCATCTCGGCACCTTCGCGATCACGACCGTGGGCCGTATCAACAACCACGAAGAGATTGCAGATATGCTTTACGCCAACGGGAAGCAGCATTTTCTGGAGATGAGCGGCGGAGGCATCAACCCCACCGAGCTCGTCGCGGCGCTGATCAACCAGCAGGATACAATCGCTGACGGAATCCGCCGCGCGCAGGAAGTCATCCGGGGGTCCATGACGCTGCTCGTTCTCACCCCGGAAGGAATCTATGCTGCCAGGGATCTTCTGGGGAGGACGCCGGTCGAGATCGGCCGGAAGGGCGATTCCTTCTGCGCGTGTTTTGAGAGTTTTTCATTTCTCAATCTCGGCTACGAACACTACCGGGAACTCGGCCCCGGCGAGGTCGTCTTCATGACGCCCAACGGCGTCGAGACGGTAAAGCCGCCGCTCACGGAGAAGAAGATCTGTACATTTCTCTGGATCTACTACGGATTCGCGGCCTCCGATTACGAGGGGCTGAACGTGGAGCAGGTGCGCTACCGCTGCGGCAGCGCCCTCGCGAAGCGGGATCTCAGCAGGAATATCCTGCCTGACTGCGTGGCCGGCGTCCCCGACTCGGGCGTCGCGCACGCGATCGGCTACTCCAATGAGGCCCGCATCCCCTACTCCCGGCCGTTTGTAAAATACACACCGACGTGGCCCCGCTCGTTCATGCCGACGCATCAGACGAAGCGCAATCTCATCGCGAAAATGAAACTGATCCCGGACCACGAACTGATCAGGGGCAAGAGCCTGCTGCTGATCGACGACTCCATCGTCCGCGGCACCCAGCTGCGGGAGACGACCGAATATCTCCTGAGCAGCGGAGCGCGTGAAGTCCACATCCGCCCCGCCTGCCCGCCGCTTGTATTCGGCTGCAAATATCTCAACTTCTCCCGCTCCGATTCCGAGATGGAGCTGATCACCCGGCGGATCATCCAGAAGCTCGAGGGCACCGCGCATCCCGATCCGGGCGTGCTCGACAGATACCTGGATCCGGATTCAGCCGAGTACGGCACCATGCTGGAGGAGATCCGCAGGGAGCTGAATTTCACGTCGCTCCATTTCCACCGCCTGGACGACATGATCGAGGCCGTCGGACTTGATCCGTGCAGTCTCTGCACCTACTGCTGGAACGGAAAAGAATAAAGACAGGCAAAAAGAAAGGAGACCGGGCACAAGCGCCCGGTCTCTCCGTCTCCGTAAAACCGTTCAGGCCGCCGAAGCGGCCATCGCGGGATCATATGATCTCTCAGTCAACCTTCACAAGCCTCGCGAATCCCGCGTAGAATTTCTTCACGCCCCACGCCGGAAAATCAACCGTGACGAGGATATCCCTTCCCCCGTCCTCCATCGAAAGAACCGTCCCCTCCCCGAATTTGACGTGGCGGACGCGGTCTCCCGCACTGTAGTCGACAGAAGCAGGTCCCGCCGATGCCGCTGCCGCTCCCGTTCCCCTTCCGGATGTCCCGGATAAGAGCCGTCCGCCGGTGCCGCTCCCGGAGGGCGCCGGTATTCCGAACTTCTCTCCGCTGTCATACGGCTTCAGAATCGCGTCTCGGAGGTCCCTGCCGACTTTCCCGCGGAGAACCGGCGTTCTCCCTCTTCCGCCCTCGTCACCGAGGTCAATCAGCTCTCTCGGAATCTCGCGGACAAATCTCGAGAGCGTGTTTGACACCATCTCGCCCCTGAGCATGCGCGACCTCGCCGAGAGCAGCGTGAGCTTCTTCTTCGCCCTTGTTATGCCGACGTAGGCCAGCCTGCGCTCCTCCTCGATCTCCCCCTCCGCGTCGTCCGCATCAAGCGAGAGGCGGCTCGGAAAGAGTCCCTCCTCCATGCCCGCCATGTAGACACAGGGAAATTCCAGCCCCTTCGCGGAGTGAAGCGTCATCAGGAGGACGCGGTTCTCGGAATCATCGAGGCTGTCGATGTCGGCGATCAGGGCGACTTCCTCCAGGAACCCGGAGAGCGTCGGTTCCTCCGCGTTCTCCTCATACTGGACCGCCTTCGAGACGAGTTCGTCGATATTTTCGAGGCGGGCTTCGGCCTCGTCGGTGTTCTCCGCCTTCAGTTCATCCTCATAGCCGGTGTCTCGGATCACATTTCTCAGCAGTTCCGCCGGTCCCGTCGATTCGGCCTTCACCCTCAGACCGGCGATGAGCGCGGCGAACCCCGCAAGTTTTTTCACAGCCGCAGATGAAAGGCCCATGACCTCCCTGGCTTCGCAGATACTGTCGAAGAAAGAGATGCCCCCCGCCTCGGCATACGCGCTGAGCTTCGCGACTGTCGTCCCGCCGATTCCTCTCTTGGGGACGTTGATGATCCTCTGAACGGCGAGATCGTCATTTCCGTTGTCGACTGTCTTCAGGTAGGCGATGAGATCCTTGATCTCCTTCCTCGCGTAGAAATTGATTCCCCCGATAATCCGGTACGGGATATTCGCCATCAGGAACTTTTCCTCGAAGAGACGCGACTGAGCGTTGGTCCTGTAGAGGACGGCGCAGTCCTGGTAATCGAAGCGGCGCTCCTCCACGTCTTTCCGGATCTCGGCCGCGACATACTCAGCCTCCCTGAATCCGTCCTCAAACCGGCGGAGCGCGACCCTCGTTCCGGCTTCGTTCTCGGTCCAGAGCCGCTTGTCCTTCCGCCCGTGGTTGTGCCTGATCACCTCGTTCGCCGCGTTCAGGATGTTCTGTGTCGACCTGTAGTTCTGCTCGAGCCTGACCACTTTGGCGTCCGGAAAGACCTTCTCAAAGCCGAGGATATTCCGGATGTTGGCGCCCCGGAATTTATAGATGCTCTGGTCGTCGTCCCCGACGACGCAGAGATTGCGGTACTTCGAAGCCAGAAGGCTGACCAGCCGGAACTGCGCGGTGTTCGTGTCCTGGTACTCGTCGATCATCAGGTACCGGAACCGGTCCTGACAGGCATCCAGCACTTCCGGGTGCTTCTCGAAGAGCTCGACGGTTCTGAAGATCAGGTCGTCGAAATCCATCGCGTTGTTCTCGCGGAGCCTGTCCTGGTAGATCCCGTAGAGCGTCCCCACCTTCGTGCTGTAGTAATCCGTATTGATCTCCCTGAAACGGGCGGGATCCACAAGTTCGTCCTTCGCGGAGGAGATGGCGGCGAGGACGGATTTCTCCTTCATCATTCTCGAATCCGTGTTCTGCTGCTTAAAGATCTGCTTCATGAGGGTCAGCTGGTCATCGCCGTCATAGATGGAGAAATACCTCGAATACCCGAGCAATTCCGCATTGCGCCTGAGGATCCTGACGCAGAAGGAGTGAAATGTGCTGACGAGAATCTGATCCGCTCCGAATCCGATCATCCGGTCAACCCTGCTCCTCATCTCGTCGGCCGCCTTATTGGTGAAGGTGATCGCGAGAATCTCACCGGGAGAGACGCCGAGCACATCGATCAGGTAGGCGATGCGGTGAACGAGCACGCGCGTCTTCCCGGATCCCGCGCCCGCCAGGATCAGGACGGGGCCTTCCGTCGCGAGCACGGCTTCCCTCTGTTCACTGTTCAGATTCCCGGTTATCTCCTGCTGATTCATAAAAACCTCCGCGCGGTGTTCTCAGAGCCGCAGATGCCCGTTTATTATATCAGAGATCCGGCGGCCGAACAAGAATTCGCCCCCGATGTCCTGCCGGCGGCATCCGCCCTGCCTGTCCTTAGACGGTCATTCCTACAGCTTGCAATATTTCGATCTTGTGTTATCGTCTTTAAAACTATATGATGGTTTGAGGAGGTAACATCATGGACGATAAATCCCGCGAGATACTTCGCGTTCTCATGAAGAAATTTGCGGAGCTCAGCTATATCAGGCCGGAGGACATCCCGGACATCCCCCTCTATATGGATCAGATCACGTCTTTCATGGAGGGCAAACTGGAGTCCTGCAAGCGCTATCCCGAGGACAAGATCCTCACGAAGACGATGATCAACAACTACACCAAGAACAGGCTGATCCCTCCCCCGGAGAAGAAAAAATACAGCAAAGACCACCTGGTCCTTCTGATCTTCACCTATTACCTGAAAGACTTCCTCTCCATCAGCGACATCTCCTCGATCCTGAAGCCTCTCGAGGACAATCTCTTCAACTCGGGCGAAGAGCCTTCGATCGACTCGGTCTATCAGGAAGTCTGCAGCCTCATCAAGGACCAGACTCCCTATATGACTCGCGACCTGATGCGGCGCTGGAAGATGTCCGAACATTTTTCCGAGGAATCCGGTTTTGGGGAATCAAACAAAGAGTACCTGCGAATGTTCGCGTTCATCTGTCTGCTGAGTTTCGACGTCTATGTGAAGAAGAAGCTGATCGAGGCGGCTGTCGACGCGTTCGACAGCGGAGATAAGACTTCCTGAGACAGAATGAAGACGGCTCCGGACCGTGCGCTTCCCTTCCCGGGGAAAGCGGCGCTGTGTCCGGAGCCGTCTTCTCGTTATGCGCGGCACACGGTCAAAGAGACCGTCCCGCGTCACGTCAGCCCTGTTCTTTTTCCTTCAGATGATCCCACACAATCTGGTAACCGTCGCTTCCGTAATTGAGAGACCGGTTAACCCTGCTGATCGTGGCGGTTGACGCCCCGGTCTTCTCAGAGATGTCGAGATACGTCTTCTTATCCCTGAGCATCCCGGCCACCTCAAACCGCTGTGCCAGGGAAGATATCTCGTTCATGGTGCAGACATCTGTAAAAAACGCGTAGCACTCTTCCCTGTTTTTCAGTGTGAGAATCGCGTCGAACAGTCTGTCAACCGCTTCATTTCGCACCTTGTTACTCATCTCAGGTCTCCTTCGCTTTATCTTAAGTCTGATCTTCTTGCAAAGCCGTACCTTCAAGGGTCTTCACGCGGTACACCCTGCGTCATCCAAGCACTTTGGAAAGAAAATCTTGTGTTCTCGGATGCCTGGGATTGTCGAAGAATTCATGAGGCTCATTTTCCTCAAGGATCTTCCCTTCATCCATGAACAGAACGCGGGTGGCTACTTCTTTCGCAAAATTCATCTCGTGAGTAACGACGGCCATCGTCATTCCTTCTTCGGCCAGTTCTCTCATCACCTCGAGCACCTCTCCGACCATCTCGGGGTCGAGCGCGCTCGTGGGCTCGTCGAACAGCATCATCTTCGGATTCATCGCCAGCGACCTGACGATCGCGATTCTCTGCTTCTGTCCTCCGGACAGCTGGTTCGGATAGGACTCAACCTTGTCCGTGAGCCCGATCCTCCTGAGCAGACGCAGGGCGTTCTCCTTTGCCTCCTCCTCCGTCTGGAGCTTCAGCATGACCGGAGCGAGCGTGATGTTCTTCAGAACCGTGAGATGCGGGAACAGGTTGAAGTGCTGGAAAACCATTCCCATCTGAGCCCTGATTGCGTTGATGTTGATTCCCGGGACATTGATCTGGCGCCCCTCGAACCAGATCTCGCCCGACGTCGGCTTCTCCAGCAGGTTGAGACACCGGAGAAATGTGCTCTTTCCGGAACCGGAGGGACCGATAATGACGATCTTCTCGCCCTTCTCGATCTCGAGGTCGATGCCCTTAAGGACATCCACGGTTCCGGCCAGGTTGTTGAACGACTTGTGCAGATTTTTAACGGAGATCACTCTTGGCCAGCCTCCTTTCAATCACCCTCAGAATTCTCGTGAGCCCGATCACCATCAGCAGATAGATAAGAGCGACCGCGATCAGAGGCGGGAACGCGTCATATGTGATCGACCGAATGATGTCACCGCCTTTCGTGAGATCCTGAATTCCCACGTAGCCGGCAACCGACGTCTCCTTCAGAAGTGCTATGAACTCGTTGAAGATCGCCGGGGCGACGTTCTTGAAGGCCTGCGGAAGCACGATGTTGATCATCGTCTGCCTCGAATTAAGTCCCAGGGACCGCCCTGCTTCCGTCTGCCCCCTGTCGACCGACTGGATGCCGCTTCGGATGACTTCCGCGACATAGGCGCCGGAGTTGATGCCAAATGAGATCACCGCTATCAGAATCGGAGAGATGTTACCGGTGAGGATGACGAAATACATGATCATCAGCTGGACAACCATCGGCGTCCCTCTGATCACGGTGAGATAGAGTCCGCAGATAAAGTTCAGCACCGCCAGAACCGGGTTCTTTCTGTCCGCCTGCGCGTAGTTGACTCTCACAAGCGCGATCAGGACACCGATCAAAACGCCCATGGCCAGGGCGAGCAGTGTGATGATGACTGTATTTCCGAGACCCTGGACCAGGTACATGTACCTGCCATTCTCTATAAAATCCTGGTAAATCCTCGAGGCGATATCGCCCATAGATAATTCTCTCCCATTTATGATTGCAGGGGCTTAATCGCCCCTGCATCCGTTATCTTTCAGCTGTCAATCCTTCTGTAAATATTCAGTCCGTGATATAAGCGGAGACGATCTCGTCGAGTCCGCCGTCGGCCTTCAGCTCGCTGATGACTTCGTCGACAACCGCCGTGAGGTCGCTGCCCTTCGGAAGCGCGATGGAGTATTCCTCTTCCGTCAGGGCTTCGTCGAGCTTCATGATCTTGTCCGGATTCCTCTCAACAAGCTTCTCAGCCGGGAAGTTATCGATGACAACCGCGTCGAGACGGCCGGCGATCAGGTCAGAGACCGCGTCCATGCCCTTGGGATAGCGCTTGACTTCCTTGACCTCCACGTCGCCGGAGCCATCCTCGTTCGTGCAGTAAATGTCACCGGTGGTTCCCTGCTGCACGCCGACGGTCTTTCCGTTGAGGTCATCCCTGCCCTTGATCTCGCTGTCGACTGCGACGATGATCGCCTGGGAGGCATTGAAGTACGGCTGTGTGAAGTCGACGTTCTTTCTGCGCTCGTCTGTCGCGGTCATTCCGGCGGCGATGAAGTCCGCCTTGCCGGCATTGAGACTCGGGATCAGTGAGTCGAACGCGATGTCAGAGATCTCAAGCTCGACGCCGAGCTTCTCAGCGATCTTATTCGCGATGTCGACGTCGATGCCGATGATCTCATTTCCGTCTTTGTACTCAAACGGCTGGAACTCGGCGTTCGTCGTCATGATGACCTTGCCGGCTTCCTTGATCTTTGTGCAGACCTCGCCATCCTGCGGCGCGGGGGCGATCTCCTCAACCGCGCTCACCGCGGAGTCGACAGCGATTTCGGCGGCCTCTTCGACCGCGTCCACTGCGGAGTCCGCCGCTTCCTCTGCCACGTCGGCAGCGATCTCGGCGGTCTCTTCAACCGCGCTCTCGGCATCGGCAAAAGCAGCGCCGGCAAGAGCGGCAGCCCCAAGCAGATCCTCGGCCGCGGAAGTGACCTCAGCCTCAATCTCCTCGGCTGCGGACGCGACATCCGGCACCTCAAGGGCGGCGGCTGTGTTCTCCACCTCCTCGACGACGCTTTCAATTCCTGCCTCGACTTCTTCAGTCATGGAATCAAGTTCCGTCTGGATCTCTTCGACGGAGCTGTCCGTATCAGCAAGAATTTCTTCAACTGCCGCGGAAGCTTCAGCCGCGATTCCTTCGATGGTGTTCTGGGCTTCAGCAACAATCTCTCCGACCTTCTCTTTGGCTTCGCCTTTGTATTCCTCGGCGACGGCTTCGAGCTTGTTCATTCCTTCATCGACGGCAGTGCCGATTGTCGCGGCGGCACCGGCGGCAAGACCCGCAGCATCACCGGCGACATTGGCGGCCTCGTCCTTCACCTTATCGGCAACTTCGCCGATCTTGGAGAAGAGGCCCTGGGACTCTTCGACCAGGGATTCCGCATCTTCAACAGTACCTGCGACAATTTCCTCAGCTGTGGAGGCAGCGTCTTCCGCCACCTCGGTGGCAGCGGCACCGGTCGCCGCGGCGGCACCGGCGGCAAGGCCAGCGGCCTCATCGGCGATACTGGCAGCCTCGCTGTTCACCTCGTCCGCAGCTTCTCCGATCAGGGAAAAGATGTCCTGGGACTCTTCCACCTGGGATTCCACTTCTTCAACAACACTCGTGACAGCTTCCTCGGCCGCGGAGACTTCTTCCCCGACCTCGGCGACGGCTTCTTCCGCCACTTCGGCGACGGCTTCCTCGGCAACGGAGGCTTCTTCCGCCACTTCGGCGACGACTTCCTCGGCAACGGAGGCTTCTTCCTCTGCCTCGGCGACAGCTTCCTCAACAAGAGAGACGGTTTCTTCCGTCGCT
>CACYEN010000148.1 GCA_902773435.1 uncultured Lachnospiraceae bacterium | reverse complement strand
GTAATCCTCGTCCTCTTCGGAATCGTCGTAGTCCTCCGAGTCGTCGTAATCCTCGTCCTCTTCGGAATTGTCGTAGTCCTCGGAGTCCTCCGAGTCGTCGTAATCCTCGTCCTCTTCGGAATCGTCGTAGTCCTCGTAGTCCTCGGAGTCGTCGTAGTCCTCGTAGTCCTCTTCCGAATCGTCGTAGTCCTCGGAGTCGTCGTAGTCCTCGTCCGAATCCTCCCGGTGCGAGGCCTCCCACATGGCTTCCTCCTCCTCGCGCTCGGCCTGGCGCTGGCGCTCCGCTTCCTCCGCAGCAGCCTGCGCCTCGAGATCAATGAGCCTGCTTCTCTGATACGAGACCTCCTCCTCGAGATTGGACGCCCTCCACTCAGCCTCACCGATGCTCTCATTGTAATCGGAAATCTTCTCGTCGGTCTCGTTCGCCAGCGTCTGCACTTCCCCGAGTTTCTTCTCGCTCTCGGATTTGAGCGCCGCGAGTTCCTTCTTCTCGTCCTCGATCTCTTTCTTCTTCGCGACGACCATTTCTTTCGTCGCGGAATACTCCTCGAGCTTGCTGCGGTCGTATTCCGTGAGTTCCCTGACCTCGTCGGCCCTGTTGAGGAACTCCGTCACATCTGACGCCCCGAGAAGCGAGACGAAGAAATCCGAGCTGCTGTTCTCATACATATACTGTATGCGCTTCAGCATGCTGTTGTACTGCTTCCTCTCGTTGATCTTGGCGCGCTTTACCGCCGCCTTCGCCTTCTTCAGGTCCGTTGTCTTCTGCGTGATCCGGTCGGAGATACCGGTGATCTCCTCTGACAGGCTCGTGATCTCACCGCCGAGCTCATCGAGATAGGCGAGCAGGGAATTCTTCTCCTCTGTCAGCTGTTCAATCCTGTATCGCTCATTGGCCAGGGAATACTCCGCCGCGCTCTTTTCAGCTTCAGCCGAGGCGATCTCATCATATGTATCCGCAGGGACTGCCGCCGGCGAGGCCGCGGCAACCGCCAGCGCCAGAAATGTCCCGAGTATCTGTTTTCTTCTCATAAAAACCCTCCCAGATAGTTCAGGAATCATAATAACACGAATCGTAATATATTGAAAGATTTTGTTTATATTTTGTAACATTTTCGTCATATTTACGGGCGTGAAAAAGGACAGCAGCACCACGGTGCGGCTGTCCTCTCACCATCTTTTAAAAATCAGATAATTCTGTAATATGGCACGGAATCTCTGCCACTGTTACTGTTACATCAGATCTCCGGAATCCGCTTCTGACTCTGCTTCCTCCCTTTCAACGGTTTCTGCATACTTAGTAAGTATGATCTCCTGAATCTCGCTGCGGGTATCGGAGTTGATGGGATGAGCGATGTCCCTGTACTCCCCGTCAGCTGCTTTTCTGCTGGGCATGGCGATAAAGAGCCCTTTTTCTCCCTCGATGACTTTGATATCGTGGACCACGAACTCGTCATCGATGGTAATGGAGACAACTGCCTTCATCTTACCGTCTTTGGAAACCTTGCGAACTCTGACATCTGTAATGTTCATACATCTTACCTCTCTGTTCTAGTGTCACGTTATGATTCAAACGCGCTCCCGGGACAGGGATTCACGTGCCGCGCCTTTCATACGGCTGCATTCTAAATGGTGTATCGCTCATTTTTCTCGATGACGATCTTTATTCCGTTCTCGCCGCAGTGCCGCGAATTCGCCCTGATCGTATCACGGCTCTCGACGACGCAGTTCTCAATGCAGGTATTGTCACCGATATATACATCATTCAGAATGATTGAATTTTTAATAAAACAGTTATTCCCGATGAACACCTTCTTAAAAATGACAGAATTCTCAATGGTGCCGTTGATGATACATCCGGAAGAAACAAGACTGTTCCTCACCGAGCAGCCGGGATTGAACTTCGCCGGCGGGTTGTCGTCGACCTTCGTGCAGACGGCAGGCCCCTGGTGGAAGAAATAGTCGCGGACCTCTCTCTTCAGGAAGTCCATATTGGTCCGGAAATAAGATTCCACGGTAGAAATATTACTCCAGTAGCTGTTGATCTTATAACCGTAGATCCTCTTCAGATCCTTATATCGGATGAGGATGTCCTTGACGAAATCGGACCTGTCCTCCTGCGCGCATTTCTCGATCATCTCGATCAGCTGGCGTCTTCTGATCACATAGATTCCCGTCGAGATCAGGTTTGACTTCGAGACCATCGGCTTCTCGTCGAATTCCTCGATCCTGCAGTCGTCGTTCATCTTCAGGACGCCGAACCGGCTGACGTCGTCGCCCCTGCACTCGGTGCAGACAACCGTGACATCCGCGCGCTTTCCGATATGATATTCAAGTACTTTGTTGTAGTCGAGCTTATAAACCCCGTCACCCGACGCGATGACGACATAAGGCTCGTGGCACTGGCGAAGCCAGTCAAGGTTCTGGGCGATCGCATCCGCCGTCCCCCTGTACCACCAGCTGTTCTTCGTCGTAATCGTCGGCGGGAAAAGGAACAGTCCGCCCTGCTTCCGTCCGAAATCCCACCATTTCGAGGAACTCAGGTGCTCGTTCAGCGATCTCGCGTTATACTGCGTAAGAACCGCCACCTTCTGGATATGGGAATTCGTCATGTTGGAAAGGGAGAAGTCGATGCTTCTGTAGCTTCCCGCTATCGGCATCGCGGCGATCGCGCGCTTGTTGGAAAGTTCCCTCATCCGGCTGTTATTTCCACCCGCAAGGATAATCCCTACCGCTCTCATGCGCTCTCACCGTCCTTTTCTTCAGTTTTAATAATAGCCCCGCCGCTCGGGAGCTCCCCTCCCGGATAATCTTCGGCGAGTGTCTCGCCGAGGATCGCCGTATTCCTGCCGATTCTGACATCGGAAGGAATGACGGAGTTCTCTCCCACCGTCACAAGCCCGTAGGAATAGACGCTGCGGTTGTAGACGTTCGGGGCATCCTCGCCGATTCCGAGGACAGCGTGATCGCCGATGACGGCGTTCTGAGCGATGATCGCCCGATTGATCTCCGCCCCGCTGCCGATGTAGGCGTCCTGCATGATGATGGAGTCGCGCACCACCGCACCCTCGGAAATCCTGACCGCGGGCCCGATCACTGAATTGTGAACCTCTCCGTAGATCTCCGCTCCTTCACCTATGACGCATCTGTCGACGACGGCCGTCTCTGCGATATAGTCCGGTGTAACGATATCTCCTCTCGTATAGATTTTCCAGAATTCCTCGTAAAGGTTAAATTCCGGAATGACGTCAATCAGCTCCATGTTCGCCTGCCAGTACGACCCGAGCGTCCCCACGTCTTTCCAGTAGCCGTTGAACTCATAGGCGAAGAGTCTCTTTCCGTTCTCCCTGCAGTACGGGAGAACGTGCTTGCCAAAGTCCAGGTTCGACTGTTCCCTGAGGGCGATCAGGGCGCTCTTCAGCACAGGCCAGCTGAAGATGTAGATTCCCATGGATGCCAGATTGCTCACCGGATGCTCCGGTTTTTCCTGAAATTCCGTAATTCTGCCTGTCTCATCGGTCACCATGATTCCGAACCGGGATGCCTCCTCGATCGGAACCGGCATGACCGCGAGCGTGATATCAGCTTTGTTTGCCTTGTGGTAGTCCAGCATCACCTCGTAGTCCATCTTGTAGATGTGGTCGCCGGACAGGATCAGCACGTAGTCGGGGTTGTACTGTTCCATGAACTCAAGGTTCTGGTAAATCGCGTTTGCCGTACCCGTATACCAGTCGGTATTGCCTATCTTCTCAAATGGCGGGAGCACCGTAACGCCTCCTACGTTTCGGTCGAGGTCCCACGGAATGCCGATGCCTATGTGGGTATTCAGCCGCAGCGGTCTGTACTGTGTCAGAACGCCGACTGTATCAATCCCTGAATTGATACAGTTGCTCAGGGGAAAGTCGATAATTCTGTACTTTCCTCCGAATGAGACGGCAGGCTTGGCCACGTTGTCCGTCAGGACGCCAAGGCGGCTGCCCTGGCCTCCGGCGAGCAGCATCGCGATCATCTCCTTCTTGATCATAAGCTCACCTCACATAACTAGTAATATTTAATTTCAGTGTTCTGATTATATCACATTGTTTCCGATAAGTGAACATTATTTGCCCGCACAGCCCCGCTGCCGTTTATTTGAAGAAATGCCCAAGAATCGCACGCGGAAATCTTCCGCCCGTCTTGTAGCTTTCACCGTCAATGTGATACAATATCCTATGCTTTCCGGGGAATCACAGGGAAAACACCGTGTGAAAACCGGACTGAAAGTATAAGTATATGTGAGGCTTCCTATGTACCAGATAGACTTCAGCAGACCACAGTATCTGCATTTCATCGGAATCGGCGGCATCAGCATGAGCGGTCTCGCCGAGATCCTTCTGAAGAAGAATTTCCGCATCTCCGGGTCGGACTCGACTTCCTCCCCTCTCACGGACAAACTCATAAAGGCAGGCGCCGAGGTCTTTATCGGCCAGTCGGCGGACAACGTCAGGGGCAATCCGGACTGCGTCGTCTATACAGCAGCGATCCATCCCGACAACCCCGAATTCGCGGCCGCGGTGGAGGCGGGCATCCCGATGCTGACCCGCGCGGAGCTCCTCGGCCAGATCATGCGGAATTTCGACACGCCGATCGCGGTCGCCGGGACTCACGGAAAGACAACGACGACCTCGATGTGCTCCCACATCCTGATGAGCGGCGGGCTGGACCCGACCGTGACCGTCGGGGGAATCCTCCCCTCGATCGGGGGAAATATCCGCATCGGGGATTCCGGCTGCTTCGTCGCCGAGGCCTGCGAGTACACCAACAGCTTTCTCTCGTTTTATCCGAAGATCGAGATCATCCTGAACGTCGACGCCGACCATCTGGATTTCTTCAAGGATCTCGACGACATCGCGTCATCCTTCCACCGGTTCGCCGGGCTCCTGCCCCCGGACGGGACGCTGATCATATGCCGCGATACGGCAAAGTTCGACGTGGTCACGGAGGGACTTGGCTGCGGAATCATCACCTTCAGCATGGACGGGGACGCCGACTACACCGCGAAGGACATCGTCTTCGATGAGAAGGGACGGGCCTCGTTCACCTGCGTGGAGCGGGGGACGCCTCTCGGGACCTTCGCACTCCGTGTTCCCGGCGCGCACAACGTCTCCAACGCGCTCGCCTCGGTCGCGCTCGGCCGCAGGCTCGGTATCTCAGCGGAGAAGATCAGGGAAGGCCTCGAAGGATTCCTCGGGACAGACCGGCGCTTCGAGTTCAAAGGGCATCTCAACGGGGCGGACATCATCGACGACTACGCCCACCATCCGACGGAGATCAGGGCGACTCTCACCGCGGCCGGGAACTATCCCCACAGGAGGCTGATCATCGCTTTCCAGCCCCACACCTACACGAGGACGAAGGCCCTGCTTCCGGAATTTGCCGACGCGCTGGCCGCCGCCGACCTCGTCGTGCTCGCGGATATCTACGCGGCCAGGGAGAAGAACACGATCGGGATCTCCTCCGACGACCTCCGGGCGGAGATCGAAAAGAGGGGGACGGAGGCGGTCTATCTCCCGACATTTGAAGAAATCGAGACATATCTCAAATCGCAGGTGAAGGAAGGCGACCTGTTGATAACGATGGGAGCCGGAAACATCGTGGAAGTCGGCGAAAAGCTCGCGGAGTGAATTCCAGTCCACTTATGCACACAATCCACATCTCTCGTCTCCACATCAGGCGGCGGGCGATGTGGATTATTTTGTGGACTCAGTTTTCCGGCGCCATGATATAATTCAGACTGTGCCATAAAGAACCGTGATCGGAGCATCAGCTATGGATACGATCAGAATCCGTTCCTGCGCCGCGCAGGACGTTACAGTTATATCGAATCATTTTCTTGACCGCTTTCTCCCCTGCGCCAACGGGGATTTCATAAAGGTCTACCTCAGTCTTCTCCGCGCAGCCGGTCGGCAGACGGAGATCTTTTCGCTGTGCATGATTGCCGATTACCTGAACTGCACCGAAAATGACGTCCTGCGCGCCATCCGCTACTTCGAGAAGGAGGGCGCGCTCACTGTCATGCTGGGCGAGGACGGGGAGATCACCGAGATCGACTTCCCGGCGGGAAGCGACTCCGCGGAGCCGCCGCGCGCCGCGCAGCCGGCCGTCAGCAAGTCCTCGGAAGTGACCGGCGAGAGGATGAAGGAACTGGGCGAGCAGGATGACATCCGCGAGCTCCTGTTCATCGCGCAGCAGTACATCGGAAAGCCGCTGTCGAGGTCCGAGACCCAGAAGCTCTGCTTCTTCTACGACGGGCTCAGGTTCTCTCCGGACCTGATCGACTACCTGATCGATTACTGCGTGAGCCGCGGGCACACGAGCTTCCACTACATTGAGAAGGTTGCCCTCAGCTGGAAGGACCAGGGAATCACGACGGTCCACGAGGCCAGGATGGCTGCCGGAAGTTACCACCGCGAGTACTACGACATCCTGAAGGCGCTCGGCATCAACAACCATCACCCCGTTGAAGCCGAGACCAACATCATGAAGAAGTGGCTGGAGAAATACGGCTTCTCCATGGACCTCATCACCGAGGCCTGCACCCGCACGATCCTGAACGCGGCGAAGCCGACGCTGAACTATACGGACGGGATCCTGTCAAAATGGTACGCGAAGGGGGTCCAGACCATCGAAGACGTGAAGCGGCTCGACGAGGAGCACGCGGGCGCGGCGTCCGCCTCCTCCGGGCCTGCCGGCAAGGCGAAGCGGAAGGGCCAGTCCGGTTCCGCCGCGAACTCCTTCACGGATTTCGGACAGCGGGAATATGACTACGCGTCTCTTGAGACCGCTCTGCTGAAGAAGAGCTGATCGGGGAAAGGTACTGCGGTCTATGATACTTAAGAATTCTGAATACGACGCCGTCATGCGGCGATATGACGAGATCCGGGAGAGGCATCTGCACCTGCAGGACGAAAGAACCGACGAGGTCCTCCGGGTCATCCCGGAATTCGCGGACCTTGAGCGGGAGGCCTCGGAGGCCTCTCTCCTGGCGGCGAAGGCCCGTATCTCAGATCCGGCTGCGGACCTCGCCTCCTACCGGGCGGAGATCCGGAGGATCGCGGATCGCCGCGCCGCCCTTCTTCGGGGCCACGGGTACCCGGAGGACTACCTGGAACTCACCTTCGACTGCCCGGTCTGCCGGGATACGGGCTTTGTGGATGGAAGGCACTGCAGCTGCTTTGACCGGATCGCGGCGGAGCTGGTCTGCGCCCGTTTTTCTCCGGCGAACATCCCGGACAGCGTGGATTTCGATCACTTTTCATTTGACATCTATTCTGATACAATAACGGATGAAACGACGGGAATGAGCCCGCGCGATTTCGCCCGGGTCGCCTGTAACGCCGCGAAGAAGCTCGTCGGGAGCATCGGCGGGACAGGTCTGAATCTCTACATATATGGAAATACCGGCGTCGGGAAGACGTTTCTCTCCCACTGCATCGCGAAGGAGGCGGCCCGGCTCGGGCACTCCGTCCTCTACTTCTCGTCCGGGGATCTCTTCGAGCTGCTTGCCGATTCGGCGTTCAGCCGCAACGGCCGCGAGGGAGCGGACCGCGATCTCATCACGGGCTGCGATCTCCTGATCATCGACGATCTCGGCACCGAGCGCGTCAACGCGTTCGTCGGGTCGGAGCTGTTCCGCGTCGTCAACTCGAGGATCGCGGCGGGCCGGTCGACGGTCATTTCCTCAAATCTGTCGCTCGGGGAGCTGTCATCCTGCTACTCCGAGCGCGTGTTCTCGAGAATTTCCAGCATGTACGACATCGTCCGTCTCATCGGAAGTGATATCCGCATCTCTAGAAAGCTGAACGGAGGACAGCAATGAATTCTGACAGAAAGGATACTCAGCTTAAACCGATTCTCGATACCCGTCCCGACGGGAGACTCGCCATCATCGCCATGAAGAGCACGGAGGAGATGGGCCGGAAGGTGAACGACTTCCTGGTCGAGTGGCGCAGGGAGCGCGTCCTCCGGGGGATGGCGTCGCCGGAGAACGGCTACTTCCGGGATTCCTACCTGATCGGCGCCGAGACGCCGAGATTCGGCTCCGGGGAAGCGAAGGGGACGATCAAGGCCTCCGTCCGCGGCGACGACGTCTACATCCTCGTCGACGTCATGAACTACAGCCTGACCTATAAGATGAACGGCTTCGAAAATGTCATGGGGCCGGACGACCACTTCCAGGACCTCAAGCGCATCATCGGCGCCGTCGGACACAAGGCGCGCCGCGTAAACGTCATCATGCCCTACCTCTACGAGGGAAGGCGGCTCCTGCAGACCGGGCGCGAATCGCTCGACTGCGCCTCCGCCCTCCAGGAGCTCGATGAGCTCGGCGTGGAAAATATCATCACCTTCGACGCGCACGACCCGCGCGTCACGAACGCGATTCCTCTGGCCGGTTTCGAGACGGTCAGCCCCACCTACCAGTTCATCAAGAACATCCTGAGGGCCGCCCCGGACCTGAAGATCGACAGCGACCACCTGATGGTCATCAGCCCGGACGAGGGCGGCATGAGCCGGGCGATCTACGTCGCCAACGTGCTCGGAGTGGACATGGGGACCTTCTACAAGCGGCGGGACTACTCCACGATCGTGGACGGGGCGAACCCGGTGCTCTCCCACGAGTTCCTCGGCTCAGACGTGGAGGGGAAGGACATCATCATCATCGACGACATGATCTCCTCCGGCCACATCTCTCTCGAGACGGCCTCGCTGCTGAAGAAGAAAAAGGCTAACCGCGTCTTCATCTGCGCGACGTTCGGCATCCTGACAGGGGGGACGGCTCCGTTCGATAAGGCGTACAGGCAGGGCGATTTCGATTTCCTGATCACGACGAATCTCGTCTATCAGCCCGAAGAGCTGGTGAAGAAGAAATACTACAGGAGCTGCGACATGAGCAAGTTCATCGCGCTCATCATCGACACGATGAATCACGACGGGTCGCTCTCAGGTCTGCTGAACCCGGTCGACAGGATTCAGAAGGTACTGAAAAAACATGCAGAAGGAATGCCGGTCTGACCAGACCGGCTTTCCTTTGTTCTCCAGCTTATTCCGTTCTCCTTCGGCCGGCGGTGTCCGGCCTTCTCTCCCCGCCGTTCCCGGCCTGCCTTATCAGTAATCTCTGATCTGCTTCTTCTCGGGAACGAACATCACGTAGGTGCTGTTCTTGGCCAGCTTCATAATCCTCTTCAGGACCGTCTCCGTCACCGTAACGCAGCCCGACGACTGCCAGGAGTTTCCCTTCAGGTGGATAAAGATCGCGCTGCCCTTGCCGTACACCGTCGGGTTCACGTTGTAGCCGACCCAGATGCCGTACTTGTAACAGCTGTACGAGCGGAGATGTTCTCCCTTGATCGTCTTCGAGGTCTCCACCCACTTGTTGTAGGTCGCCTTCTCCTGCGAGAGCCAGGATTTCTCCGTGGTTCTCCGGTAGGTCATGTCCGTCCCGGGATTCGCGGCATTTCCGAACGCGTACACGATCTTAAACGATCCGATCGGCGTCGTCCCGTCTCCCTCCCTGCGGTTCGCGGAAAAACCGTTCCGCCCGTAGCCGCAGTAGGCGCCGATCTCCTTCTCCCAGACCCCGTAGCCGCGCTTCCGCCAGAAGGAGATATTGTGGCCGACCACCAGGATGAGCCGGGTCGTCTTCTTCGCCGTCTTCGACGTGTAGATATACTTTGATACGCTCGCGTCCGCAGGCGTCATCAGCGTCTTGTACATGATCTGCCTGCAGAGCTTCTTTCCCGCTGCCGTCGTGCAGCAGGCCTTTCCGATCCTCCCGTTGTGCAGTCCGTGCTCAGCGTAATTCTGAAGGATCTTCTTCTTGTCGCCGTTGAACTTCGTCCTGATCTCCGGATATTTATCCACGTAGTAGTTGTAGTCGTAGATCTTCGAGTAGTCGACTCCCTTGTAGACGGTCGGATATGACGCGGCCTCAGCGGTCCCGCCCCGCGCCGCGGATACGACAAATGCGGCCGCGACAAAAAGCGCCAGCCGCAGTATATTCCGCCTCATGGAGGTAAATGACAGATTCATAGGGCCTCCTTCGGATGTGTTAACATTTCCTTAACATTATACCGAAAGAGGCCCTCACAGGCAACCTTTATTCTGCTTTGTTCCTCACCTCGCCGACAAGGCCGTCCCCGCGCTCGTCGATGACGATCACGCCATTCTCGCGGATCTCGCCTCCGAGAATGATCTTCGCGGAGAGCGTCTCCACGCTCTGCTGCAGGAATCTCCGGAGCGGTCTCGCGCCGTAGACCGGGTCGTAGCCCTTCTCCACCACGTACTTTTTCGCGGCGTCCGTGAGCTCGATCGAGATCTGCTGCGCCTCCAGCCTCTCATTGAGTTCAGCGAGCAGGAGCTCCACGATGCTGCCGATGTGCTCCCTCGTGAGCGGCCTGAAGAGAATCGTCTCATCCAGCCGGTTCAGGAATTCGGGACGGAAATGTCCCCTCAGCTCGGCGTTCACCGCCTCGCGCGCCTCGTCCGTGATCTCCCCGCTCTCCGTGATGCCCTCGAGCAGGTACTGGGAGCCGATATTCGACGTCATGATGATGATCGTGTTCTTGAAATCGACCGTCCTGCCCTGGCTGTCCGTGATGCGGCCGTCGTCCAGGACCTGCAGCAGCACGTTGAACACGTCCGGGTGCGCCTTCTCGACCTCGTCGAACAGCACGACCGAGAACGGCTTTCTTCTCACCGCCTCCGTCAGCTGGCCGCCCTCGTCGTAGCCGACGTATCCCGGAGGCGCCCCGATCAGCCTCGAGACGGAGAACTTCTCCATGTACTCCGACATATCGATCCGGATCATGTTATTCTCGTCGTCGAAGAGATAGGCCGCCAGCGTCTTCGCCAGCTCGGTCTTTCCGACGCCTGTGGGGCCAAGGAAGAGAAACGAGCCGATCGGCCGCTTCGGATCCTTGATTCCGGCCTTCGAGCGCAGGATCGCGTCCGCCACCTTCCTCACGGCCTCATCCTGTCCGACCACGCGTCTGTGAAGCTCATCCTCAAGGCTCAGCAGCTTCTCCCGCTCTCCCGCGGTCAGCTTAGCCACGGGGATGCCGGTCCACTTCGAGACGATCTTCGCGATCTCGTCCTCGGTGACTTCCTCCCTCACCATGGAGAGGTCGCCGCCCTTCACGAGCGCCTCGGCGTCTTCCAGCGCCTTCTGGACTTTCGGGAGCTCGCCGTACTGGAGCTCGGCAGCCCGGTTGAGATCATAGTTCCTCTTCGCGATCTCGATCTCCGAATTGATCTCGTCGATCCTCTCGCGATAGGTCTTGAGCCCGTCGACGGCGTTCTTCTCGTTCTCCCACTGGGCTTTTCTCGCGTTAAAATCATCCTGCAGCTCGGAGAGATCCTTCTCCAGGTCCTCGAGCCTCTCCCTGCTGAGCGGATCCTTCTCCTTCCTGAGGGCCGTCGCCTCGATCTTCATCTGGGTGATCTTCCGGTTCAGCTCATCGAGCTCGGTCGGCATCGAGTTGAGCTCCGTCTTGATCAGTGCGCAGGCCTCGTCCACAAGGTCGATCGCCTTGTCCGGCAGGAAACGGTCGGTGATGTACCGCTGCGACAGCGTCGCCGCGGAGACCAGGGCGTTGTCGGTGATCTTCACCCCGTGGTAGACCTCGTAGCGCTCCTTCAGACCGCGGAGGATCGAGATCGTGTCCATCACGGTCGGCTCGTCGATCATGACCGGCTGGAAACGGCGCTCCAGCGCCTTGTCCTTCTCGATGTACTCGCGGTACTCGTCCAGCGTCGTCGCGCCGATGCAGTGCAGCTCGCCTCTCGCGAGCATCGGCTTCAGCATGTTGCCGGCGTCCATCGCGCCCTCGGTCTTGCCGGCCCCGACGATCAGGTGCAGCTCGTCGATGAAGAGGATGATCTTCCCCTCCGACTGCTTCACCTCCTCGAGGACGGCCTTCAGCCTCTCCTCAAACTCGCCGCGGTACTTGGCGCCCGCCACGAGCGAGCCCATGTCCAGCGCGAAGATGTGCTTGTCCTTCAGGTTGTCGGGCACGTCGCCCTTCACGATCCGCTGCGCGAGACCCTCGACGGCGGCGGTCTTGCCGACGCCGGGCTCGCCGATCAGCACCGGGTTGTTCTTCGTCTTTCTCGAGAGGATCAGGATCATCTGGCGGATCTCGTCGTCCCTTCCGATGACCGGATCGAGCTTCTGGTTCTTCGCCTTCTCCACGAGGTCCTGGCCGTACTTTCCGAGCGCGTCGTAAGTCGCCTCGGGATTGTCCGTCGTCACTCTCTGGTTCCCGCGGATCGTCGCGAGCGCCTTCAGGAATTCATCCCTTGTGATTCCGAACGCCCGGAAGATCTCCCTGACCGCCCGGTTCGGGTATTTGATCATCGCGAGGAAGATGTGCTCGACCGACGTGTACTCGTCTCCCATCGCCCTCGACTCATCCGGGGCCTTCAGCAGCACCTTGTTGAGATCGCCCCCGATATAGGGCGTGCCCCCCGAGACCTTGACGCGTGCCTCGAGGGCGCGTTCTACCGCGCCTGAAAATGACTGCTCGTCGACCCCCATCTTCACGAGAAGCTTCCTGATCAGGCTGTCCTCCTGGCTGTAAAGAGCATAGAGGAGGTGTTCCTCCTCGATCTCCTGGTTGCCGTAGTCGAGCGCGATCCTGTCGAGCTCGCCGAGGGCTTCCTTTGATTTCTGTGTGAATTTCTCTATATTCATATATACAGTGCCTCCTTCTTCACAGGCTTTCTGTGCTATCGTCTCTATAACACAATCATACTCTAACACCTGTTGTTAGCACTGTCAAGCATCGAGTGCTAATTTTCTAAAAATTTTCTTCCTGACGCATATTCCCTTCCGTCACTGCAGTTCCATGAACCGCCTCGATCCCTCTCCCTTCAGCCAGAACAGCATTCCCGCTGTAGCGCCCGCCGCGATGGCAGCGACGATCGCCATGTAGACGGGCAGGCTGAAGCGGTTCATCTGCCAGAGATAAATGGCGCCGACCGCGAAGGCCATCGCCCATCCGCCGAAGAGCGAGAGAAAGACGGGCATACTCTGCTTGATGGGGTAGATCTCATTCGTCCAGTCCGTCTTCGCCATTCGGACGCCGAAGAACAGGCCCCACGCGGACAGAAGCGCCTGGAACAGCAGGGGAAGCAGGACAAACAGGACAAGCGTCCCCGCGGGGACGGAGAACTGCCTCGCGATGACTGCCGCGCCGCAGAGGGCGGCAGCCAGCGTGGGAATTCCTCCGAGCAGAAGCTGGGTGTGGAACTTGGCCCGGATGACCTGCCACGGCGTCACCGGCAGGGACTGGGCGATCCACAGGTTTTTTCCTTCCAGGGATACGGAGGGAGCTGCTGTATCAATCATGGTGCCCATGAGGCACAGCCCGGCGCAGATCAGCATGACGGTGCCGTTTACCCCGAAGACCCGGGCAGGTATCGCAAGGACGCTCTCCCCCTTCCACAGCAGCGCGATCCCGGCCGCCGGCAGCAGCAGGATTCCGAGCCCGCAGTTGAGCATGTAGCTGGCGCTCGAGGTGAAATGTCTCAGTTCGCGGGCGAGCAGCGCGGACGCGGGACTCTTCCGGCGGACCTTCTTCTCCCGGTAGACTGTTCTCGTCACTGCCCCGGTCGAAGTGGCGATCTTAAGAAAACTCCTCTCAAGTACGAGCCATACGGCGGCCGCGAGGGCGGCGCACACGAGGGTCCAGAGCAGCATCGCGGCCCCGTTCCCTTCGCCCATGGTGCCGAAAAGATACAGCATCCGGGCGGATCCTTTGATCTTCTCGCCGTACGTGCCCGCGTTCCGGACCAGCGTCTGGATCATGTCGCTGAAGCGGAAGTAGAAGAAATAATATCCGCCGAGAAACACCACCGTGATGAGAGCGGTCAGGAGCCCCTTGTTCTTCAGCTTCAGGCTGATCCTCGCGACGACATATCCCAGCAGGCACGAGAGGCAGAGAACGATCAGGGATACGTCGAGGAGCGTCACGAGCCCGCCGAGAACGGTCATGAAAGACGGTCCGTTCGAGACCCAGTAGACGATCATGGCGGGGACGAGGACGCAGGCCGAGTACATAAGCCCCATCAGATAGACGGTCATAAGGCGGGAAACCATGATCGCGGCCACCGGGATCGGGAGCGAGAACAGCAGGTCATTGTCCCTGGCCAGGTACAGTCCGGAATAGGTGTTGAACACACTTCCGAAGGCCCCGAGGAGCACGGCGGCCGCGCTCATCAGGATAAAATACAGCCACCCGAGCCCGGCCGAGGTGAGGGGTCCACACAGCGATGAAGAGATCATGGTGAAGATGCCCCCGAGCAGCCCGGCCATGATCGCCGCGAAAAAGACGAAAGACGCGATGACGCCGCCCCTCGACCGCTTCTTTCCGCGCTTCGCGTTATAGAAATATGATTTGAATATCTCCATGAGCTGTTTCTTTATGAGCAGACGGGTCATTTTTCCGCCTCCAGTTCCAGGAAGACCTCTTCCAGCGAATCATCTCCCCTGACCTCCTCCATGGTCCCGGAGCGGATCAGCCTTCCCTGTTTGATGATCGCCACCTTGTCGCAGAGCTTCTCCGCGACTTCCAGCACATGGGTCGAGAAGAAGATGGCGCCGCCCCGGCCGCACAGCTCGTGCATCATCTCCTTGAGCAGGTGCGAGGCAACGGGGTCCAGTCCCACGAAGGGCTCGTCCATGAGAATGAGCTTCGGTTCGTGGATCCATGCGGAGATGAGCGCCAGCTTCTGCTTCATGCCGTGGGAGTAGGCCGCGATCGGCTGGGCCAGATCATTCGTCAGCTGGAAGCGGTCCGCGTAGTCGCGGATCCTCGCGCTCCGCGTATCCGCGTCCACGCCGAACACATCGGCGATGAAGTTCAGGTACCGGATTCCCGTCATGTACTCGTAGAGGTCGGGGTTATCCGGAATATACGCCATGATGCGCTTGCAGGCGATGGGGTCATTTTTCAGGCTGATCCCGCCGATCGTGATCTCGCCGCTGTCGAACTGCTGGATGCCCGCCGCGGACTTCAGCGTGGTGCTCTTGCCCGCGCCGTTGTGGCCGATAAAACCGTAGATCTCACCGGGGACTATGTGCAGGGACAGGTTGTCCACCGCGGCTTTGTCCCCGAATGTCTTTGTCAGATGATCAATTTTCAGCATGTTTCTTTATTCCTCCTAAAAATCTGTCATGGCCGTCGGCGGGTCAGCGCGGAACCATGGTAGTCCCCCGCCGGCCGTCGGGACCGGCTATATCATTAAACAGATTAAGCCGACGCTTCGGACAGCTCCCTGTCCGTCAGGTTTTTGAGCCACCTCTCTTTCTTCAGCCAGAAATGGAAGATGACCACTTTGACGAAGTCAAGGAGCTTCACGCACATATACATCTCGACCGGGCCGATCCCGGTCAGGATCGCCAGGGCAAATACCCCGGGCAGCATGACGAAGATGGTGATCAGCGCGTCCGTATAGGTGCCCATCGCGGTATCTCCGCCTGCCCTCGCGACAGCCTGTTGTCCGTTCATGTAGACCCACACCGGCATGAAAAACGACATCATGACAACCATGTCCCGGCAGATACCGACCGCGCTCTCACTGAGCCGTCCGAACACGACGGGGACGAGCAGCGTCGATGCGAGTCCGAAGAACATCATCACAATCCCGAACACGGCGGCCCCGGACAGAAGCCACGTCTTCTGCTTCCGCGCGAGTTCCAGGTCTCCGGCCCCGAGAGATTTCCCGAGGATGATGCCCGTCGCCGAGTAGATGCCGCCGAACGCCACGAAGAACAGGTTCGCTATGGCGAAACTGCAGGCCATCCCGGAGACCACGTCGGCTCCGCCCCTGCCGTTGTACAGCGCCGTGGTGATCGTCTCCGACAGGACCCACACCATCTCGCAGAACAGCACCATGGCTCCCTTCCGGAATATCTCGCGGAAGAGCTTCCACCTGACCTGCGGAATACCGGTAATCCCCACCGCAAAATCGGGCTTCCGCCGCACGCAGACCGCGAGGAAGAGCCCAAATTCCAGGGTTCTCGCGATCACCGTGGCGAGTGCCGCTCCGCGCACCTCCATGCGCGGGAATCCGAGATTCCCGTAGATCAGGAGCCAGTTGAACAGCGTGTTCGTCAGGGTGGCGGTCACCGAGATGACGAGGGGCGTCTTCACGTCCCCGGTATCGCGCAGCGACGAGGCGATGCAGGAGGCGACCGTCATCTGGGGGCCCATGAAGAACATCAGGTTGATGTACCGCACCGCCTGGTCGAGAATCGCGTCCGCGTCCCTGTTGCCGATCACCATCAGCGACAGGACCTGCCTCGGAAATACGATGCAGACCAGGAAGTAAGGGATGAAGGCCAGAAGCCCCACGATCACCTTGAAGCGGAAGGCCTGTTTCATGCCCTCCGGATCCTTCGCGCCCGAAAACTGCGTCAGGTAGATGCCTCCCGCCATGCAGATCGCGTTGACAAAGATCATGAAAACGAAGAGGATCTGGCCCGCGACATTGACCCCGGACATGGAGATGTCGCCGAGGCCCGAAACCATAAAATTGTCGATCAGCGAGACCATGCTCTGGATCAGCTGCTGCAGCATGATCGGGACGGCGATGGCCAGCGTCTTTTTGTAAAAATCTCCCGACCCCCAGAGGGTTCTCTTTCCCGTCGGTTCTCCGGTTTTCCGGATAATACTTTTTTCTGTCATCCTGGATTCCGATGTTTTCAAATGGTCTTCAAATAATCTTCAACAGTTCCCGGCACCACGGTGTCCTTATCCGGCATGATGCCCGTGCGCGCATCCTCCGGCAGGCGCAGTGTTATCAGCATGCCGCGGCAGATCGTCCCGAGCCTCCCGGCGATCTCCCCGTCTGTCATCTGCACGGCCCCGCTCGCGAGGAGCGTCGCGATGCCGTGGACATAGATCCAAAGGTTTTCATACAGCCGGTCAGCCTCCTCCGGACCCAGGCGGAACGTCTCCATGATGGTCTTCCTGACCGCCTCCAGGTGACCCTCGCGGTTCAGGAATTCAAGGAGGTTCATCGGTTCGGCCTTACGCATGAAGAGCAGGCGGAACAGGCTGGGCTCCCGGCTCGCGAAGCGGACGTAAGCCATCGCGAAGCCCTTGAACGCCGGGGTCATTTCGAGTCCGTGCTCCACATAGCCGTCGTAGATCTCCCAGGCCCGGTCCTTCGCCGCGGCCCGGAGCTCCTCCAGCGTATTGAACCAGGTGAACATCGGGCGGGAGGAGGATCCCATCCGCCGGCCGATCTCCTGTGCGGTGATCATTTCCGGGCTGCTGTCCCGGATGATATCCATCGCGGTCTCGATAATGTCTTCTCTGCTGTATTTCGGTTTCGGCGGCATTCGTCTTCCTCCATAAAAATTCCCGTTGCGCAATCGTTATTGCACAACGGGAATTGTAGCATTGCTCTATCAGCCTGTCAACAGGTGAAACACGATGTTTCAGAACAGGCTCATCTGATGATCGACCCACGACTCCTGCGGCACGTCGCGGATCTCATCTCCCTCCATATAGTTCCCGACCAGGAACGGCGAGCCGGGATCATGCCTCCGTCTGCCTGCCGCGACCGCCGCCGGATCGCTGTTCGCATAGCAGTAGCGGCACAGGTGCCCGCAGGTGTCGTACGCGCCGATATCTGAGGAGAGGTAACAGGCGCACTCCGCTCTCGCGGGCTTTATCCTCGGCGGAAGGAGTTTCTTCCCCG
>CACYEN010000147.1 GCA_902773435.1 uncultured Lachnospiraceae bacterium | reverse complement strand
CGGTACAGGGCTCGAACCTGCAACCCCTCACACGTGAAGCGAGTGCTCTCCCATTGAGCTAACCGTCCGAAAGAGATTATAGCACCCGGAGTTTGCGAGCGCAAGGGCAAAGTTATCTCACGGTCCCGCCGGCCGGAAGAGGGGCGGGGCAGGATCATTATTCAATGGTGGCCGCGGGGGCGGCCGCGACACTCTTAAAGAAGGAGGATGCCATGAAGATCGGATTCGGAAGTGACCACGCGGGGATTGAACTGAAACTGCAGCTGATGGAACACCTCAGGGAGAAGGGATACGAGTGCGTCGACTACGGCAATTACGACCCGAACGACCGGGGCGACGACTACCCGAAGCCCGGCCGCGCCGTGGCGGAGGCGATCATGAGGGGAGAGGCGGACAAGGGCGTCCTCGTCTGCGGGACCGGTCTCGGAATCTCCCTTGCGGCAAATAAGGTCCCCGGAATCAGGGCCGCGGTCTGCAGCGAGCCCTACACCGCGTCGATGGCGGTCAGGCACAACAACTGCCAGATTATCTCCGTGGGCGCGAGGGTCGTCGGCAGGGAGCTGGCGAAGGTGATCGTTGACGCGTTCTTCGGGGCGGAGTTCGAGGGCGGCCGCCACCAGGACAGGGTGGACATGATCAGCCAGGTCGAGAAGGATTACCGCGGGCAGTGAGCGGCAGGGCAACACATGGGAGGAAATGTAGCCGAAGACGGTACATTTCCCGCTCATTGCTGTTGCCCGGAGTTCGGAAGCGCCTATATAATAGACGCTGACTGATTGTTTTTGGGGGATCTCTAAATGGGAATGTGGCAGATCATTGTCATCGTGAGCGGCCTGTCTCTCGACGTATTCGCTTACTGCTTGTATAAAGGCGCGATGATATCGCGTGTGAATAAGAAGGAGATCACGAAGGTGGTCTCTCTGTTCACCGGGTTCCAGGTCGGGATGATGATTCTGGGGTCCCTGATTACGCGTGTTCCCGCATTCCGTGAGATGCACCGCTCCGCCAACAGGCTGTGGACGTTCCTCGCGGCGATCACGTTCTTTGTTCTCGGCACGATCATGATTCTCAAGTCCTTCAGGAAGCGGAAGACGAGGATCGAGGAGCAGAAACAGGACAATTTCGACTACCGTATTATCGTGTTGTGGGCGTTCATCACGTCGATCGACGCGCTGATCGCGGGAGTCGGATTCGGTTTCATGGGGCTTAAGCTTCTCGGGATGCTCGCCGTCACGGCGATCATCACGGCGGCGAGCGCGATTGTCGGCTTTACCTGCGGCTACTGGCTCGGGTGCGGGCCGATGAACAAATTCATCACGATCGGGGGATGTCTCGTGCTCTTCGGCGGCGCGGACCTTCTGGTCAATTATCTGACGTATATCTTCTGACGGGATTTTTTCCGCCGGCACGGGGTATCCCGCGCGATCTCTTTCGGAGAGGGAACCCCGGCGGCGACAGACGGAGGCGGGGACGGCTCTCCCCGGCACGCGCGACGCGGCGTGTGCCGGGGAGAGCCGTCCTTACTATAATGATTGCGGGAGAAAGAATTCAGGGGCTGATCAGCAGGTCCCTGACCGAGTGGGTCAGGAGGTACTGATATGTCTGCGCGAACTCCTCCGCGCTCACCGGTTTGTCCTGCATGAGCCAGTCCCGGATCCCGTTCGCGAGACCGGATGTGTAGAAACCTGCGATCAGTTCGGTGGTCACGGGCGTGGGCTGGCGGCCGACCGTGATATTCCGGTTGTCCGCTGCCCGGAGGAACGCCTCGAGGATATAGCGGGAGAGAATGGCCTCGAATGAGTTCGGCCCGGGCTCCATCTGGCAGGCGCGGCGATAGAACTTCCTGTCCCGGTCGATGCACCTGCAGAACATGACGATCGCGTCGATCTCCATGCGGTTGTCGAGGAGCAGGTCGACGTTGTCGGTCACGTCCGTCCGGAAGATCCACTCCAGCACTTCGTACTTGTCCTGGAAGTGCTTGTAGAAGGTCGGACGGATCAGCCCTGCCCGGTCGGTGATCATCTTGATTGTGATTTTATCAAATGAAACTGTCAGCATCAGATCCCGAAAGCAGTCGGCCAGCAGTTCCTTTGTAAGGTCTTTCTTCTTATCCATATTTCTTCGAAGAGGAATCCATGTGACGCAAAGTCCCACTTACTATACCACAGAAAGCGGAAGAACGGCAGATAAAACATTCTTATAATTAACTTAACAAATTCTTAATAAGTCGTAAAACATTATTGATCTTTGCGAAATGATTTGTTATACTCTTGCCCATAAGAGTTACAAGGGGATAACTGTCATGAAGAAAAGAAATCTTGCACTGCTGCTTTCGATTGTTCTTGCATCCGGGTCCGCGGTCCCGGCTTTTGCTGATGAAGAGGCCGACCTGCGCGCTTCCGTGAGCTATCACTATGACCAGCTCTACTACGCCGAAGCGACTCTGGAGGAGCTGGCCGCGGTCCGTGAAGACCTGATGTACCAGATCGACAGCCTGAACTACGACATCGTCGACATGGTCATGCAGATCAACGAGGCCGAATCCGGCATCGAGCTGACCAAGGGCCAGATCGCCGATACGGAGACGCAGATCACCGACACGAAGGAGAAA
This sequence comes from uncultured Lachnospiraceae bacterium, assembly GCA_902773435.1. GTDB lineage: Bacteria > Bacillota > Clostridia > Lachnospirales > Lachnospiraceae > Chordicoccus. Next base: position 649 of record CACYEN010000147.1, on the reverse strand, counting down.
CTGGACAAGGCGATCGTGAAGCGCGACAGGCAGTATGAGGATATGGAGAAGCGTATCCAGTATATCTATGAGAACGGCGGCGACATGGGATGGGCCGTCTCTGTCCTTGAATCGAGCGACCTGACGCAGTTCTTCAACAAGGCGGAGTACGCGTCCCAGGTCCAGGAGGCCGACAGGACGGCGTTCGAGGCGCTGAAGAAGAGCGTCGCCAAAGTCCGCAGGCTGAAGAAGAGCCTCGAGGACAAGAAGAGCACGCTGGAAGGCGAGCAGAAGGAACTTGAGATCCAGAAGGCCGCGCTCGAGGAGCAGAACGAGGAGCTGAACGCCCAGCTGGAGCGCAAGCAGATCCGGGCCGAAGAGACGTCCTGGGAGATGGAAGAGGTCAGGGACCAGGCTAATACGCTGTATTACGTGATCGCGGAGGAGACCGCGAGAATCCGCCAGATCGAGTACCAGAAGGAACTGGAGGCCCAGTGGGAGGCCGAGCAGGCTGCCAGACGCGAGGCGGAGGCAGAAGCCGCGCGACAGGCGGAAGAAGACGGGGACTACGACGAGGGCGAGGACTACGACGAGGGCGAGGACTACGACGAGGGCGAGGACTACGACGAGGACGAGGAATACGACGAGGACGAGGACTACGACGGGGACT
>CACYEN010000146.1 GCA_902773435.1 uncultured Lachnospiraceae bacterium | reverse complement strand
TGCGAGGAGACCTTCGACGCCCTCTGCCGGCATATCGAATCCATGAAAGCCTGACGGAAATCCGCGCACGCGAAAAACGCTAAAACGGGGCTGTCGCACTAAGTAATTAGTGCGACAGCCCCTTCTGAATACAGAGTATCGAGAGAACCCCATATTTGTCAATTATTACATACAAAAGAATGTTTCAATATATTTTGGATACTATTAATTATAACAAAGATACTTTTCAGACAGGCAAAATTCAAAATCCTGATTAGAAATTTTGAATATCCATTCACGCCTTTTCATCCGCGCCCGACATCACCTTGTACAGGAGCCGGTACAGAGTCTCCGCCTCCTCCGGAAGCAGATTCACGCATCCGCCGACCTTGCCCGGGATATCGCGCACCCGGGACTTCATGCCCCTTCCCGATTCCGTGAGCTCAACGATGACGACCCTCTCGTCCTCGCTGCTTCTCTTCCTGGTCAGGTAGCCGGCCGTCTCCATCTTCTTCAGGAGAGGGGTCACCGTCCCGTTGTCGAGCATAAGCCTCTCACCGATCTCGCCGACGGTGATTCCGTCCTTCTCCCACAGAACCATCAGCACGATATACTGTGTGTAGGTAAGACCCAGCGGCTTGAGAAAAGGAGTATAAGCCGACGTCAGCCGCCTGGCCGCCGCATAGAGCGGGAAGCACAGCTGGTTTTTCAGTTTTAACGCCTCATCCGGATCGTAGTTCATTCTCTCCAGTACCCCCTCGTCTTTTCAGCCGCGTCAGAACGGCCGGACGACAAAACAGGCCGCGCCCTCCGTCACGGACAGCGCGGCGCCGTTCATCCTTCTTCAGCCCCTGACAAGTGAAAGAATCTTATCCTTGGGAATCACTCCCACCGACCTGGCGGCTTCCTCGCCGTTCCTGAAAACGATCAGACAGGGAATCGAGGAAATGCCGTACCTCTCGGCCAGCTCCATCTCGTCGTCGGCGTTGACGCTGGCGACCTTAAAATCCGTGACTTCCCCGGAGATCTGCTCGACCACGGGCGAGAGCATCCTGCAGGGTCCGCACCAGGAGGCCCAGAAATCCACGAGAACGGGGATGTCCGACTTCAGAACTTCTTCCTCAAAGTTGTTTTCATTCAATACCACTACTGCCATCTTTCTCTCCTTCCTGTCATCCTGCCGGATACGGCAGATCCTTTCTGCGCGCCGCGGGAGGCTCTCCCCGGCTTCTCTTCTGCTTCTTCCGCGGCGTGCCCCGGGCCGGAACAGCCGCCCTCCGGGAAGGCCTCAGCCGATCAGCTCGGCGACCTTCCCGCCGACCAGCTTCATGTCGGCCGTCGGCTCGAACCGCTCCACGACGTTTCCGGAGCGGTCAACCAGAAACTTGGTGAAATTCCACTTGATGTCGGGGTTGTTCTTGTAATCCTTGTCGATCTTCTTAAGCATGGCGCTCATCATCAGCGCCATCGGGCCCTTTCCGAATCCCTCGAAGCCCTTCTGGCTCTTCAGATAGGTGAACAGCGGGGCCGCGTTCTCACCGTTGACGTCGCTCTTCTTCATCTGGGGGAACTGCGTGTTGTACTTCAGCGTGCAGAATTCATGAATCTCCTCATCGGTTCCCGGCGTCTGCCCGGCGAACTGGTTGCAGGGCACGTCGATGATCTCAAGCCCCTTGTCGTGATACGCCTCGTAGAGCTCCTCCAGATCCTTGTACTGGGGCGTAAATCCGCAGCCGGTCGCCGTGTTCACGACGAGGACCACCTTTCCCTCATAGCTGCTCATCGGGATGTCGTTTCCTTTTGTGTCTTTCACGGAATAATCATAAAAACCCATTCTATACCTCCGACCTGATTCATCGGTTCATTTATTATGTGTTCCGATTATATTTTATCAAATATATCAGGCTTGTCAATACCTTTTATAAAATAAAATGAGGGCCGCTTCGCAGCGGCCCCCTCTCATGCCCGGCAGTCCTTCCGGACCGTCAGACCGGACAGTCGACTCAGAGAGCCGGAACCGGCTGTCAGCACGGGCAGTCTGTTCAGACCGTCGGCTCAGGCTGTCAGCCGGACAGTCCGTTCAGACCGTCGGCTCAGGCTGTCAGCTCGATCCCCGTCACCTTGTAGTCCTGGTCCTCCACGGCCTTCTTCAGGACCTCGTCCGGCACCTCGCCCGTGAGGGTGACGACGGCGGTGCCCGCCTCGTGATCGGCCGCGGCGCTCCCGACTCCCTCGAGGGCTTCAAGCGCCTTTTTGACACGCGCCTCACAGTGAACGCACATCATTCCTTCCACATGCAGTGTCTTTGTCATCTCTTCCGTTCCTCCTTTTTCCTGCTTGTTTTCAGCTGTATCGCTTCCCGCCGGATCCATTCCGTCCGCGGTCTTCCCGCTCTTCGCCGGTTCCGGTCTGCCGGCC
>CACYEN010000145.1 GCA_902773435.1 uncultured Lachnospiraceae bacterium | reverse complement strand
GAAAAGGGCGCGTTCAGTCTGGCCTGCGCCTTTGCGACCATTCTGATTATCATCACCTACAGCGCTGTTTTGCTGATGAATCTCTTTATCAAGTATTTTGGCACCAGCCGAAAGATCAAGGAGGACTAAGTCATGGAAAAAATAAAAAAAGGCGTCCGTCTGGAACATATATCAAAAATCTATAAGGATCCGAAAACCGGCAAGGAGTTTTATGCTGTCAAGGACACATCGCTGACCATCGAGCCCGGTTCCTTTGTCACGCTGCTCGGTCCTTCCGGCTGCGGCAAAACGACGACACTGCGTATGATCGCCGGCTTTGAGAGCCCGGACGAGGGCGAGATCTATCTGGGCGATGAGCCCATCAACGAGCTGACGCCCAATAAGCGCGACACGGCGATGGTCTTCCAGAGCTATGCGCTGCTGCCGCATTACAACGTCTTTGACAACGTGGCCTATGGTCTGAAGCTGCGCAAGGTGCCAAAGGAGGAGATCCAGGAGCGCGTCATGCGTATCCTCGACCTGGTGGAGCTGAGCGTGATGGAGGCGAGAATGACCAACCAGCTCTCCGGCGGCCAGCAGCAGAGGGTCGCGCTCGCGAGAGCCCTGGTCCTCGAACCCGGCGTGCTGCTGTTCGACGAGCCTCTCTCGAACCTCGACGCGAAGCTGCGCGTCACGATGAGGACCGAGATCAGGAAGATCCAGCAGAAGGTCGGGATCACGGCGGTCTACGTCACGCACGACCAGTCGGAGGCGATGAGCATCTCCGACAAGATCATCATCATGAGCCAGGGCCGTGTCGAGCAGATCGGTACCCCGCGCGAGATCTATTACCACCCGAACTCGAAGTTCGTCGCCGATTTCATCGGCGAGGCCAACTTCCTCGACGCGAAGGTGCTCGCGAAGAACGGGGACAAGGCCGAGATTGAGATCGCGGGACAGAGGATCTCGGTCAACGACTACTCGAAGAGCGCGGCCGGGGAGACCGCGACGCTGGTCCTTCGGCCGGAAGCGGTGAAGCTGTCGGATTCCGGCCACCTGAAAGCGGAGGTCATCCTGTCGACGTTCATGGGAGCCTACCAGTACTACCAGGCCATGGTCGACGGCGTCCAGGTCCAGGTCACGGACTACAATCCGGTGAACAAGCGGATCTTCGAGGCCGGCGAGGAGGCGTATCTGGACTTCGACGCGGACGGGGTGTACGTGCTCTGACAGGCGGGACGCATTCAGACAGACGCGCGCGGCGCTGCGCGGGACCATTTCCGGTCCCGTGCAGCGCCGTTTCTGTTTCAGGCGCGGATCTTTTCAGATTCCGTACAGTGCCGTGTATTTCTTTTCCAGGTAGTCGAGGAAATCGTCCGGGGTCAGCTCCCTGCCCGTGATGTCGAGGATCCATTCCCGCGGGGAGAGGATGTCGGCTTTCTTCCAGACATTTTCCTTCATCCAGCCGTTGATCACGTCAAACCTTCCCTCCGCGACAGCCCCGTCCAGGTCGAACTCCCGGCGCATGCGGGCGGCGTACATCGCGTTGTACATATTTCCGAGCGCGTAGGTCGGGAAGTAGCCGAATCCCGAGGTCCAGTGCACGTCCTGCAGGACGCCGGTCCGGTCATCTTCCGGACTGACGCCGAGATATTCCCTGTACCTGCTGTTCCAGAGTTCCGGGAGATCCTCGATCCGGACATCCCCGTTCACGATCGCTTTCTCGATCTCGTAGCGGATGATGACGTGGAACGTGTAGGTGAATTCGTCCGCCTCCGTGCGGATGAGGGAGGGCCGGACGATGTTGACCGCCTCGTAGAATTCCCGCTCCGTCACGTCGGAGAGCGCGTCGGGAAAGATCTCCGCGGCCTTCGGAAAGATCAGGCTGATAAATGCCTCTGAGCGGCCGATGATATTTTCGTAGAAGCGGGAGACCGACTCGTGCTGGCCCATCGTCTTCAGGCCGGATATGTGGTGCGCGAAGCTCTCCCGGGGCTGGTTCTGGTCGAAGAGCCCGTGGCCGCCCTCGTGAATGACGCTGTACATACTGGAGGTGAACATCTCCGGGTAGTAGTGCGTCGTCACGCGCTCGTCGTCCGGGCCCAGGCTGTCGGTAAATGGATGCTCGGTCGTGGAGAGCGCCCCGCGGCTCATGTCGAAGCCGATTGTATCGAGCAGGTATCTGGCCATGCGCTCCTGGGCGCCGTCGCCGACCCTTCGGGAGAGGAAGTCGCTCCGGATCTTCTTCGGGCTCCCGCTGATCTTCTTAAGAAGCGGGACCAGGCGCTCCTTGCAGCGCCCGAAGACGTCGTCCAGCACGAAGGACGTCATCCCTCTCTCGTAGAGGTCCAGCAGATTGTCGTAGCGGACGGGGGACTTCTCCTCCATGAGCTCGATCCTCGTCAGCTCCGTGTCCCGGACCGCTGTGAGGGACGGGGCGAACAGGCTGAAATCGGAGGCCTTCTTCGCCGAGAGCCAGTCCGCGTAGGCCTTGCTCTCGATCCTGGAGAACTCCCGGTCCTGCTCAGGCGTGATTCTTCTTGTGCGGACCTCGTGCCGATGAATCGATTCCACGAGCGCGCGGTCGAATTCATCGAGCTCATCCCTCGCGTCATAGAGGAAGGCCGCTGCCTCGAGAAACTCGGGAAGCCTGCGGAGGAGGAAGATCTTGTTGGTGAGATAGGAGAGAACCTCGCCTTTCTGTTCCATTCCCTTTACGGGGCAGAGCGTCTCCATGTCGAACTGGACGGAGTGGGCGGCCTGGTCGAGAAGGTCCTCCTCGTCGAGGATGGCGTTGAGCCGCGCGAGCATGTCTCTGGTCTTGTCTGTCATCTTTATAATCCTTTCATCAAGTACGGATGGCATCCGGTCCGCGGCGCCGGGGGCCTTACGCGGACTCCCCTGATTGTAACACATAAATGGCGCATTGTTCCGCTCTTTCCGCGATGATATAATTGATACCGGGTCCGGCCGGTAGGTTCCGCCGGATGCTTCCGCAGGACAGGCGGCCCGGCCTGCGGCGGAGAATGCGGCGGGGACGGGAACATATGAGCAGTCCGGAGGTGCGAACGATGAAAGCAGAAGTAACAGCCTTTGAAACGAAGAGAGACGGCCTCACCATCAGGGGCCTGAAGTTTACCCCCGCTGAGACGAGGCACGCCTCTCCGGCCATCCTGAGCCATGGATTCATGGGCGACCAGCGCGATATGAGGCCCTTCGCGGAACTGCTCGCCGATATCGGATACATCTGCTACACATTTGATTTCTGCGGCGGCTGTGTTAACGGGACAAGCGACGGGAAGACGACGGAGATGTCGGTTCTCACCGAGAAGCGGGACCTGTCGGCCGTCATCGACCGCGCGCTCACGGACACGGGGTCGGATCGCGTGATCCTTGCCGGGAGTTCCCAGGGCGGCTTTGTCAGCGCGCTCGCGGCGGCGTCGAGGCCGGAGAACGTCGAAAAGCTGATCCTCCTGTACCCGGCCTTCTGCATCCCGGACGACGCGAGGCGGGGCCGGATGATGTTCGCGAAATTTGATCCGAAGAAGGTCCCGGATACGTTCCGGTGCGGCCCGATGCTGCTCGGGAAGGCCTACGCGGAGTCCGTGATGGACATGGATCCGTTCAGAGAGATCGCGGCTTACCGGGGCCCCGTGCTGATCCTGCACGGATCCGCGGATAAGGTTGTGAACGTCAACTACGCCCGCCGCGCCTACGAGGCTTACCGCCCGGGCAGGGAGAAGCCGGCCGGCGGGACCAGGAACAGTGAGCTCGTCATCATCGACGGAGCGGGGCACGGATTCAATGACCGCCAGAAAGAGATGGCCGGGACGCTTGCGCGGGAGTTCCTGGCAAGGGAGGTGAGCTTCACAGGGAAGCGGTTCATACACACGAGGCCGCCGAAGGACCTGGACCGGATCCAGCTCTTCTTCGATTCGAGAAAGAAGAGCGGGTTTGCCCTCGACCGGCGCTTCGTGATCCGCGACGGGAAGAAGCATCCGTTCGCGCTGATCATTCCGGGCGGGGGATACTTTACTGTCTGCAGTTTCATCGAGGGCGTCCCGTTCGCGAAGGCGCTGAACAGGATGGGGATATCGGCTTTCATCCTCTACTACAGGGTGGGGGAGGAGGCCGCGTTTCCGGCACCCATGGACGACGCCGCCAGGGCGGTCAGCGTGATTCTCGAAAATGCCGGCGCCTTCGGCGTTGAAACGGAGAACTACTCGGTATGGGGTTCCTCGGCGGGCGGCCATCTCGCCGCGGCTTTCGGGACGGAGCATCTGGGTTACCGCAGATACGGACTTCCGAAGCCCGGCTCCATCGTTCTGGCCTACCCCGTGATCACGATGGACCGCGCGCTGACGCACATGGGGACACGGGACAACCTGCTGGGCGTGGACGCGTCAGAGAAGATGGAGCGCCTCACGAGCATCGAACGGCACGTGACGGAGTCGTATCCCCGGACCTACGTCTGGTGCGGCGACGTCGACGCGACGGTTCCCGCGTGCAACACGCGCCTTATGGCCGACGCGCTCCGCTCCGCCGGCGTGCCTTATGAGTGCGAGATCTTCCGCGGCGTCGACCACGGCGTCGGACCCGGAACGGGGACTGTGGCGGAGGGCTGGATCCGGCGGGCGGCCGGGTTCGCGTTTCCGGAGATGAAGGGCATCTGACACCCGGGATGGATGGGATATGTTTATCGCGATAGATCTCAAATCATTTTACGCCTCCGTCGAGTGCAGGGAGAGGAAGCTGGACCCGCTGGCGACGAATCTCGTGGTCGCCGACGTGAGCCGGACGGAGAAGACGATCTGTCTCGCTGTCTCCCCCTCCCTCAAGGCGCACGGCATACCCGGCAGGGCGCGCCTCTTTGAGGTCACGGAGCAGGTCAGGCGTGTCAACGAGGGGAGGATGGCGGCGAACGGAGGGAGGCCGTTTTCCGGAAAATCCGCGGACGCGGGGGAGCTCGCCTCGGATCCCTCCCTCATGCTCGACTTCATCGCGGCGCCCCCGCGCATGCAGCTGTACATGGATTACAGCACGCGCATCTACGGGATCTACCTCAGGTACATCGCGCCGGAGGACATCCACGTCTACTCGATCGACGAGGTCCTGATCGACGTCTCGGGCTACCTCGGTCCCATGGGCATGACCGCCTCGGAGCTCTGCGCGAAGCTGATCTCCGAGGTTCAGAGGGAGACGGGCATCACGGCGACGGGAGGGGTCGGGACGAACCTCTACCTGGCCAAGGTCGCCATGGACATGATGGCGAAGCACATGCAGCCCGACGCGGACGGGATCCGGATCGCGGAGCTCGACGAGTTGAGTTACAGGCGGTACCTCTGGACTCACAGGCCGCTGACCGATTTCTGGCGCGTCGGGAAAGGGTACGCCCGGAAACTGGAAGCGCACGGCATCCTCACGATGGGCGACATCGCGAGGGCATCCGTCGAGCGGGAGGACCTGCTCTTTGACCTCTTCGGCGTAAACGCGCAGCACCTGATCGATCACGCGTGGGGATTTGACGACACCACGATGCGGGCGATCCGGGCCTACAGGCCCGGGAGCAGCAGCGTGGGCGAGGGCCAGGTGCTGCCGGAGCCTTACACCTTTGAGAGGGGAAAGCTGGTGATCCGCGAGATGGCGGACCGCCTGGCGCTTGAGCTCCTGCGCAGGATGCTCGTGACGGACCAGATCGTGCTGACGGTGAACTACGACCGCGAAAATCTGGACAATCCTGATATCAGGAAACTGTACGGGGGACCTGTCACGACGGACTGGTACGGCAGAAAAGTTCCGAAACACGCGCACGGGAGCACGAATCTGTCCCGCTTTACCTCCTCCTCCCGCATAATCACCGACGCGGCGATGGCGCTCTCTGCGGAGATCCTGAATCCGGTGCTTCTGATCAGGAGGATCTCGATAGCGGCGAACCATGTCATCTCCGAACAGGACGCGCCGCCGGCGGAGCCAGCCTATGAGCAGCTCGACCTCTTCACCGATTACGGGGAGAGGGAGAGGCGCAGGGAGGCAGAGGAGAGAGCGCTCACGAGGGAGCGGCGGGCACAGGAGGCTGTGCTTGAGATTCAGAAGAAGTTCGGGAAGAACGCCATTCTCCGGGGGACGAGCCTTGAGGAGGGCGCGACCGGAAGGCAGAGAAACGAGCAGATCGGGGGGCATCGGAAAGCCTGATGGCGGGAGGCACGGAAGAAGGCCGCTTCTTAGAAGCGGCGGACAGGGAGAACATCGGATGAAGGATGACGGCCGGTTCCCCGGAAGGGGGACCGAAGACAGGATATCCGGGGAAATGAGAGCCGCGGAGAGGGAGTGTGAGAGACGGTACGGGGACATCCTTTACCTCAGGCGCCCCGTCTCCACGTCCCGCCCGCCGCTCAGTATGGAGCAGAAGGCGGCCCAGTTCAGCCCGTTCGCGGCGCTGACGGGATACGGTGATGCCGTCGCCGAGACGGCCCGTTTCACGGATGAGAGAATCGAATTCCGGGATGACGCGGCGGACGAACTGGACATGCAGCTGGCCCTGCTCCGGGAACGGCTTCCCGGGGAGCCCGAGATCACCGTCACGTGTTTTGTCCCCGACAGCAGGAAGGAAGGGGGCGCGTACCGCGATTTCTCCGGGAGGGCGAGGAAGATCGACGACGCGCGGAAGGAACTCGTCTTTACGGACGGCAGAAGGGTCCCGGTTCCGGATATCGCGAAGATCGCGTTCCGGGACGGATCTCCCGGACCGTCCCTTACAGACTCTCCGCGAATCTCTTAAGGCCCGCGTGGAAGACGAGGACGATACTCGCGACGGCGCCGATCGCCGCCTGCAGGATCTGGAACGGAAGCTTCATAATCGCGTACGCGGGAGTGCTGTAGATGAAAGCCCTGCCGAGCGAATAGCCCACGACCATGATCACCGCGCCGACGGTCACTCCCGCGACGGACCCGCGGTACTCGGGTTCCTTGCCGGCTGAACCCCTGTGCGCCATGATCGAGATGACGACGGCCTGAAGCCCGTGCGTCACGAGCGACACGAACATCGGCGTCGGATAGAAGAACATATCCCCGAGGAACGCGCCGATTCCGCCGACGACAAACGCTGGCAGCGGGCCGAGCAGCAGCGCGGCCGTGCAGATGACGACGTCATTCAGGTAAAAATGGCCGCCCGGCACCGGGATGCCGAAGCTGCTGAGTATGATGTTGAGCGCAGTCAGCATGGCGGCGGCGGTGATGGTTCTGACAGGGATTTCCTGGGTTCTGGCTGTCATGGCGAATTCCTCCGGTGTTTCTTTATCGGGTGTTGACGACTGGGTTCATTATACAATCATCTGACCTTGTTTAAACTACCAGTAGATAATTATTTTATATGACCAGTTTGGGGGAGGCGCCGCGAATTGAACCCGGAATCATTGACTTTTACGGGAAACGCAGGTAACTTAGAGTCCGTCAATATCCGAATAAACTGACAGATTCTGACCATCCGGAGGTATCGGCGTGCTGACGGCAGTGTACCTGGCAGCGGTGAACCTGCTGGCATTTATCGTATTCGCCGCCGACAAGCGGCGGGCCCTTCATAACGAGTGGAGAATCCCCGAGAAGACGCTGCTCCTGCTGGCCCTCGCGGGGGGATCGGCCGGCGCTTACCTCTCGATGAGACTCTTCCGCCACAAGACGAGGAAGCCGGTGTTCGCCGCGGGTATCCCTGTCATGATCGCCGTCCAGGCCGCGCTCCTCATCGCGGCTGCGGTGAAGCAGAGAGGCCTTCCGTGAGAAAGGGAGTATTTTCCGTATGAATATCCTGAACCTCGAACACGTCAGCAAATCCTATAATTCCAGAATGCTCCTCGACGACGTAACCGTCGGGATCAGTGACGCCGACAAGATCGGCGTCATCGGCGTGAACGGGACCGGGAAGACCACGCTCCTTCGGATCGCCGCCCTCGATGAGGAGCCCGACGCGGGGCAGGTCACGAGGGGCGGCAATGTCCGCATCTCCTATCTCCCCCAGAATCCGGTGTTCGATCCGTCGATGACCGTTCTCGAAAATGTCACCGCCCGCATCACGGGCCGCGAAGCCCACTGGGACGTGACCGGCGAGGCGAGGGCGATGCTCGCGAAGCTTCGCATCACGGACCCGGACGTGTCGCCGGAGACGCTCTCCGGGGGGCAGAAGAAGAGAGCCGCGCTCGCGGCAGCCCTGCTGACTCCCTGCGAACTCCTGGTCCTGGACGAGCCGACGAACCATCTGGACAGCGACATGAGCGGCTTCCTGGAGACATTTCTAACGGGATTCAAGGGGGCGGTCCTCATGGTGACGCACGACCGCTACTTCCTGGACCGCGTCTCGAACCGGATCCTTGAGATCGACAGGGGCAGCGTCTACAGCTGTGATGCCAACTACTCGAGATACCTCGAACTGAAGGCCGAGCGGCTCGACTACGCCCGCGCCGCCGAGCGGAAAGCCGCCGCCCTCTACAGGCAGGACCTCGCCTGGATGATGCGCGGGGCGAGGGCGAGGTCGACGAAGCAGAAGGCCCACATCGCCCGCTTTGAGGCGCTGCGGGACCGGGAGAAGATTGTCGAGGACCGGGAGGTGGAGCTGAAGTCGCTGCCCTCGAGACTCGGGGGCAGGATCGTCGACCTGGAGGGCATCTCAAAGAGTATAGGCGGCAGGACGCTGTTCAGCGATTTCACGTACCATTTTCTGAAGACGGACAGGATCGGTATCATCGGTCCGAACGGCTGCGGCAAGACGACCCTGCTCAGGGTGATCCTCGGGCTCGATGAGCCGGACGAAGGGACGGTGGAGGTCGGACAGACCGTGAAATTCGGGTACTTCAGCCAGGAAAATGAAGCTCTCGACGAGACCGGCCGCGTCATCGACTGTGTCCGCGGCGCCGCGGAGTACATCCGGACGGCGGACGGCCTCGTGTCGGCGGCGTCGATGTGTGAGCGCTTTCTCTTCGACCCGGAGATGCAGTACACGCCGGTCGCGAGGCTGTCGGGAGGGGAGAAGAGGAGGCTGTACCTTCTCCGCGTGCTGATGGAGAACCCGAATATCCTGATCCTCGACGAGCCGACGAATGACCTGGACATCGCGACGCTGCGGATTCTGGAGGACTATCTGGATCATTTCGCGGGGATCGTGATCGCGGTGTCCCACGACAGATATTTCCTCGACCGGGTTGTGACCAGAATCTTCTCCTTTGAGGGAGAGGGACGGATTGTCCGGAGCGAGGGCGGCTATGAGGATTACCTGAGGCACAGGGAGGAGAGAGGACAGGGTGAAGAGGGGGCGGCGCCGGGGGAAAGCGGCCTCCAGGGCCGGGAGGACTCCGGGACCTCGGCGGGCGCAGAAGCCTACCGGGCGCAGAAAGCCGCGGAGCGGTCGGCGAAGAGGGGTCTGACATTTTCCGAACAGCACGAATACGACCGCCTCATGCCCAGGATTGAGGAGCTCGAGGCGAAAAGCGCGCGCCTTCTGGAGGAGATGGAGAAATACGCGTCCGATTACGCGCGTCTCGCGGAGCTGGCCGCCGAAAAAGAGGCCGTCGACGCCGAGGCGGAGCAGAAGATGGAGCGCTACTTCGAGCTTGAGAGCAAGAGGGAGGGCACTACATCTTCCTGAGCTCGGACCACGCCATCGGCACCGCCAGCGCGAAGGAGAGCACGTCGGCGCAGGCCTGCGTGATCTCGACGCCGGTGAGCCCGAGAAGGCGGGGCAGGATCAGGATGAGGGGGATGAAGAAGAAGCCGTTTCTCGCGGACGCGGTGATCGAGGCCTTCAGCCCCTTTCCGATCGACTGGAGCATCATGTTTGAGATGAAGATCGTGCCCATGAGCGGCAGGGCAGCCGCCTGAAAGCGGAGGGCCCGGCTCCCGACCGCGATGACCGCGGGGTCATTTCGGAAGAAGGAGACGACCTGGGGGGCGAAGACCAGCAGAAGGCAGGCGAAGACGGAGAGGAAGACCGTCGCGTACCTGACGCAGAAGTAGTAGCCCTCCTTCACCCGCGCCGTCAGGTTCGCCCCGTAGTTGTAGGAGCACACGGGCTGGTAGCCCTGGCCGAAGCCGATCACGACGCTGCAGATCAGCATCAGCACGCGGGAGACGACGGACATGCCGGCGATCGCCGCGTCCCCGCCCCACTGGCCGGCGGAGGCGTTGAGAAGGATCGCGGAGACAGAGGCGAGTCCCTGACGGAACAGGGATGGAATGCCGCCATTGATGATCTCGAAGATGTAGTGGGTGTTGATGCGGACGCTGCGTACGCTTAAGCGGATGTTGCCGCCCTGCCTGCTTCCGAGAAGGAGGACGGTGAAGCTTACGGCCTGGCCGCACACGGTCGCCGCCGCCGCTCCGCCCACCCCCATGCGGAAGACGAAGATGAAGAGCGGGTCGAGCAGGATGTTGAGGAAAGCCCCGGACAGGATGCCCACCATCGCGTAGACGGCGCTCCCCTGAAAGCGAAGCTGGTTGTTGACGACAAACTGGCCGGTCATGAGCGGAGCGCCGACCAGGATGATCCGCATGTAGCTCTCCGTCTGGCGGAGCGTCTCCTCCGTCGCGCCGCGGCCGAGAAGCCGGGTGACCGGATCCATGAAGAGGAAACCGAGCGCGGTGAGGGAAGCGCCGACGATGAGGGCGACGGCAAATCCCGTGGACGCCATCTCGGAGGCCTCTTTCCGGTTGCCCGCGCCGAGCATCCTGGAGAGGTAGTTGCCGGAACCGTGGCCGCAGAGAAACCCGAAAGCCTGGATAATCGCCATAACGGAGAAGACGAGGCCGACCGCCGCGGTCGCCTCCGTCGAGATTCTTCCGACGAAAAATGTATCCGCCGTGTTGTAGATCCCGGTCACCAGCATGCTGAGGATCGTCGGCACCGCGAGCTCGAGAATGAGCCGGGGAACCGGCGTCTCCGTCAGGCGGACGCGGCGGTCGGAAGTTTCGTTCAGCTTTCTGAAGATAGACATCGATGTACCTTTTCCAGCCCCTGGGTGTTACAATGACTTCTGTGTCCTGTCAGTATTCTACCACAGGGACGGCGGAGTAAGAAGGCGTTTCCGGAGGAGTGCCATGATAGACAGAGCGGATATGCTCGAACTCACGCGCAGGATGACCCTCACGCGGACCTGCTTCAGCAGGGTCGCGGGAGCCTATATGACGGACGGGGGAGAGATCGACGAGACATTTAACACGGCTTTCCTCAGTCTCGACAACGGGGAGAAGACGAGGCAGCTCGCGCTCGCGAAGACGGTGCCGTTCGCGAAGACGAACGAGCAGCTCGTTGAGCGCCGGTTCCCGGAGAGCGGGAAGGGCGCGAACAGCATGTGGAGCCTGCTCATGCGGATCCTCGCCTGCGGCCTGAAGAACGACCTCCTGATGGAGGCACTCTACGAACAGATCGGGATCTTCTATGAGTCCGACGGGCCCTACGGGATCAATATCTCCACAGGCTCCTACGACGTCCCGATGAAGTCGACGGACGGCGGATACCTCTATGAGTCCGAGGTGGTCTACGACTTCATGGTCTGCGCCGTCAGCCCGCTTAAGGGGTCGTACGAACCCGGGAAGCCGGAATACGGGTTTCTTTTCCCGGCATTTTCCTACAGGAGCGGGGACCGGGACGCGATCGATGTTTTCAACAGGGATCCCGATCATCCACAGACGATGCTGACCGAGATGCTTCTCGGGGAGAGGTGACATATGATGGAATTACACCACGGAAGGCCCGACAGTATGGCGGGCAGGGAAGAGCGCGAGATAAGAACCTATGATTTTCTCGACCGGCTCGGGATCGAGTACTGGCAGACGGACCATGAGCGCCGCGCCGAGACCATGGAGGACTGCCTCGAGGTCGACGCGGTGCTGAGCGCGACGATCTGCAAGAATCTCTTCCTGACAAACCGGCAGAAGACGGAATTCTACCTCCTGATGATGCCGGGGGACAAGCCCTTTAAGACGAAGGAGATCCCCCCGCAGATCGGGTGCGCGAGGCTGTCGTTCGCCCCGGAGGAGCTGATGCTGAAGTATCTCGACATCATGCCGGGCGCCGTGAGCGTGATGGGCCTCATGAACGACAGGGAGAAGGTGGTGCAGCTGCTCGTGGACGAGGACATCCTTAAGGGCGAGTTTCTCGGATGCCACCCCTGCGTCAACACGTCGAGCCTGAAGATCAGGACGAGCGACGTGTTCGGCCCCTTCCTCGAGGCGGTCGGGCACGTTTTCCGGACGGTGGTGCTTAAGGGGGAGTAACCGACATGAGTGACAGGAAGAAACTGGAAGCTGAGTTCCGGGCGCTGACGCGGGAGGCCGACGCGCTTCCGGTTCCCCCCGTCGACGAGGCGGAGGCCGCCGGGGCGCTGATCGACCAGTACATGGAGCGATGTATAAAGGAAGCGTCAAGGTACGCGAGACAGGGCTGCTACAGAGACGGGAGCGCTCCGAAGAAGAGCGTCGTCATGAGCTACAAGAAGACGCGGGAGTACCAGGCCCGCTACCGCGAAGCCCTGGAGCGCAGCTCATATTATCAGGAGATCCGCACCGGGGAGATCCGCTATAATCCGATCTTTGTCAGGGATCTCGCGAAGAAGGTCCTGAGGAGGAAGCAGGCGGCGAGACGGGAGGCGAGGAGGGAGATCGCGAAGAGACTCAGGAAGATCTCCAGGAGCTACATCAGCTCCCTCGATCCCGAGGAGTTCTACGAGAACAACTGCGAGGCCGTGATGGAGAAGGAGCGGGAACTCGCCGACGCCTATATCCGCTCGGACGCGATGCGCGTCATGGTGGAGCTTCCGCCCGACCCGGGGATGTCCGTGGGCAGGACGGAGGAACTCTCCGCCGACAACTGGGACCTCTTCGTTAAGCGGTTCAAGCTGAAGCCGTTCCTCCTTATGCTCTTTGAGCGCCTGCAGGGGGCGGGAATCAACGCCGGCGCGGCGCTGGTCTACCTCTTCTGCGAGAAGGACCCGTTCCTCCGGGAGCTGGTCGGGAGCGAGGACACCGGGGAGTCGGCCTCGATTCTTCTCTCGCAGATCGCCTCGAGGATCACCGAGGACGTGGACGAGGACCAGTTCCTCCGGAAGAATTACGATTACGACCGCATCGTGGAACTCCTTGAGGAAAATGAGCGCTACACCGGAGCGGTCCGGGAGGGAATGCTGCGCTATGAGCGCCAGGGACTGATCGCGATGGGGATCGCGGACGTGATCCCCGGGCATTACCCGGACCTCTTCCCGCTCGCCAGGGCAATGAAGAGGAAGTTCATCATCCACATAGGGCCGACGAATTCCGGAAAGACACACGACGCGATCGAAGCCCTGAAGAACGCGGACAGCGGTGTCTACCTCGCCCCGCTCCGCCTTCTGGCCTACGAACAGTACGACACGCTCAACAGGGCGGGGGCGGACTGCACGCTCGTGACCGGGGAGGAGAGAAGGGTCGTCGAGGGCGCCTGGCTCAGGTCCTCGACGATCGAGATGCTCGACTTCAAGAAGAGATACGAGGTCGCCGTCATCGACGAGGCCCAGATGGCGACCGACCAGGAACGGGGCGGCGCCTGGACCGCGGCGATCCTCGGCGTGCGCGCCGGGACCGTCCACGTCTGCGCGGCCCCCTCGGCGGAGAGCCTGCTGAAGCGCCTGATCAGCGAGTGCGGGGACACGTTCGAGGTCGTGTACCACGAGCGCATGACTCCGCTCATGTTTGAGCACCGGCCCTTCCGGTTCCCCGAGGACGTGAGGAGGGGGGACGCCCTGATCGTCTTCTCGAGGCGGGACGTTCACGCCGTCGCCTCGGATCTTCAGAAGAACGGGAAGACCTGCAGCATTATCTACGGGGCGCTTCCCTACGACGTGCGCTACGAGGAGGCGAGGCGCTTCCGGGAGGGGGATACCGACATCGTCGTCGCCACCGACGCGATCGGGATGGGCCTCAATATGCCGGTCCGGAGAATCGTGTTCCTCCAGACGGACAAGTTTGACGGGTACGAGAGACGGGATCTTCGGCCGGCGGAGATTCAGCAGATCGCGGGAAGGGCGGGGAGATACGGGATCTTCGACGAGGGGCTCGTGAATACGCTCTACGACGCGCCGCTGATCGAGGGCGCGCTCTCGGAGTCCCTGCCCCAGGACGAGGAGGCCGTGGTCGCGTTTCCGGAGGAGCTCCTCCGGATCGGAGCGCCGCTTTCAGAGATCCTGACCCAGTGGGCCGAGATGGAGGTGAGCCCCGGGTTCCGCAAGAACCTGGCCGAGAGGGAGATCCTGATGGCCAGGTCACTCGAGGAGAATTCAGAGGACAAATACCTGATCTACAGATTTGTGACGAT
The DNA here is from genome assembly GCA_902773435.1 of uncultured Lachnospiraceae bacterium. Classification (GTDB taxonomy): domain Bacteria; phylum Bacillota; class Clostridia; order Lachnospirales; family Lachnospiraceae; genus Chordicoccus. Next base: position 31,469 of record CACYEN010000145.1, on the reverse strand, counting down.
GGCCTTCGATGAGGAAAATGAGGAGCTCATCCAGATCTGGAGGGAGATGTTCGAGTGCGAGAGCAGCGGGACGGAGTTCGGCTACAAAAAGTACCTGCCGGACAGGGTGCCCGCCAACGGGAACGCCTCGGATCTCCCGAAGTACGAGGAGGCGTTCCACGTGTGTGACCTCATCTACGCCTACATGGACCGGTTCGGGCATCCCGAGGGGATCCCGGAGATCCTTGAGGTGAAGGAGAAGCTGTCGCTCGCGATCATGAAGATCCTCGAGAAGCAGGAGCTCACCGGGAGAAGGTGCCGCGAGTGCGGGAGACAGCTGCCCTGGAACGCGAGGTACGGGGTCTGCGACAGGTGCCACTTCGGGATCCGGAGGCACGGGAGAAGGAGACACTGAGAGGCTCAGGCGAGTTCCCTCCTCACCACCGCCGCCATCGTCAGGAAGCACGCCGTCCCCCCGATCACGTTGGAGACCGGTTCCGCCGCGAACACGCCGGTGGTCCCGAGCCCGAACGCGTACGGGAGCAGGAACGTGAGAGGGATCACGATGATGACCTTGCGGAAGAGGGAGAAGAAGATCGCGTATTTCTTCTTCCCGAGCGCCTTGAAGACCGTCTGGCCGCTGTACTGCAGCGCCTGGAATACGAAGGCGAAGAAGTAGACGTGCAGGGCCGGGACGGCGTAGGCCAGGATGGAGGCGTCTCCGCTGAAGATCGAGATGAAAAATGCCGGATACAGGCTGATCAGCAGCCAGACCACGGCGGTGTAGCTGATTCCGATCAGCGAGACGGTCCGGATGATTTTCCTCACGTGGCCGCCGTTGCCCGCGCCGTAGTTGAAGCTGATCATCGGCGACGAGCCGTCCGCGAACGCAAGCACGGGCACGTCGAGCAGCTGCCTGACGGAGGCGACGATGGCCATGACGGAGATATAGATGTCGCCGCCGATCCTCGAAAGGACGCTGTTGCAGCACATGGACACGAGGCTGTTCGTCGCCTGCATGACGAAGGCGGAGGAGCCGAGGCTCAGGATGTCGACGATCTCCCTTCGCGAGCCCGCAAGTTCGTCCCGCCGGAGGAGCCGGAGCTTTAAGGGCGATCTCTTCCCGAGGAGGAAGGAGAGGGCCGAGGCGGAGGACAGCCCCTGGGAGATGACGGTCGCGATCGCGGCGCCCCTGACCCCCATACCCAGACCGAAGATGAAGACCGGGTCGAGGACCGTATTCGCGGCCGCGCCGATGACGACGGTCCGCATGCCGATGTCCGGAAAGCCCTGGGCGTTGATGAACGGGTTCATGCCGATCGCCGTCATCTGGAAGAAGGTGCCCGTGAGATAGATTCGAAGATAGGTGGTGCTGACGGCGAGAGCCTGTCCCTCCGACGCGCCGATCAGGCACAGCATCGGTTCAGCGAAGATTTCAAAGGCGGCGAAAATGAGGGCTGCCGAGAGCACGATCAGGGTGAATGACACGCACATGATCTTCCGCGCCCCGTCCCTGTTCCGCTTCCCGAGCTCAATTGCGAAGAGCGGCGACCCGCCCATACCGATGAGATTCGTAAATGCCGTCACCAGGATGATCAGGGGAAAGCAGAGGCCGACGGCGCCGAGAGCGGCCGTCCCGCTGCCGGGGATGCGCGCGATGAAGATGCGGTCGACGATGCTGTACAGCAGGTTTACGGTCTGCGCGATCAGCATCGGCACCGCGGTTCTCATGACATTGGCGGTGATGTGGTCATCGGCGAAATTGATCTGTTTCATCTCCCGGGCTCCTGGTCTCCCTGTCCCGCGGAATCTGCCTGCGGGAACGGGTTTCATTATACCACCCCGGGGGCGAATGTGTTATATTGTATCTGTTCCCGGATGGCAGGGAGCGGAGATACGCTGCCGCCGGGGAGCCTGCGTTTTGCTTTTTGGTTTGGGGGTTTTATGAGAAAGATCAATCTGCAGATGTATTCATTTTCCGACGGGAAGCACAATGACACCCGGGAGAACCTGAAGACGGCCTCGGAGCTCGGCTACGACGGCGTCGAGCTGTTCGGCCCGAATTACCAGGTTCCCGCGGAGGAGATGAAAGAGCTTCTCGGCCGGTACGGCCTTGCGGCCGTCTCGATGCACGCGCCGGGTTCCGACAGCGTCGAACGGATGATTCCCTACGCGCGGACGGTCGGGATGAAGTTCATCGGACTCGGGGTTGAGCCGATGCCGGACGACGACGCGGTTCACCGCTTCGCCGAAAAGATGAACCGGATCGGGACTTCGTGCAGGGACGCCGGGCTCGTCTTCGTCTACCACAATCACACGCAGGAGTTTCTTCCCTGCGGGGAGACGACGGTGATCGACACGCTGATGAACGAGACGGATCCCGGCCTTGTGAGCTTTGAGCTGGACGCGGGCTGGTGCGCGGCGGCGGGATATGACCCCGTCGAATTCGTGCGGACCTACAGCGGGAGAGTCAGGCTCATCCACGTGAAGGAGAGCAGCGAGGTCGTCGGGCCCCAGGAGCCGCTCAACCTGCATGGCATCAAGAGGGATGAGAACGGAAATGTGATCCTCCCGCCCGAGATCAGGGAGAAGCTCGCCAGCCTCGACAGGATCAACTGCGCGGCCTGCAGGGGGATCGTGGACTGGGCGAAGCTCGCGGAGTTTGCCGACAGGAACGGCTGTGAAGGTTATATCGTCGAGCGCGAGTACTCCGCCGGTGACAGGATCGAGGCGCTCGCGGCGGACATCAGGGCCTACCGCGGGGTGCTGTGACGTGAGGGCCTTGTGCATCCCCTCGTTATAGGAAGGATGAGATAAGCGATGCTGATACTCTACTTTGTTCTCTGGCTGATCCTGAACGGGAGAGTGACAACCGAGATTGTGGTGTTTGGGGTGGTGATTGCGGCGGCTGCCGCTTTTTTTGCGTTTCAGCTTTTTGGGTATGGGCCCAGAAATGAGCTGAGGATCCTGCGCAACACGCCGCTGATCGCGGTATACATCCTGACGCTCTTCGCCGAAATCGTGAAATCCGCGCTCGTCGTGATGAGACTCGCGCTCGGACGCCGGGAGAAGCCGGAGCCCGAGATCATCGAGTTCCACTCCGGGCTTCCGTCGAAACTCCAGAATGTGCTCCTGGCCAACTCGATCACTCTGACGCCGGGGACATTCACGCTCTTTCAGGAGGGGGACTACTTCATGGTGCACTGCCTGCGGAAGGAATACGCGGAGGGAATCGAGGAATCCCCGTTCGTGAAGCTGCTCCGGAGATTCCACTGAGCGGGGCGGTATCATCGCCGCGCGATGACCGCGCCGGCGGTCATGTCCGCATATTAATGTTTACGGAGGGAGATGCGGTATGGCGTCCATAGAAACAGCATATCAGATTCTTTACCTGTCCGTCCTGACCGCGTTCGCCGTTCTCATCGGGATCATGCTGATCCGGGCGGTCATCGGGCCCCGGATCACCGACCGGATTCTCGCGGTCAACATGCTGGGGACGATGGTCATCTGCAGCATCGCGATCCTGTCCCGGTTTCTCGGGGAGGCCTACCTTGTCGATGTCGCCCTGATCTACGCGATGATCAGTTTCGTCGCGGTGCTGATGCTGGCGACCACCTACCTGCCGGCGGATCCGAAGAATCCGTATTTTCCGGCAAAGGGCGGGAAAAAGACGAGGAGGAGGCGGTTCGGGCCTGATGAGAACGGGAAGGCGGACGGCGTCCGTCGGACGGAAGAGAGGGGGTGACGGGAGCATGGCAGAATGGATTCGCTTCGCGCTGACGGCAGCCTGCCTTATTGCAGGCGTATTCTGTTTCGCTTCCGCCGTCACCGGAGTCTTCCGCTTCGGTTTTATCATGAACCGGATGCACGCGTCCGGCATCGGCGACACGCTCGGGCTCTTTCTCGTCATAGCGGGACTCGTGATCTCGTCCGGAATCTCGTTTGACTCCCTGAAGCTGGCCCTGCTGGTGTTTTTCATGTGGTTTACGTCGCCGGTCTCGGCACATTTTCTCGGACAGATCGAATATTACTCCAACCGGAACCTGTACCGCTTTGTTGAGAGGAAGGAGGGCACGGATGGCTCTGACGATGACTGAAATTCTGAAGATTATCCTGCTGGTCCTGCTGATCGTCTGCGCGGTCAGCGTCAATCTCACGAAGACGCTGCTCCAGGCGGTGATTATCTTCATGTCCTACAGTTCGATCATGTGCGTGATCTGGGTGCTGATGGAGTCGCCGGACCTCGCGATCACCGAGGCGGCCGTCGGGGCGGGCGTGAGCGGGACTCTGTTCCTCATGACGCTGCGCCGCATTCGCGCCGAGGACGTGGAGAGTCCCGGCGAAGGGAAAACGGATCATCAGAGGTGAAGAGACTATGAGAGAAGGATTTCGCCGCTGGCTGGACGGAGAGGATGACGTGCTCGCCCACGTCATGGATTCGGAAGAAGTTCCGTACCGCACGCGGGAAGAGATAAAAGAGGAGAGGCGGATGGTCTCCAGGGAGGCCGACCGCGAGAAGGGCACCGAAGTCATCGCGGGGATCGAGCGGAGAAGCTTCCGCGCGGTTTACTCGGTGGCTGCCGTCGTGAGCTGTGTGCTGCTGATCGGCGTGCTTCTCTTCACGATCGCCGGCCTCCCGAGGTACGGGATGGAGAACCCCAGGACGACAGAGGTCGTCAGGCGGTATGTGGAGAAGGGCCTCGAGGAGACGGGCGCCGTCAATATCGTGTCGGGCCTGATTCTCGATTACAGGGCCTTTGATACGCTGGGCGAGTCCCACGTCCTCTTCACGGCGCTCATCTGCGTGATGATCCTCCTCCGGATCGACCGGAAGAACATGAGGACCGGCTACGAGGACTACTACATGATCCGGGAAGACCGGCTTTTCGACATGACGAAGGACAACATCATGAGGGGCGTCGGGATGATCGTGGTCCCGTGCATCTTCCTCTACGGGCTGTACGTGCTGCTGAACGGGCAGCTGTCGCCGGGAGGCGGATTTTCCGGAGGTGCCGTGATGGGCGCCGGGTTCATCATCCTCGCGGCGGCCTTCGGCATGAAGCCGCTGGACCGCGCGCTGCCGGAGAGGAGGATCCGGTTCATCACGTTCGCGGCCCTGTCCTTCTACAGCTTCGCGAAGGGGTACGTCTTTTTCACGGGCGCGAACGGGATCCCGAACCGCATCCCGAAGGGTACACCGGGCGCGATCTTAAGCGGCGGCCTCATCCTGCCGCTCGACATCGCGGTCGGGATCGTGGTCGCGTTCACGATGTTCGGGTTCTACAGCCTCTTCAGCAGGGGCAGCATCGGAGGGGAGTGACAGCATGATCGTCAATCTCATTGCCAATTACGAGGAAGCCGTCGCGGTCATCCTGTTCGGGATCGGCCTCACGACGCTGCTCTTCCAGAGAAACCTGATCAAGAAACTGATCGGGATGAACATCATGGACACGGGGACTTTCCTGTTCCTCGCCTCCATGGGCTATATCAGGGGAAGAAAGGCTCCGATCATCGTGAACGGGGTCACCGACCCGGCCGCCTATATCAACCCGGTCCCGGCGGGACTCGTGCTGACGGGAATCGTCGTGTCCGTGTCCGTCACCGCCATCATGCTCTCGCTGACCGTGCGGCTCTACAGCCGCTACCACACGCTCGACCTTGACGATATCTACGTTCTCTCAAAGCACCAGACGGAGGACCGGTGACGTGTCATTTATCACGAATTTCCCACTGTTTACAATCATACTCAGCCTGTTCTCCGGGGCGCTCTGCATGATGCTCTCCGGTGAGGCGGCGAGGCGGTACACGCTCACCTGCGAGTGCGCGCTGATCGCGATGGCTGCCTGCGTGCTCGGGTATACGCTCAGCACGGGACAGGCATTTACCTACGTGATGGGGGAGTTCCCCGCGCCGTGGGGCAATGAGATCAGGGCGGGGGTCCTGGAAGCGATGACCGCGGTTCTCTTCCTCATCGTCATGTTCTGCGCGGTCCTCGCGGGGAGGAAGTACCTCCCGATCGACATAGACGAGAGCAAGCTCAACCTCTACTACACGCTGATCAACCTGATGACCGCCGCGCTCATGGCCCTCATCTGGACAAATGACCTCTTCACGGGCTACGTCTTCCTCGAGATCCTGACGCTGACGAGCTGCGGCGTCCTCATCGTCCGGGAGATCGGGCGGACGACGCTGGCGGCGGTCCGCTACATGATCATGAACCTGCTGGGCTCGGGCCTCTTTCTGCTCGGGGTCGTCCTTCTCTACGACGTGAGCGGGCACCTGCTGATGGTGCCGATGCGGGCTTCAATCGCCTCCCTGGCATCCGATCCCGGGAATATGACCGTCCTCAGTATGGCTGTGGGGATCCTCACGATCGGCCTCGCCATCAAGAGCGGCCTCTTCCCGTTCCACTACTGGATGCCCGATACCTACGGCTGGGCGACGCCGACGTCGGGGGCGGTCCTGTCGTCGCTCGTCTCGAAGGCCTACATCTTCCTGCTCGTGAAGACCTATTTCCGGGCGGTGGGGATTGACGTCGTCCGCCGGATGCCGATCGGGAATATCCTCCTCGTGCTCGGCCTCTGCGGAATCGTGTTCGGCTCGGTCTCCGCGCTGCGCGCGGACCACATCAACCGCATGGTCGCGTTCTCGTCGGCTGCCCAGATCGGCTATATCTACATGGGGATCGGCCTCGGGGGGACCGTCGGCTTCACGGCGGCGATCTTCCACATCTTCGCGCACGCGGTGACGAAATCGGCGCTCTTCCTCACGACGCCGAGGCTTGCCGCGGTCTCGGATGACAGCCTCCTCTTTAAAAACCTGCAGGGGAGCGGCCTTCGGGACAGGAACGCGGGGATCTTCTTTACCGCGGCGGCATTTTCAATGATCGGAATTCCGGTGTTTGCGGGGTTCGCGTCGAAGCTCATGTTCGGGACTGCCGCTGTCAGCGTCGGGAGCCCGCTCAAGCTGATACTCGTCATGGTCGTGCTGGCGGTCAGCTCGCTTCTCAACGCGATGTATTTTATCCGGACCGTCATCCGCATCTTCGGGCCGGCCCCCGACACCGCGCCGAGGTACACGGGCTTCCGCCCGACCTACAACACGGCGATGGTCATTCTGACAGTGGCAAATATCTTACTCGGGCTCTTCTCGCAGGTCTTCGCGGACCTGATCGGCAGGGGCCTCATGATGTTCGCGTAAGGAGGGTAATAACATGGTGTTCATGGCAGCGGTATTATTCCCGGTTATAGCGGGGATCTGCGTCTCCTATATGAAGATGCCCACAAAGACAAGGCACATCCTCTACGCGGCGTCGGCCGCCGTCACGGACCTTCTGGTCCTCATCGCGGTTCTTAAGGGGGGCGATGTGACCCTGGCCGTGCTCGCCGAGGGCGTCAGCCTCCGGTTCGCCGCGGACGGCCTCGGGAAGTTCTTCCTTCTCGCGGTCTCAATCCTTTACACGGCGGCCTGTGTGTATTCATTTGAGTACATGCGCACCGAGGAGGATGAGGAGCGGTTCTTCGCCTTCTTCTTCATCTCCTTCGGGGCGATGATCGCCGTAGCCTTTGCCGCGAACATGGTCACGTTCTATCTCTGCTTCGAGGCGCTCACGCTGACGACCGTCCCGCTCGTGCTCCACGAGATGACGAAGGAAGCGGTCGCGGCCGGCCTCAAGTACCTGTTCTACTCCGTCGGCGGCGCGCTCCTGGGGCTTTTCGCCGTATTTTTCGTGTATTTCTACGCGAAACCCTCAGCGGACTTTGTCATGGGCGGTTTCCTGGATCCGGCGAAGACGTCCGGGCACGAACAGCTCCTGCTGGCCGCGGCGATGGCCGGAATCATCGGCTTCGGGACGAAGGCGGGACTCTATCCGATGCATGGCTGGCTCCCGACCGCGCACCCGATCGCCCCGGCTCCGGCGTCAGCCCTGCTCTCGGGCATCGTCGCGAAAGCCGGCGTGATCGCGATCATCCGCCTCGTCTACTACTCGTTCGGCGCGGAATTTATCCGCGGGACCTGGGTGCAGACCGCGTGGATGTGCCTCGCGATGCTCACGATCTTCATGGGCTCCATGATGGCGTTCCGGGAGAAGGTAATGAAGAAGAGGCTGGCCTTCTCGACGATCAGCCAGATCTCCTATATCCTGCTCGGACTTTCGTTTCTTTCGGAGACCGGTGTGGAGGGCGGCCTCCTGCACCTCATGAGCCACATGGCGTCAAAGGGATGCCTCTTCCTGTGCGCGGGCGTCTTTATCTGCAAGCTCGGAATCCGCAATGTCGCGGACCTGAAGGGGATCGGAAAGCGGATGCCGGTCACGCTCGCCTGCTTCACGGGCGCCTCGCTCTCCCTCATCGGGATTCCCCCGATGGGCGGTTTCCTGAGCAAATGGGTCATCGCGTCCGCCTCGATCTCGAGCGGGATCCGCGGGTTCTCGTTCGCCGCGCCGGCCGTCCTGCTCGTCTCCGCGCTGCTGACGGCGGGATACCTGCTGCCGGTGGTCGTGAACGGGTTCTTCCCGGGCCGCGCAGAGGAGGGACACAGAGGAGATTCCGCTCCCGCGGAGAGCGCTGAGCCTTCCGCGCTCATGCTCGTCCCGATGACAGCCCTCGTCGCCGCGGCGCTCGTCTTCGGTGTCGCCGGGCAGCAGATCGTTCACGCGTTCGGATTCTGATTACAAGGAGGCCGGGGGATGAGTCCTCTATTACTGATCATTTCCATACTGCTTCCGGTCGCCGGCGGGTTCCTGATCCTTCCGTTCCGGTTCACGGACTCCCGGAAGATGGCCGTCTACTGCGAGATCATCGCGGTCCTGACGACCGTCCTCGTGTGGACGGCGCTGATCGCCGTGAGACGTGAGCCCCTCACGGTGTACAGCTTCACGCACGGCTTCTCGATCACGTTCCGGGCAGACGGGATGGGCAGTCTCTTCGCGGGCATGGTCTCCCTGATGTGGCCGCTCGTGCTTCTCTACGCGTTCGACTACATGCGGGAGAGCCGGAGGCAGCACGTGTTCTTCGCGTTCTACGTGATGACGTACGGAGTCGCGCTCGGCGTCGCGTTCGCCGCGAACATGATCACGCTCTACGTCTTCTACGAGATGCTGACACTCGTGACGATCCCGCTCGTCACCCACTACGGCGACCGCGAGAGCAGCTACGCAGGAAGAAAATACGCCGCGTACACGATCGGGGGCGCCTCCCTCGCTTTCTTCGCGGTGATCCTGACGACGGTCTGGGGCGACGCCGGGAGGTTCGTCTACGGGGGGAGTCTCGGGGAGGAATGCGTGCCCTGGCTCATGAAGACCGCGTTTCTTCTGGGGTTCTTCGGGTTCGGGGCCAAGGCCGCCGTCTTCCCGCTCTTCGACTGGCTGCCGACCGCCTCGGTGGCGCCGACCCCGGTCACCGCGCTGCTCCACGCCGTGGCGGTCGTCAACACCGGCGTCTTTGCCGTGACGCGCATGACCTGGTACGTCATAGGGCCGGAGATGCTCTCCGGAACCGCGGTCCAGACGGTCTGTCTCGCGGCCTCCGTCTTCTCGCTCGTCTTCGCCGCGGTGATGGCGCTCAGGGAGAAACATTTCAAGAGAAGGCTCGCCTTCTCGACGATGAGCAACCTGTCCTACATGCTGTTCGGCGTCCTTCTGCTCATCCCCGAGGGGCTGGCCGGAGGGCTTGCGCACATGCTGTTCCACGGGATCATCAAGATGTCCCTGTTTCTCTGCGCCGGCGCGTTCATGCACATGACCGGGAATTCCTACGTCTACGAGGTGAACGGGGCGGGGCGGAGGATGCCGGTGACGTTCGTCTGCTACACGCTCGGGGGTCTGTCGCTGACGGGTATCCCTCTCTTCTGCGGCTTTATCTCGAAATGGCAGCTCCTGACCGCCGGCGTCACCGCCGGAACGACGGCAGGCTATGCGGGAACGGCCGCCCTCATCGCCGCGGCGTTCCTCTGCGCGATGTACACGCTGACGGTGAGCGCGCGCGCCTTCTTCCCTCCCGCCGGGACGGACCGCTATGCGGCCCCCGGTCCGGGGGGACGGAGAGCGGGGGAGGCGGGGCCGCTCATGCTGGCGCCGATCCTCATTTTCAGTGTTCTCAATGTGGTTCTCGGCATCTTTCCGGGGCCGGTCATGGATTTTATCCGAAGGATCGCGGAGGGTCTGATCTGATATGCTGATTCTTTTAGTGATACTGCCATTTATCGGCGCGCTGGCGGCAGCGGCCGCGGCGAGGAAGAGCGGGAGGGCAGCCGACATCTGTATGAATGTGACGGCTGCCGCCGTATTCGCGCTCTCGCTCGCCCTGCCCGGACATGACTTCGGCTTCCGGATCCCCGGCGTCCTCGCGTCGGGCCTTGCCCTGAAGACGGACGGGTTCCGGTCCGTCTACGCGGTCATCACGGCCTTCATGTGGCTCGGCACGTCGCTCTTTTCGCCGGAGTACTTCCGGCACGAGCAGGAGCATCTGGGCAGATACCGATTCTTCGTCCTCGTCACGCTCGGCGCCACCGAGGGCGTCATGCTGTCCGCGGACCTGATGACGGCCTTCGTCTTCTTTGAGATCCTGTCGTTCACTTCATTTACCTGGGTCATCCACGAGGAGACGGCCGAGGCGGTCAGGGCGGGGTACACGTACCTCTTCATCGCGGTGATCGGCGGCCTCGTCCTGTTCATGGGCCTGCTCCTCCTCAACACGTCCGCGGGGACGCTCGCGTTCGGCGAACTCGCGGAGGCGGTGGCGGAACTTCCGGGCGGCTCCGCGTCGCCCGCGATCTTCGCGGCCGGCATCTGCATCCTTATCGGGTTCGGCGCGAAAGCCGGTATGTTTCCCGTCCACGTGTGGCTGCCGAAGGCGCATCCGGTCGCGCCGTCGCCCGCGTCGGCGCTGCTCTCCGGCATCCTGACGAAGGTCGGCATCTACGGGATCCTGATGACCGCGCTCGCCGTATTCCGGGGAAATACCCGGTTCGGGCTGATCGTCTTTGTCCTCGGGGAGATCACGATGTCCCTGGGGGCGGTCCTCGCGCTGTTCTCGGTGAACCTGAAGCGGACCCTCGCGTGCTCCTCGATGTCGCAGATCGGGTTTATCCTGACCGGCATCTCCATGACCGTGCTCGCCGGGGCCCACGAGGAGGCGGCTGTGACGGCGCTCTCCGGCGTCATGCTGCACATGGTGAACCACTCGCTGATCAAGCTCGTGCTGTTTATGGCGGCCGGCGTCGTGCTGATGAACGCGCACGCGCTGACCCTCGACGAGATCCGGGGATTCGGGAGGAGGAAACCCCTGCTCAAGGCGGCTTTCGCTCTCGGCGCGCTCGGGATCAGCGGCGTCCCGCTCTTCAGCGGCTATATCAGCAAGACGCTCCTGCACGAGGGAATCGTCGAGACGGCGGAGGAGGTCGCCGGACTTCACGGCCTCCTCCACGCCGGGGAATGGGTCTTCCTCGTCTCCGGCGGCATCACGTTCGCCTACATGCTGAAGCTGTTCATCGCGATCTTCCTCGAGAAGAATTCCGACCCGTCCCGCCAGGCCGTCTACGACGGACAGAGCGGTTATATGAACGCGCTGAGCGGCTCCGTGATCTTCGGGAGCTCGCTCCTTATGGCGGTGCTCGGCCAGCCGGCCGTCATGACTCGGCTCGCCGCTCTGATGACGGGGGAGAGTTCGATTCTCGAATTCAGGGCATTTACGCCCGGGAATCTGAAGGGAGGCATGATCTCGCTCACCATCGGGGCCGCGCTCTACCTCCTCGTCGTGAGGAGAATCCTGCTCAGGAGGGGAAGTTATGTGAACCTGTGGCCGAGGGGACTGGACCTCGAGGACCGCGTGATGAGGCCGCTCCTCGTCAGGGTCCTTCCGGGAATCTTCGGCTTCATCGCGTCGATTTTCGGGGAAAACCGGATCCTGCGCCCGCTGTGCCGCTTCCTGTTCCCGGGGGTCTTCGGTTCCGTCGCTTCGGTCTTCGGGGAAAACCGGGTCCTGCGCCCGGTCTGCCGCTTCCTGCTTCTCGCCGCGTCGGTCGTCGGCCGGGCCCTCGAGGTCAGCACCGACAGCCTGATCGCGCTTCTCCGCAAGACAGTCGTGAGGGAGCGGAAGGGCATCGCGCCGGCGGGGAGAAAGCCCGGGTTCTTCGTGGAACTGAGAGAGGGCACAAGGGAGGCCGCGGAGCCGATCATACAGAATTTCTCATTTGCCATGCTGATGACCTGCATCGGGATCGTCCTCATCCTCGGGGTGCTCGTGCTGTCGGTGCTGCGCTGAGCGCCGGCGGAGGACGCGCGGAGGTTGGAAATGATGCACAAAAATGATGCGTCAAATTTGTGAAATATATCCAAATAATAGAATCGGACGCATTTCCTTGCTTTTTCCGCGAACCGTGTTATATTGGTGGCGTTATCAGAATATATAAAGAAGGGCTTCCCGAAAGACGATGGGAAGCGAAAGGAGTAACGCTATGAAATTAACACACATCAAAGATCCCGAGAAGTTTTTTGAACTGATCGATTCCTGCGAGGGAACGATTGAACTTGTCACGGACGAGGGCGACCGCCTCAATCTGAAGAGCAAGCTCAGCCAGTTCATCTCCCTCGCCAATATCTTCTCACTGAGCGAGGAGGAGATCCCGAAGATGGAGATCGTCGCCTACGAACCCGCGGACGTGAGAAAACTGATCGATTTCATGATCGGCCAGTGAGGAGCCGCGCTTTTCTCAGATGGAAAGACAGACTGACCTGTAAGACGAACGGACGCCCGGAGATGAACCGTCCCCGATTCCGGGGAGGCGGATCACCGCCGGGTGTCCTGCTGTCTCAGGAGGAAATGGCGCTACTTCCTGTCGTAGCGCTCGAGGAACGTGTGAGTGCGCCCGCCCTCCTTCCAGCCGGGCATCGTGTCGAGGCACACCGAGTGGATGCTGTTGAAGATGCTCTGGTCGAGATCCGGCGTCTCCTTCATGAGCTCGCGGATGAGGGCCTTCGTCTCGGCCCGCTTCGAGCCGCCGTTTCGGGAATCCGCGGTCTCCTCGGTGAAGCGGCAGGCGCAGCGGAGAAAACGGAGGTGATTGTAGTTCATCCAGGAGATGATGTCGTCCTCGCGGACCTCATACATGGGCCGGATGAGCTCCATCCCCTCAAAGTTGTCGCTGTGCAGCTTCGGCATCATCGCCCGGAGCTCGGAGCTGTAGAACATGCTCATGACCGTTGTCTCGATGACGTCGTTGAAGTGATGGCCGAGCGCGATCTTCGTGCAGCCGAGCTCTCTCGCCTTGCTGTAGAGCCAGCCCCGGCGCATCTTCGCACAGAGATAGCATGGGCTCCGCTCCTGGCTGTTCGCCACCCTGAAGATGTCGGAGTGAAAGATCTGAACCGGGATCCGCAGGAGGGCGGCGTTCTCCTCAATCAGGCGGCGGTTTTCCTCGTTGTAGCCCGGGTCCATGACCAGGTAGACCGCTTCGAACGGGAAACGGCCGTGCCGCGTGAGTTCCTGGATCAGTTTGGCCATGCAGAAGGAATCCTTGCCCCCGGAGATGCAGACCGCGATCCGGTCGCCCTCGCTGATCAGCTCGTATTTCGCGACCGCGTCGATGAACGGATGCCAGATTTCACTCCTGAATTTCGTGATGAGGCTTCTCTCGATTTTCTCATGAGGCGCGAGTTCTCTTGCCATACCGGCCCTCCTTCCGGGGATATGTGGCGACCGCCGTGTCCGCCCTTCCCTTGTGCCGGACGGTGTCCGCGCGGACGGGGATGACGCGAAGCGGTTCGTGGAACCATCATATATAAAAACGACCCGCTTGTCGACAGAAAGCTTTCTGCGCTGGAGGGCCCCGGGAATCCGCTCCGGCACCCGAAATATTTCTTTTTGGTTGCAGGCTCATTCCCTCTGTGATAGAATTCATTAGTCTTTCAAATCTACTGCCCGGGGAATCCGGGGGAAAGGATAGAACCGGCTGAGGACGGCCGGGATGAAGTGCAATTGTGAGTAAAAAAGGAAATAAGAAGATCGGTGCCGGATGGATCGTTCTGATTGTTCTGCTTTTGATCCTGATCGCGGCGGCAGCCGTGGTCGGACTCTTTTTCGTCCGCTACTACTCTCTGAGCAATTATAAGAGCGACAGCGAGGTCGCCGCGGAGAGAAACAGCGGGGACGTGGACCTGGCGGCGCTCACCGAGAGCACCGGGCTCACCGACAGCGAGCTCGCGGAGCTTCAGTCGGGCGTCACGGCGGAGACCACGGCCGGGGAGGAGAAGCTTCCGGCCAACAAGGACATCTACAACCTGCTTCTGATCGGCGTCGACCGCAGGGACGCGTCCTGGAACGGCAATTCCGATTCCATGATCCTGATGACGCTGAACAACAAGACCAAAAAGATCAGGATGACCTCTCTCATGAGGGATCTCTACGCGGATATTCCGGGCATCGGGGTCAGAAAGCTGAACAACGCCTACGCGGTGGGCGGCGGCCCGCTCCTTCTCGAGACGATCGAGAAGAACTACCGCGTCAATATCGACAACTACGCTGCAGTGGACTTCGTCTCGATGTCGAAGATCATCGACATCCTCGGCGGCGTGACCATCACGGTGAACGACGAGGAGGCGAGACTCGCCGACGGCCTCGTCCAGGACATGTGCAATCTGCAGAACATCTCCGCCGAGGGGCATCTGTTCGGCTCTGCCGGCACCTATGAGGCGGACGGCCTCATGACAGTCGGCTACTCGCGCATCCGCTTCACGGGGAACAGCGACTACGAGAGGACGGAGAGGCAGAGAACCGTGATCACGCAGCTGATGGACAAGGTGAAGTCGAAGAGCTTCACCGAGCTCAACGCCCTCGCGACGCAGATCCTGCCGCTTGTCACGCACAATATCCCGAGCGGGACGGTGTTCTCGATCCTGATGCAGGCGCCCTCGATCATGGGCTATTCGCTTGAGCAGAGCAGGGTTCCTTATGACGACCTGTATACGGTCAGGGGTGAGATCCTCGTGCCCGAGATGGCGGAGACGATCGCGAAGCTGCACGAAGAGATTTACAACAGTTAAAAATTCCCTGATTCAGTTTCACAGAGTATAATGGGACAGACGCCGCAGGTGCCTGTCCCGTTTTGTTGGAGGAAGCCTTTGGACGGAATGTTTGTACTGAACAGCATACTGCTCGGAGCCGGGCTCGCGATGGACGCCTTCTCCGTCTCGATCGCCAACGCGCTCGCCGAGCCCCGCATGGGCAGACGGAAGATGGGGGCGGTCGCGGGCACCTATGCGCTGTTCCAGTTCGCGATGCCCGTTATCGGGTGGATCTGCGTGCACACGATCGTGAACCGTTTTTCCTCGTTCAGGAAGTTTATCCCATGGATCGCGCTGATTCTCCTCGCCTTTATCGGCGGAAAGATGATCGCCGAGGGCCTGAAGGGGCGCGGAGGGGACGATGAGGAGGGTGTGGTGCTGACCGCGGGAGTGCTGGCGGCACAGGGAATCGCCACGTCGATCGACGCTCTGTCGGTGGGATTTACGATTGCGGAATACGCCGCCCATGAGGCGCTTTTCAGCGCGGCGATCATCGCGGCGGTGACATTTGCCATCTGCGCGGTCGGGCTCCGGATCGGGAAGATGATCGGCACGCGCGCGGGAAATAAAGCCCAGATCGTCGGAGGCCTCATCCTGATCGCGATCGGCCTCGAGATCTTCTTCAGGTAGCCGCGGCCGGCTCAGAAGACCGTCTGCACGAGAACCATGTAGAGGATCGTCCCGCCCGCGATCGACAGCAGCATGTTCTTCTTCCAGACGTGGAGAAGGGCGGTCACACCGATCCCGACTGCCTCCGGGATGCCGTGCGTGCCGGCGGTCAGACGGATATTCCTCAGGCAGTAGACGACGAGGAGGCCGAACGCCGCGGCCGGAAGCATCTTCCCGAGGTAGTGGACACGGCCGGGCACGGGGCGGCCCTCCGGATAGATGATGAAGGGCAGGAATCTTGTGAGCATCGTCGCCGCGGCGATGATCGCGATGGCGATGACCTGCTGAAGGGCTGTCATGTCTCCGCGCTCCTTTCTTCTTTTCCGTATCTTGCGAGCAGGACGACGATGATCGCGGCCATCGAGGGGATCATAAACCGGTCCGCCCCGAGCAGGATGAGCGCCGCCGCCGGAATGGCGAGTCCGAGGAGGGAACTGGTGTGGTCCTTCTCCCTGATCCAGTTATCCGTGAAAATGACGACAAACAGCGCCGTCATCACAAAATCAAGGCCCTCCGTACTGACCCTTATCAGGCTGCCGAAGAGCGAGCCGAGCGTCGCCCCCGTGATCCAGTAGAGCTGATTCAGAAGCGTCACGAAGAACCAGAACCAGCCCCTGTCGATCCCGTCCGGAACCCGCGCGGTACAGTTGATCGAAAATGACTCGTCACACATCCCGAAAATGAGATAGAACCGCTTCTTTCCCGCGCCCCGGTAGCGCTCCAGCATGGAAATCCCGTAGAAGATATGCCTCGTGTTGACCATGAGTGTGATAAGAAAGATGTGGACAGGACGGAAGGCGCCGAGTAGCAGCTCCCCCGCGACGAATTCCATCGAACCGGCGAAGACCGTCACGCTCATGAGGACCGGGTACGCGGCCGGATGTCCCAGCGAGCGCATATAGATCCCGTAGGTGATCCCGAGAAACAGGAAACCCGCCATGATCGGCAGGGTGTACGGAAACGCGCGCAGAAGCGCTTCTCTCTTCGTGTGATTATTTGAGGCGGGGCGGGTCATTTTGTGATGCGGAACTCCTGTTTCGTGATATGATGCATACGGACATGCTTTTCATACTGTATACCAGAATTCGGCCGGGGCGCAATGAAGTTTTTTGCGCGGACAACCAGAAAGTACGAGATATATGCCGTCACTCTTCACATATAAGGACAACGGGGGGAGCGGCCTCCTCATCACCGGGATGGCAGGAAGCCGCGCGAGGATTGCGATTCCCCGGGAGATCGGAGGACTTCCCGTCACGGGGATCGCCCCGCGCTCTCTCGCTGACCGCCCGGAGACGGAGGAGATCAGTCTGCCTGACACCATCCGGGAGATCGGAAGCTACGCTTTCTACAACTGCAGAAATCTTACGCGCCTCTCGCTCTTCGACAGCGTGGAGGACCTGAGCGACGGGGTCATCCGGATGTGCCCGTCGCTCTTTGAGATCTCGGTTTCGATGAGGCACGGCCGGTTCAGGCTGGTCAAGGACCTGATCGGGGACAGTGACGCGGAGCTCCTGCTCAGGCTCACGATGGATGACGGGGAGGCCTGTCTCACATTTCCCGGCTATTACAGCGAGGTGCGCGAGGACACGCGCGCGAGGGCGATCCACCAGTCGATCGTCGGGGCGGGATATTCTTACCGCCAGTGCGTGACGCGCGCCGGGATCGATTACGGGCAGTACGACGGGTGTTTCGCGAGAATTTCGGCGGCGGATCCGGTCTCCGCCGGCATCATCGCCCTGAGAAGGCTGATGTACCCGTACAGGCTCACCGACGAGGCCCGCGGGCGATACACGGACCACCTCAGGCAGTACGCGGGCGGGCTGCTGCCGGAGCTGATCGAAGCGGGAGACGCCGGGGCGGTCCGCTGCCTGACGGAGACGGCGGAAGTGTCGCCGGACGTGCTCGACAGCTGCCTGCGGGAGGCATCCGCTGGGCGGAAGGCGGAGATCTGCGGGATTCTCATGGACGCCGCGGGAAAGGCCGGGGGCGGCTCACGGGGTCCCGAGGTGTTCTCGCTCGACGACCTGTGAGAAAGCCCGAGGGGGAGAAGGGAGATTTGCCCGGTATGGGAAACCGCAGCGATCTTGAGAGAATCGGAATCAAACTGCTGGACACCGCGAGGACGGAGCTCTATCTGGCCATGCGGTTTATGGGTCCTGCGCTCATGGGTCTCGATCTCAGGATGGACCTTCTGGCCCGCACCGTCGGCACCGACGCGCAGTTTCTCCGATACAACCCGGTCTGGCTGATGCAGACCTACCTGGAACACCCGTATATCCTGGACCGGACATATCTCCACACCGTCCTGCACTGCCTGTTCCGCCACATGTACGGGACGGACACGCATACCGACACCGAGCTCTGGAATCTCTGCGCGGACATCGCCGTGGAGTCCGTGATCGACGAGATGGACTACGAGGTCGTGAGAAGGACGCCCTCCGATTTCCGCGAGGAGTGGTACTCGCTGCTCAGCGGCCGGGTCGGCGCCCTGACGGCGGAGCGCCTCTACCGGTACTTTGAGGAGAACCCGCCGGACTACGTGACACTAGTGAAACTCTCCGGCGAGTTTCTCGCCGACGACCACGTATTCTGGGAGATGCTTGAAGATGAGCCGGACGACGGCGGCGGAAGGAACCGGGACGGAGCCGGTTTAGGGACGGAGCAGCAGTGGAAGAAGGCGGCGAAGAGAGTCGCGAGCGAGCTCCGCATGTCCGGAAAAGCGGGAAATCTGACGGGCGATCTCGAGAGGCTGCTCTCGTTTGACGCGGGGGACCGCGTCCTCTACAGGGATCTCCTGAAGAACTTCCTGATCGTGCGCGAGGAGTGCCGCATGGACCCCGACTCGTTCGACTACGGCTTCTACAATTACGGCATGGAGCTCTACGGCAACATGCCGCTCATCGAGGAAAATGAATCCGTCGAGTCGAGCCGCATCCGCCAGCTCGTCGTCGCGATCGACACGTCCGCGTCGGTGAGCGACGGCCTGGTCAGGGAATTCCTCTCCGAGACCGCGGCGATGCTCTTTCAGAAGGACAGCTTCTTCCGGAAGTTCGAGGTCCACCTGGTCGAGTGCGACGCGGCCGTGAGACAGGACCTCGTGATCACGGACGCGGACACGCTGGATTCCTACGCTGACGGCATCACGCTCCACGGGGGCGGGGGCACGGATTTCCGCCCCGTCTTCCGCTACGTCGAGGAGCAGCGGAAGCAGGGAAAGCTGAGAGATCTCTCCGGGCTCGTCTATTTTACGGACGGATTCGGGAGATATCCGGATGAGGCGGCCCCTTACGTGACGGCTTTTGTATTTCCTGAGGAGGACCCGGCTCGGACCGGGGAGGCCCCGGACTGGATTCTGAAGACTTATCTGAGATAGTATCGGAGGACCGGATGAATATCAAAGAAGCGAAACAGGAAATCATAGATACGGTGGAGGCCTACCTCACGAAAGACGAGACCGGCGCCTACGAGATTCCTCCGGAGCGGCAGCGGCCGATCCTCCTCATGGGGCCTCCCGGCATCGGGAAGACCGCAATCCTCGAACAGGCGGCCGCGGAGTGCGGGATCAACCTGGTATCCTATACGATCACGCACCACACGAGGCAGAGCGCAATCGGGCTGCCGTTTATCTCGAAGAGGGAGTACGGCGGGGATGAGTACTCCGTCACCGAGTACACGATGAGCGAGATCATCGCCTCGGTCTACGAACAGATCGAGCGGTCGGGAGTCCGCGAGGGGATCCTCTTCCTCGACGAGATCAACTGCGTCTCCGAGACGCTGGCCCCGACGATGCTGCAGTTTCTTCAGTACAAGATGTTCGGCTCCCACCGCGTGCCCGACGGCTTCATCATCGTGACCGCGGGGAATCCTCCCGAGTACAACAAGTCGGTCCGGGACCTGGACATCGTGACGCTTGACCGCGTAAAGAGAATTGACATCGAGGCTGATTTTGACGCGTTCAGGGAGTACGCGGGAAGGGCCGGAATCCACGGGTCGATCCTGTCCTATCTGGAGATCCGGAGGGAGCATTTTTATGATGTGAAGGCCGGGCTCGAGGGAAAGAGGTTCGTGACCGCGAGAGGGTGGGAGGATCTCTCCCGCATGATCAGGGTCTATGAGAAGCTCGGCAAGCCGGTGACCGAGAAGCTCGTCGTCCAGTACCTGCAGTCGCCGGAGATCGCCGCGGACTACGCCGCCTATTATGATCTCTACAATCGCTACAGGACCGTCTACAGGATCGACGAGATCCTGGACGGAACCGTCGGCGAGGAGGAGAGGGATTTCCGGCAGGCGGCCTTCGACGAGAAGCTGAGCCTGATCGGGCTCCTCTCAGACCGGCTGAACCGCGACTTCCGGAAGTACTGCGAAGACGAGGACGCCCAGCGCCTCCTGTTCGGGAGGCTGAAGGCCATGCTGAAGGAACCGGACCCGGATTTCTCCTCGCTGAGAAGCGAACTTCAGAGGGAACACGACGACGCGGTCCGCGCGGGGATCGCGTCGCCCGAGGAGCTGCGCGTCCTGCGGCTGGCCCTGACGGCGGTGAAGGGAATGCCGGCGGATGCCGCAGACTCCGGGGACCGCGGCGCGGAAGGGAAGAAAGCGGCCGTGAGGGAGTGGTTCTCCGCCCGCGAGAAGGCGCGGAAAGAGGAGGCGGAGGCGGCAGGTGCCCGCCTGACGAGGGCATTCGTCTATCTCGCCGAGACGTTCGGCGAGGGGCAGGAACTTGTCCTCTTCCTCACCCAGCTCTCGGCGGGCTATTACTCGCTGAGATACGTATCCGAGTGCGGAAATGAAGCTTACTACAGGTACAACCGGATGCTGCTCCTGAAGGAGCGGCGCGAGAGCCTGAAGGCGGAGGTGATGGATCTGCTGGAGGGACCTGTTGCAAATTGATGCCGTTCTATACTATAATCTGTTACGATTTCGAAAAAAGGACAGGACAGGGTCCTGAAGGAGGTAATAGACGTGACGAAAGTAGATATTATTTCGGGTTTCCTGGGAGCAGGCAAGACGACGCTGATCAGGGAGCTCCTCGCGGACGCTCTCAAGGGACAGCAGGTGGTGCTTATTGAAAATGAATTCGGCGAGATCGGGATCGACGGCGGATTCCTGAAAGACGCGGGAATCGAGATCCGCGAGATGAATTCGGGCTGCATCTGCTGCTCGCTCGTGGGCGATTTCGGAGCCGCCCTCGGGGAGGTGACGAAGCAGTATCACCCGGACCGCATCGTCATCGAGCCGTCCGGAGTCGGCAAGCTGTCGGACGTCATCCACGCCGTGGAGCGTGTGAAGGACGAAGCCGGGCTCGAGATCAATTCCGCGACGACGGTCGTCGATGTGCTGAAGTGCAGGATGTACCTGAAGAACTTCGGTGAATTCTTTAAAAACCAGGTCGAGTCGGCGGGGACCGTGGTCCTGAGCCGCACGGACACGGACAAGGCGACCCAGGAGAAGATCAGCGAAGCCGTCGAGATGATCCGCGAGCTGAATCCCGATGCCACGATCATCACGACGCCGGTCGCGGAGCTCGGCGGCGCCAAGGTCATGGCGACGATGGAGGGCATCAAGATCGATCTCGCAAAGCTTGAGCCGCCTCACGAGGATGAGGATGAGGACGAGCATGGACATCACCACCATCACGACGAGGATGAGGACGAGGACGAGCACGGCCACCACCATCACGGCCATCACCATCATCACCACGCGGATGAGGTTTTCACGAGCTGGGGCAAAGAGACTGTCCGCACCTTCACAAAGGAAGAGATTTACGGAATTCTCCGGAAGCTCGCGGATACGAACGATTACGGAAACGTCCTCCGCGCGAAGGGAATGGTCGCGGCTCCGGACGGAACCTGGCTCTACTTCGACATGGTTCCGGAAGAATATGAGGTCAGAGAGGGCGCACCCGAGTATACGGGCCGTCTGTGCGTGATCGGGGCCGAGCTCAAGGAGGAGAAGCTCGGTGAGCTGTTCGGGATCTGACCCCGTGCCGGGGATCAGGCCTGACGTATGTCCGGCGGGGAGTCCCCGCGGCCTGCGCTCCGGCGCGAGGCGCAAAGCGCGGACTCCCGGCGGAGGAGGATACGGGAAATGAATGAAGATGACATCAGGGTACCGGTATATCTGATAACGGGATTCCTGGAAGGCGGAAAGACGACATTTATCAACAAGGTCCTGAGGCAGAGCTACTTCCAGATTGAGGAACCTACGCTCGTGATCAACTGCGAGGAAGGGGAGAAGGGCTACGATCCGGAGGTCCTCTCGTTCTACCGCACGGTGGTGAAGGAGCTGGAGGACAGCGAAGACCTGACGGCTGAGACGCTTGAGGAGATGGAGAGGGAAGTTCATCCCGGACGTGTCATGCTCGAGCTGAATCCCCTCTGGGGAGTGAAGAATTTCGAGACGATGAAGCTTCCGGAAGGCTGGGGGATCGTGCAGGAGATCGCGGTGGTCGACGCCACGACTTACACGGTCTACAGGACGAACATGAAGTCGCTCTTCGTCGAGATGTTTGGCAACGCCGACCTCGTGATGTTCAACCGGTGCAGTGCCGATATGCCCCTTGCCGACTTCAGGCGCGGAATCAAGGTGACCAACCCGTCCTGCGAGATCGCGTTTGAGTCTCCGGACGGCCAGATGCTCGATATCTTCGAGGATAAGCTCCCCTATGACATCGACGCCGACGTGATCAACATCGAGGACGTCGACTACGGGATCTTCTATGTGGATATCCGCGACAACCCTGACCGCTACAAGGGAAAGACGGTCCATTTCCGGGGGAAGATGGCCAAGAGCAAGGCCCTCGGGTCCAAGTATTTCGGACTCGGATGGATGGCGATGACCTGCTGCGCGGCGGATATCCAGTATATCGGGTATATCTGCGAGAGCCCGAAGGCGAGAGGATTCGCTAATGGCTCCTGGGTCGAGGTCACCGCGAAGGTGGAGATCCGCCACGTCCTGGCTTACCACGGGGTGGGGCCTGTCTTCCGCGTGTTCAGCATGGAGGCGATCGAGGCTCCGGAGTCGGAACTCGTGTATTTTAACTGAATGATTTCCTGCAGGGACGAAGGACCCGGCGCGGCTGCGCCGGGCCCTTTAAATTTTAAAGAGAGGCTTGACATATATCAAACATATGATAATATATTCATATGAATGACAATTCATTACTGAGCCGACCTGATTTTTTTGCGCACGGAAGGGAGGAGATAACGCATGCAGGAGAAACAAAGCAGCAGTCAGATGCAGAAGAACATCAATCATCTGATAGCCAACATCGACGAGGTCGAGCTGAGTGACCTGGCCGAGCTCTTCAAGGTCTTCGGCGACTCGACGCGGATCAGGATCCTGGCGGATCTCTTCCAGGGCGAGAAGAACGTCACCGAGATCTGCGACGATCTCCAGATGAATCAGTCGGCAGTCTCACATCAGCTGAAGATCCTGAAGGTATCCAGGCTGATCAAGTCCAGGAGAGAGGGCAAGGCGATGATCTACTCGCTCGCCGACGACCACGTGAAGACGATCATGGCGATGGGAATCGAGCATATCGAGGAGTAGACGGCTGACCGGGGCCGCATTTCCGGAAAAACGGTGTCACACATAATCATAACAGAATGAAAAGGAGAAGGGACATGAAGAAGAAATACAAGTGCGAGATCGACTGCGCCAGCTGTGCCGCGAAAGTTGAGGACGCCATCAGGAAGATCGACGGGGTCAACGACGTAAAAGTGAATTTCATGATGCAGAAGATGACGCTCGACGCCGACGACGGGCGTTTCGACGAAATCCTGCGCGAGGCCGTCAGAGCCGGAAAGAAGATAGAACCCGATTTCAGCGTAGAGTTCTGACGAAGGAGTGAGACCATGTCCGCCAGACAGAAGAAAGACCTGTGGAAACTTGTCATCGCGGCAGCGGTATTTGCCGTCGCCATGGTGCTTGAGAAGACCGGCGCCTTCGGGGGCGCATTGGAAAACCGGTGGATTTCGATGGGGCTCTTCCTCATCCCGTACCTGATCTGCGGTTTCCCCGTGCTCAGGAAGGCGGTGCTCGGGATTGCCCACGGGCAGATGTTCGATGAGTCGTTCCTGATGGCCCTGGCCTCCGCGGGAGCGTTCATCACCGGTGAAAATGAAGAAGCCGCCGCAGTCATGCTCTTTTACCAGGTCGGCGAGTGGTTCCAGAGCTACGCGGTCGGAAGGTCCAGACAGTCGATCACCGACCTCATGGATATTGCGCCGGAGTTCGCCAATGTCGAGCGCGAGGACGGTTCCGTTGAGACGGTCGACCCGGATGAGGTTGAGCCGGGCGCCATCCTCGTGATCCGTCCGGGCGAGCGCATCCCTGTCGACGCTGAGGTCATCTCCGGGGAGAGCCTCGTGAACACCGCCGCGCTGACCGGCGAACCGGTCCCAAGGCAGGTGGTGCCCGGCGACGAGGTGATATCAGGCTGCGTGAACGGGGAGGGGCTTCTGAGGGTCCGCGCGGAGAAGCTGTACGAGGACTCGACGGTCGCCCGCATCCTGGAGCTCGTGGAGACCGCGTCCGAGAAGAAGTCGAGGACGGAGAATTTCATCACGAGGTTCGCGAGGTATTACACGCCGGTCGTGGTCTTTTCCGCCATCGCGCTCGCGGTGATTCCCTCGCTGCTCGTGGGAGATTTCATGACGTGGCTATACAGGGCCTGCACATTCCTCGTTATCTCCTGTCCGTGCGCCCTCGTGATCTCGGTACCGCTCGCCTTCTTCGGGGGGATCGGGGCGGCCTCGAAGAACGGCGTCCTGGTCAAGGGCTCCAACTATCTTGAGCTGCTCGCGGACGTCGAGACCATGATCTCCGATAAGACGGGGACCCTGACGGAGGGGACGTTTAAGGTCACGGGACTCCTTTCCGCGGACGGCGTCAGCGAGGAGGAGCTGCTTGCCTGCGCGGCGGCAGCGGAGGGAATGTCGACGCACCCGATCGCGAACTCCATCCGGGAGAGGCTGCCGGGCGGGGCGGACTCGCTCAATATGAACCTGCTCACGGGCACGGAAAATATCTCCGGAATGGGAATCCGCGCGAAAGTGGCCGGCGAGACGGTCCTCGTCGGGAACCGGAGGCTGATGGAAGAGAGCGGCATCGCCGTCGAGACGGTGGACGAGCCCGCCGCGACGGTGTGCTATGTGGCAAAGGAGGACAGGTACCTCGGCGCGATCGTAATCCGCGACCAGATAAAGGAAGGCGCGAAGGACGTGATCGAGAGCCTCCGGGCTGTCGGCGTGAAAAAGTTCGTGATGTTCACCGGCGACCGGAAGAGTGCCGGCGAAGCGGTCGGCCGCGAACTCTCGGTCGACGAGGTCTGCGCGGAGCTTCTGCCCGGCGACAAGGTCGAGAAGGCGGAGAGTGTGATCAGGGCGAACGAGAAGGGCAGCGTGGCCTTCATCGGCGACGGGATCAACGACGCCCCGGTCCTCATGAGGGCCGACCTCGGGATCGCCATGGGTTCGCTCGGTTCGGACGCGGCGATTGAGGCGGCGGACGTCGTCATCATGGACGATGACCTGAGCAGGATTCCGAGGGTGATCCGCATCGCCCGGAGGACGGTCGCCATCGCGAAGCAGAACATCGTGTTTGCGCTCGCGGTCAAGATCCTGATCCTGGTGCTCGGAGCATTCGGAATCGCCAACATGTGGGCGGCCGTCTTCGCGGATGTGGGCGTTGCGGTGCTGTGCATTCTCAATTCCATGAGACTGCTCACGATAAAGAGGACGATATAAAGGCCAGGATATCCTGAAAGACCTTCTCCCGGTCGTCCTCGTTCAGGATCTCATGCCTCATGTCCGGGTAGAGAATCAGTTTCACGTCCTTCACGCCCAGCTGCCGGTAGGTCGCTTCGAGCCATTTCGGCCCCTCGCCGTTCCGCCCGACGGGGTCCTCCGTCCCGGAGATGATCAGGATCCGCTCGTCCGGGGAGACGTTCGCGAGGGATTTTTTCTTCCAGAGGACGGACATGCCCCTCAGGAACTCGAGCCAGAAACCGCCGGTGTTCTCGTGGCCGCAGAAGGGATCGGCGATGTAGGCGCGGACATTTTCCTCATTGAAGGAGAGCCAGTCGAAGTCGGTCTTTCTGTCTTTGATCGCCTTTGTATATCCGCCGAGCCCGAGATTCTGGAGCGTTGGATTCGGGCTGTCCCAGTTCTTTTCGTTCACGGTCAGCTTCGCGATCCCGTAGCCCGCGGTCATGAGAAATGCCTGTCCGCCGTTGGAGCCGCAGATGATGACGCCGTCCGCGCAGCCGGGATACCGCTGGATGAGCGACTGGATCAGGAAGGATCCCATCGAGTGGCCCATCGCCGCGGTGGGCAGACCGTTCTCCTTCGCGTCGCTGATCAGCGTGTAAATGGCGTCGACCTGCTTCCGGAACGCGTCCTTCGGCCAGCGCTCCTGCTCCTCCGCCGAGGCGGCGTTGAGACCCTGCCCGTAGGCGTCGAGCACCCACACATTGACGCCGTGTTCGTTCAGGTATGACGCGAACCTCGCGTACCTGCCGGCATATTCGTCCATTCCGGTGGACACGATGAGATTGAAGGCCGCGTTTTCAGCCTTCCAGAAATATCCCGCGAGACTGTCGCCTCGGGAGATCGTCACATTAAATTTTTCCACCATGGTTCTCCTCCGAAAGTGAAGCTTATTTTCCCCTGCTGTCCTATTATCTCATATCCCCGCTCCGTGTCCAATAGGGAACAGCCGGAGAGAGAAAGTGCTTGCATTTGACGATGAAGCCTGTATAATTACCCTTGAACACAGATGCTGGGAATTGCCATTGCTGTCATGTGAGCATATGCGGTTCCGCATCGCCATATTCTTCGGGGCAGGGTGAGATTCCCTACCGGCGGTAAAGTCCGCGACCACCCGCAGGGTGAATGAACCGGTGAGATTCCGGTACCGACAGTATAGTCTGGATGAGAGAAGAATTATCTGAGAGTGTGATTGTTCCCTGCCCCGGGTCGAGTCGACCCGGGGCGTTTTTTATGGGATCACATCCCTCTCGGGGCTCCGGAGCACCATCGGAATGAAGGAGGTTCCAATATGTCAAAACAGCAGTCAGCGGGCAGAAACGGAAGCAGGGCGGCCGGCGGCAGGTTCTCCGCCAAGTACGTCGCGTTCGTCGGCATTTTCGGCGCCATCGCCTCTGTCCTCATGTTTCTGGAGTTCCCGCTCCCGTTCGCGCCGCCGTTTTACGAGCTTGACTTCAGTGAGGTCCCGGTCCTGATCGGGAATTTTGCGCTCGGTCCCGTCGCCGGGGTGCTGATCGAACTGATCAAGATCCTGATCCACCTCGTTATCAAGGGGACGCATACGGCGGGGGTCGGCGAGATCGCGAATTTCATCATCGGCTGCTCGTTCATCCTGCCCGCCGGTATCATTTACGTCAGGCACAAGACGAGGAAAAATGCCATCGTCGGCATGATCGCCGGAACCCTTCTCATGACGGTCATCGGCTGCTTCGTCAACGCGTTCATCCTGCTTCCGGCGTACGGCGCCGCGTTCAATATGCCGATCGACGCCCTCATCGAAATGGGCACTGCCGTCAACAAGTCGATCAACAGCCTGTTCACCTTCGTCGCCTTCGCCGTCGCGCCGTTCAACCTCTTCAAGGGCGTCGTCGTGTCGGTGATCACCATGCTGCTCTACAAGCATGTGAGCGGACTGATTCACGCGTCGGGCGTGAACTGACGCGGGACCACCTGAAAACAGCTTCGGGAGCGGACGGAAAAAACAGTAAAAAGCGCTCTGAATTGCAAATAAATTCAACAATTTACTTCCCGGTTGTGCTATGATTACTTTTGTAGCATCAAACCATCACAATGTTCAGTGTTTTTGGAGGTAAGGGGGTAATCGTATGAGCTTAGTCAGTGAATTTAAGGAATTTATTTCAAGAGGTAATGCCATGGACATGGCCGTCGGCGTGATCATCGGCGGCGCTTTCGGATCGATCGTCACTTCTCTCGTCGAGGACGTGATCACGCCCCTGATCGGCGCGATCGGCGGATCGCCGGATTTCAGCGCCATCAAGCTCGGACCGGTCAACATCGGCAACTTCATCAACAACGTCGTCAACTTCCTGATCATCGCCCTCTGCATCTTCGCTGTCATCAAGGCGTTTAATGCCATGCGCAACAAGATCAGTCCCCAGGAGGAGGCTGCGGCAACCACGAAGATCTGCCCGTTCTGCCAGTCCGAGATCCCTATCGCCGCGACACGCTGCCCGCACTGCACGTCAGAGCTGAAGGACTGAATTCATGAGTGATCCGAGGATTGACGGGCTGGTCGAGGAGTTTATGCAGGATGTCGAAGAGATCGTGAATGAACTCTCGGACGGGTCCGTCCCCGAAGAGGACCTCATCCAGGAGGGCTGTCTGGGGATTCTCGAGGCGGCGCGCCTGCTCTTTCCCGGGGAAGGGGAAGAAACCGAGATCCCCGTATCCGTCGACCGGACGGTGAGAGACAGTATCAGGGACGCGGTAGAGCGTGCCCTGAGGGAGAATTCCGGTGCGAGGGAGTCGGATCTGCGCCTCGTCGCGCAGGTCGAGCTTCTGGAAAAGAGCATCAGCAGACTGACTGAGGAGCTCGGAACGAAGCCGAATATCGACGAGATCGCGAACGACATGGAGATATCTCAGGAGAAGGTTCTCGAGATCCTGAAGCTGACCGGGGAGAACGAGCCGGACGACGCGTTTTTTCCGGCCCCGGAGAGGAAGTCCGGGGAAGCCGGAAGCGGTGAGCCGGGGGATTGAAGGCGGACCCGGATCACATCAGGGTCAACTATCATCATGACCGCCCGCGCGGTCACCGCGAAATGAAGGAAATGACACGAAGGGATTGGACACGGTGCCCCCGGCACGCGTATTCAATCCCTTTTATTATTCTTGAAGTTATGGTATTATCACATGGAAATATCATAAATTCGAACAAGGCTGGTGAGATATGAAGATAGTGGTATTGTGCGGGGGTGTGTCGACTGAGAGGGAGATCTCGATCGTATCCGGGACGCTTGTCTGCGGGGCGCTTCGCTCGAAGGGGCATAACGCTATCCTTCTCGACGTGTTTTTCGGAGAGGAGAATCCCAATCTTATGGACGCGTTTCCGGATGACTATGACGTGGACGCGGCAGCGGAGAAGATCCGCAGCATGAGCCCGCTGATTCCCGGGGCGCTGGCGAACAGGAACCGGACATTTTTCGGGGCAAATGTCGTCACACTCTGCAAGATGGCGGATATTGTCTTCCTCGCGCTTCACGGGGAGGACGGCGAGAACGGCCGCGTTCAGGCCGCGTTCGACCTGAGGAGGATCCGCTACACGGGGTCCGGCTATCTCGGATCGGCGCTCTCCATGGACAAGGGGATCACGAAGGTGATCCTGAGCGCGGCGGGGGTCCCGACCCCGGAGGGTGTCATCCTGAATAATGGCGGGGAGGGCTTCGCTGAACCCAGGGACCTGGGGATGGAGTTCCCGCTTGTCGTCAAGGTGTGCTGCGGAGGTTCCTCCGTCGGCGTCTACATGGTGAGGTCCGAGGAGGAGTATGAGCGCGCGCTTGAGTCCGCGTTTAAACTCGAGGATACGGTTATCGTCGAGCACTACATCGCGGGGCGGGAGTTCTCGGTCGGCGTTATAGAGGGAGAGGCGCTCCCGATCATCGAGATCGCCCCGATCGAAGGGTTTTACGATTACAGGAACAAATACACGGCGGGCGCGACCATCGAGACCTGTCCGGCGGAACTCTCCGGCGAGGAGACACGCCGCATGAAGAAGTACGCGGAGATGGGCTACAGGGCGCTGAGGATCGAGGGTTACGGGAGGCTGGACTTCATCATGACGAAGGACGGCGACATCTACTGCCTCGAGGCGAATACGCTCCCGGGCATGACCCCGACGTCCCTCATGCCTCAGGAGGCCGCTTCTCTCGGAGTCGACTACGCGACCCTGTGCGAGAAGCTTGTCCAGGTGTCCATGAAGAAATATAAGTGATCTTAACAGGCCGGAATGAAAGAAGGCATAAATCCATGAAAGATCTCACAGTGAAAAATATCGCGGGCGCCTGCGGAGGCCGCTACCACGGTCCGGCGGAGCTGCTCGACAGGGAGGTGACCTCTGTCACCACGGACAGCCGGGAGGCCGCGCCGGGCTGCCTGTTCGTCCCGATGAAGGGAGCCCGCGCGGACGGCCACCGCTTTATTCCGCAGGTGATGGAGGCGGGTGCCCTCGTCACGCTCACCGAGCACGCGGAGGGCCTGCCGGCCTGTCCCTACATCCTTGTGGACTCCACCGCCGCGGCGATCCAGAAGATCGCCGGGTTCTACAGAAGGGCGCTCGGAATCCCGGTCGTCGGAATCACCGGGTCGGTCGGAAAGACGAGCACGAAGGAAATGATCGCGCAGGTTCTGGCACAGAAGTACCGGGTGCTGAAGACGGCCGGGAACTTTAACAATAACCTGGGGCTTCCGCTCACCATTTTCCGCATCACGCCCGAAGATGAGATCGCCGTGCTCGAGATGGGGATCAGCCACTTCGGCGAGATGACCGATCTCGCGGAGACGGCCGAACCCGACCTCATGGTCATCACAAATATCGGAACCTGCCACCTGGAATTCCTCGGGGACCGGGACGGCGTCTTCAAGGCGAAGACCGAGTGCTTCGACTACGTGAAGCAGGACGGGACGGTGATTCTTTGCGGTGAGGACGACAAGCTCGCCGAGGTCGAGGAGGTCCACGGGAGGAGGCCGGTTTTCTACGGGCTGAGCCCGAAATTCCGGGTCTACGCGGATGAAATCAGATCCCTCGGACTTGGCGGAAGCCGCTGTGTCATCCATATCGACGATGATTCTTTCGAGGTCACGGTGCCGCTTCCGGGCGAACATATGGTTCTCAACGCGCTCGCCGGTGCCGCCGTCGGCAGTCTCTGCAGCCTTTCCCCGGAGGAGATCCGGAAGGGCATCGAGAGTGTCGAGACACTGTCGGGACGGTTCCGGACGATCACAAACGGGACGCTCACAATCATTGACGACTGCTACAACGCGAATCCGATGTCGATGAAGGCATCTCTCCGGGTGCTCGGGGAGACCCCCGGAAGAAAGATCGCGGTTCTCGGTGATATGGGCGAACTTGGCGGGGAGGAAAAGGAACTCCACGCCGAAGTCGGAAGATACGCGGGGACGCTCCCGATCGACCTCTTCCTGATTGCGGGGGAGCTCTCGAAGGAGATCATCCGCGGGATCCGCGAGGTACGCCCGGACGCGGAGATCGTCTCATTCGGATCAGCGGAGGAGATGATTCCGACCGTAAAGGAGCGCGTGGGGACAGAGGGAACTGTCCTCGTCAAGGCCTCCCATTTCATGAAGTTTGAGAGTATAGTGGAGGCGCTCTCCTGACGGAGGCGCGCCATCTGCCGGAAGCCCCGCGCGGAGATGAGGCTGACCGGCCTTTATGGATATGATATGGATTTGATATGAGGAGGTGGACGCCCATGAAGGGTCTGAGAAAGGCCAGAACGGTTATTCTGACAGTGCTGCTCGCCTGTGCCGTGATGATGACAGGTTCGTTCGTGTCAGCGGCTGCGGCGGAAGCTTCGGCATCGGGCATTCCGGCCTTTGAGACTTCCTGGCGAGGGGGCTCCGGAAGCTCCGGAGTCGTGCAGCTGAAGAAGAAAAAGAAGAAGAAAAACAAGAAGAACAAGCAGAATAAACAGAACGGGAACGACCAGAACGGGAACGGGAACGGCCAGAACGGG
>CACYEN010000144.1 GCA_902773435.1 uncultured Lachnospiraceae bacterium | reverse complement strand
CCTTCAGCGGCAGGTAGTAGTTCATCATGGAGAACATACCCTTCTTCATCTCGCCGCCGTACCAGGTGTTCAGGATCACCTGCTCCCGGCTGGTGATGTTGAAGGCGGAGACGGTCTCTGAGTTGAGGCCGAGTTCCTTGTAATTTACGCACTTTGCCTTGGAAGCATTGAAGCTGACAAAGTCAGGCTTGAAGTTCTCAAGCTCCTCATCGCTCGGGATGATGAACATGTTCTTGACAAAGTGTGCCTGCCACGCGACTTCCATGATGAAGCGGATCGCCATCCTGGTGTCACGGTTCGCGCCGCAGAAAGCGTCCATGACGAACAGCCTCTTGCCGCTGAGCTCGTCCACGGCAATCTTCTTCATCGCCGCCCAGGTCTCCTCGCTCATCACATGGTTGTCGTTCTTGTACTCGTCGGTTGTCCACCAGACGGTATCCTTTGAATTCTCATCCATGACAATGTACTTGTCTTTGGGCGAGCGGCCGGTGTAGACACCGGTCATGACGTTGACGGCCCCGAGTTCGGTCATCACACCCTTGTCAAAACCCTCGAGACCCGGCTTCATCTCTTCCTCATAGAGAGCCTCAAAGGAAGGGTTGTAGACGATCTCGGTTGCTCCGGTGATGCCATACTGTGTTAAATCGATCTGTGACATATAGAACCCTCTTTCTTATATAAAAAAATGTTTTTGTGCGCTGCAAATTATTATAATCATTTATGGCTTTTACGTCAATTCATAGAAAGGCTTCGCGGAAAAGAAATGGGCTTTTCGCGGTTTTTCCTGTCCCCTTCCCGCCCCCGTTCGTATACCTTTACAGCAGCAAGAAAATGATGCCAGGCGGAGGGTAAAAACATGAAGAAGAGAAAAATGAGGACGTACTACTTATTCTGCAGCATGGACGGGGACGTGATCGATTACGAGGCGACCATCAGGTCATTTGACCGTCCGGACAGCGATTACTGCCGCTCGATCGCGGAGGCGCACGGATGCATCCTGTTCTACTTAAGAGAGATCTGATACAATACGGATGAGAAAAACATTCATGACCGCAGACGCGGTCACCGCTGAATTACGAGCAGCCAAAGGAGGTTAACGACATGAGAAAAATGACAGCGATTGTGTTTTCCGGAATTCTTGCTGCCGGCATGATGACGGCGGCCTCAGTGAACGTGTTCTGCCAGGAGAGCCTGCCGGAACCCGTTTCCGCCGCAGAGGATGCCGTGTCCTCCGTATCCGTTGAAGAAGTGATGAGTTATTCCGGTCTCATGAAAACCACCGTCGTCTTCGAACACGGGAACATGACGATCCGCATGGAGTCCGCGGACGAGGGCGCGGACGTTCCCGGAGGCGGAGACGGCTTCTTCTGGGAATATGACAGGAGCGACAAGGGTGACGCCTCGTTCGTGGACCTGATCACCCAGTCCGATATGGAGGAAGGCTACGACTACGTCGGATGCTTCAGGGCCCTTCCGGGCAGCGGCACAACGACGGACACGTTCAGGATCATCCACACGAACGGGTTTGTGACCGATGAGTACGACGAGTACGAGGTGCAGATCGTCGACGACGCCATCACGGAGACGATCGGCGGCGGCCACGTATACGGAATCGACGCGGATGCGGCAGAGAAGGTGCTCGCGGGGACATGGGCTGAGAAAGACGGCGAAAGAACCATGGACATAAGGCGCGGCGACGGCAGAAGCTTCGACGTCACGGTCTCCCTGGACGGCAGCCCGGTCCGTGAGATGACAGTTTTCTATGACTGCGTGAGGGAAGCCTTCTTCTACCGCGATGAGCCCCGGCCTTCGGATGAATCCGGCGAATCCGGTGTATATGATGACGGAGGCGCCGCCGGCGCCCTTGTCGTGGAGCTGGATGAGAGCGGCACGGGGATCGAAACCATCACGTGGGACGACTTTTACGACGCCGCAGATGAATCCGTCGTATTTGTGAGAGAATAACATCCATGAAAACGCCTGCCCCGATGGGCGGGCGTTTTCTGACAGGCCTCAGGGAGAAGCAGGGCCGCGGCGCGTTATTGCGCCGCGGCCCTTTTTCCTTTTCAGAATCTCCTCCGGTCCGCGCGCAGGAGCGCGGTCCCACCGTCTGTCACAGCTTCAGCACGTCGCTGAACTTCGCGTGTTCCTTCACTTTCATCGTGAGCTCGGCGAGCCTTGACGTGTCGCCGATCAGGATCACACCGACCAGACGGTTGTTCTCAAAGGTATACTTCTCATACTGCTTTCTTCTCTCGTCCTTCACCTCGACCGTCCGGTAGATCTTCTCCGGACTGCTGCCGGAATCCCCGATCGCGAAGAGGGATGTTCCCATCCCGTTGAACGAGAGCGCCCCGTCGACCGTCTCGTAGGACAACTGGCCGCCGGCCGCGTTCGCGCCGGCTACCTTGCCCTGCTCAACCGACTGGCTCCAGAGCGCGTAGTTGACTCCGCCGCACTCCGCACAGTCCCCCGCCGCGTAGACATCCGGGATGTTCGTCTCCATCCGGTCATTGACGATGATGGAGCGGCCGATCCCGATTCCGGCATCGGCGGCAGGCCCGAGATTCCCTCTCACACCGGTCGAGACGATGACGAGATCCGCAGGCACTTCGCGCCCGTCGGCGAGCACGACGCCGCTCTCCGTGATCTCGGCGGTGTTCCCGGACGTGATGACTTCGACGCCGGCGCCCGTGATGATGGAGCACAGCATGTCGGAGGCGCTGTCATTCAGCTGCCTCGACATCAGTTTCGGGGCTCCCTCTATGACCGTGACGTCGACCTTCGCCCGCTTCAGCGCCCAGGCGGCCTCGAGTCCGAGGACTCCGCCTCCGATGACGGCTGCCGTCCTGACGTCCGGGAGCATCCGGTTCACTTTCTGAGCGTCTTCAATCGTGCGGATCGACACGACCTTCGGGAGATCGGCTCCCTTGATCGGCGGCACGAAACAGTGCGCGCCGAGCGCGTAGATGAGTTTGTCATAGACGAACTCCATTCCCTCGCACACGACCTTTTTGGCGGATGTGTCGATACCTGTCACTTTTGTTCCGGCCACGAACGAGATACCGTTCTCCGTGAACCACGACTCCGGCTCCACCGCCATCTGGTTCTCCGAGAAATCGGAGAGCATCGCCTTCGTCAGCATCGGGCGGTTGTACGGAAGGTGCTTCTCCTCCGAGACCATTGTGACGCCGCCCGTCTTATCTCTCGCCCGGATCGCGCGCGCGGCTTCCAGGGCCGCGGCGCCGCCTCCGAGAATGAGATACTTCGTGCTGCTGTTGCAAAGTTCAGCGGGTCCCTCGTCCTCCACCGGGACGAAATTATCCGGTCCGACGCCGCAGACCGGGCAGGACTCCATCGAGGAGTCGAAGATGGCGCCGCAGACAAGGCATTTTACGAGCGACCTCGCTCCCTTCGCCTTGGGCTTCGGCTCCTTCTTCAGAAGGACACAGCCGAAATTGTAGCCGAAGTCATACGCGTCGGCCAGCTGATTGCCGTCGGGTTTGAACCTGACGCGGAAACCGTCGAGGACGTTGAGGCGGATCTGCTTCAGCCTCTCCAGGATGTGCGGGACGCCCTCTCCCGACCATCCGTAGCTCCCGAACGCGCTGGCGAGCCTGCCCTTGAAGACCGGCGGGTACATCCCGAGCGTGAGCTCGTATACCGGTTCGAGGGCCTCGCCGAGAATCGTCGGCGTGCCGAAGAGATAGCCGTCGGCGGCGGCCATGTCGGCCATGAGATTCGTCTTGTCGTCGAAGATGAGGTCATATCGCCGGACTTCGGCGCCGGCGTCCCGGACGCCCTTCTCGATCTCCTCGGAGAGCCGCTTCGTGTAGCCGTAAGCGCTCACATAGGGCATGACGACGAGCTTCTTCTCCTTCTTCTCCGGCGCTTTGCACCACTCACCGTACCACGCGAACATCTGGTCAAGACCGGAGTCGAGCACGGGCCCGTGTCCGCAGCAGATCGTCTCGATCGGGAGATTTTCGATCCTGCGGAGCGCGTTTGCCATGTACGGGTAGGCGAACGGCCCGATGATGCAGTCGAAATAGTACTTCGTCGCCTCCGCGTAGCCGGCCTCGTCGCCGACGCGCGACCTCAGGATTCCGTCGCACGCGTAGTGTGAGCCGAAGGAATCACAGGTGAACAGCGTCTTGAGCTCAGGGCAGTACGTGTACATCGTGTCCGGCCAGTGGAGATTCGGGAGCACCATGAATTCAAGTGTCTTGTCGCCGAGGCTGATCGAGTCGCCCTCCTTGACCGCGATGCTGTTGAAATCCCTGTTTATGATGTGCTTCAGGAACTGGATCGCCGTCCCGGTCGCGACGACCGTGATGTGCGGGTTAAGCTCGAGCAGCTTCTCGACGGACCCGGCGTGGTCGGGCTCCGTGTGGTCCATGATCAGGTAGTCGATCTCGGAGATATCCCTCTGAGATTCGATATAGGACTTCATTTCGTCAAAGAACGACGCCTTGGCTGTCTCGAAAAGCGCGGTCTTCTCGCTGCCCTCGAGCAGGTACGAATTGTAGGACGTGCCGTACTTCGTCTCCATGATGATGTCGAAGACCCTTAGGTCGGGATCCAGTACGCCGGTCCAGTACAGATTATTCTTAATCTTGAAAGCCTGCATTTTTACCTCCTTAAGACAGTTCACTCCTCTTAAGCGGAACCTTTTTTCTCTATCATACCATTTTGCGGGCCATTTACAAGGCTAACGGAAAATGACGCGTCAGCTGATCTCACGCCGGAGATTGCGCACCCTCCCGTAGGTCTCCGGATCGTTGACATTGATGATCTCCTCCGGGGAGATGCAAAGGGCCAGGGTCCCGTACCCGACACTTCGGAGAAATGACATAACGCTCCGTCCCCCGGTCCGGGCCTCCTTAAGCGCGGTCTCCGCAAGGGCGGTCCTCCAGCACCCGATCAGCGGCTCCCCGAGCCCTCCGACGGACAGGATCACCGCCGGGGCCCGCGTCTCCTCCCTCGCGCGGATGAGCCGCCTGAGCGTGTCCGCCCCAAGGAGCGGGATATCCGCCGCGACGACGAGCGCGCTCTCCCCGCGGCACATCCCGAGTGATGCCGCGATTCCGCAGAGAGGCCCCTCGCATCCCCCGGGGTCCGGGATAACCTGCACACCGCTCTGCCGGCCCCGGTATCCGGAGACGATGACGTCCCTGATCCCGAGCGCCGCCGCCTTGCCGATCTGGATATCGAGAAATGTCCGGTCCCCGAGCGTGAGGTCCGCCTTGTCGGTCCCCATCCTGCTGCTCCGTCCGCCCGCGAGGATGACCATTGAAGCCCTTCCGGCCGGTCCCCCGTATCTCATCCCGCGCAGTTTCCGGCGTCGCCGGTCATGATCTCCAGCCCGTGGCGAAGAGCCGGGAGGATGTACTCAAGATTCTCCCTGACGGCCTTCGGGCTGCCTGGCAGATTGACGATCAGCGTCTTCTTCCTGATTCCGGCCGCGGCGCGGCTCAGCATACCCCTCGGCGTGATCGTCATGCTGTAGGCGCGCATCGCCTCGGGAATTCCGGGGGTCGGTCTCTCGACGACGTCCATCGTCGCCTCGGGCATGCAGTCCCTCGGCGAGAACCCCGTCCCCCCCGTCGTCACGAGCAGCTCTGCCAGTCCGCCGTCGGCGATTCTCCTCATCTCCCCGGCGAGGAGTTCCCTCTCGTCCGGGAGCATCGTCTCGCTGACGATCTCATATCCCGCCTCCGTGAGGATCCTGCGGATTTCCGGCCCGCTCCTGTCCTCCCTCTTTCCGGCGCTCCCCGAGTCACTCGATACCAGTATTGCCGCCCTCATCCTTCACACTCCTTCCCCGGCGCCGTGTAGCGGCCGCTCTTTCCCCCGTCCTTCTCAAGAAGGCGGATCCCCGTTATCTCCATTCCCCGGTCGATCGCCTTGCACATGTCATAGATCGTGATGAGCGCGATCTCAACCCCGGTCAGCGCCTCCATCTCGACTCCCGTCTGGCCGGTCGTCCTCACCGTGCATTCCGCCTCGATCCTGTTCTCTTCCCTGTCCACATGAAAATCGACCGAGCAGCCCGTGACCGCGATCGGATGGCACAGGGGAATCAGGTCCGGGGTCCTCTTGACCCCCATGATCCCGGCGACCCTGGCGACCCCGAGGACATCCCCCTTTTTCGCCGTCCCGGAGGTGATCGCCTCCATCACCCCTTCACTCACGCGGATTTCCCCGCGGGCGCGCGCAGTCCTCTCCGTGACCTGCTTTCCGGAGACGTCGACCATAATCGCGCTGCCGTCCCCGTCAAAGTGTGTCAGTGTCTTCTCCATCTCCCCGTCCTCCTTCCCGACGTTCTTCAGAACAGTATTCCCTCCGCCTCTATCCCGGGCGCGGCGCTGAAGGTCCCCTCCGGAATATCGATGAGACAGTTGCAGCCCGCCATGCTGAGCAGGGCCCCGTTCGAGTGAAGCCCTTCCGGGATCCTGAACATCTCCCCGTCCCACACCGCTCTCACAAATCTCCGGTGCCCGGAGGCGTTGTCAAATCCGTCGGCAAGCCGCCCGCGGATCCTCCTTATGCTGGAGGTACTGTCTCCCGAGAGGGCGGCGAGTATCGGGCGCATGAGCAGCTCCTGCGTGACCGCGACGGCGAACGGGCTGCCCGAGAGGCTGAGGACAGGCACGTTCCCGAGAAGGGAATAGACGGTCGGCATCCCCGGTTTGATCCGCATTTTACGGAAAATGATCTCTGCCCCCGCGAGCCTCAGCGCCTCGTGCACAAAGTCTTTTTTTCCGACGGACACACCGCCGGTCGTGACGATGAGATCCGAGTCCGCCGCCGCGGATTTAAGCCTCTCCGCCAGGAGCGGCCCGTTGTCGGGGATATGGTCCCGGATATCTGCCCGCGCCCCCAGCTCCCCGATCCTCGCGGAGAGCAGGAAGCGGTTGACGTTGAATACCTCTCCCCGGGCGGGGTCCGATCCGGGCTCCGCGAGTTCATCGCCGGTCGTCATGACCGCCGCGACAGGCCTTCTTATCACCCTGACCCTTCCCGCACCGGAACCGGCGATGATCCCGGCTTCGACATGTCCGACCGGCGTGCCCCGCCTGAGAAGGACCGTACCGCGCCGGTACTCCTCGCCCCTCCTCACGATATTATCCCCGGGTCCGGCGGCGCCGAAGATCTTCACCGAAGTTCCCCCGTCCCCCAATTCCGTCAGCTCCTGGCGCACGACGCAGTCGCAGCCTTCCGGGACCGGCGCGCCCGTCATGATCGCCGCGGCTGTTCCGGGCCGGACGCTCCTCATGGGAAATGTCCCCGCGGGAACTTCCTCCGTGACCTCAAGGACAGCCGGATTGGCCTCGGATGCGCCGCTCAGGTCAGCGCCTCTTACCGCGTAGCCGTCGAGCGCCGACCTGTCAAACGGGGGGCTGTCGAAGCGCGCCTCCAGATCCTCGGCGAGTATCCGCCCGGCAGCTCCGGCTATATCGGTCTCCTCCGTCTCCCGGACAGGCTCTATGGTCGAAAGGATCAGCTTAAGGGCCTCCTCGAGTCCGACCCTCGTGTAAATCGGCATTTCCACCACCTCTCACTTCTCCTTGACTGTCACTCTCAGCTCAGCTGCCACTTCACGTGGCTCCCGCTTTCATCCTTCCAGACGAGCAGCTGGTCGTCAAGCTGCTGCTTGAGCTCGGATACGTGCGAGATGATGCCGACGAGCCTGGACCCTCCCGCCATCCTCGTCAGGACACGCACCGCCTGCTCCCTCGAGTGCTCGTCGAGAGAACCGAAGCCCTCGTCGATGAACATCATGTCCAGGTTGACCGCGGCGGAGCTCTCCATGATCTGGTCGGCCATCCCGAGCGCGAGTGAGAGCGCGGCCATGAACGACTCTCCCCCGGACAGAGTGCGGACTTCCCGCTCTTTCCCTGTGACCGCGGAGTAGACCATGAGGTCGAGCCCCCTGTTTCTGCCCTCGCCCGCCCTGTCCAGATCGTACATCCTGAGTTCAAACTGTCCGGCGGACATGTCGCGGAATCTCAGGTTCGCGGCGGAGAGAATCCTCTCCAGGTAATACCTCTGGACAAATGTCTCGATGTCCATCCGGGATCCCGTCACCTTGCCGGCGAGCCTGCTCGCCAGCCCGTCGATACGCTGATACCCGCCGATCACTTCCCTGAAGGAATCCGCGTGGGCCGCGAGCGCGTCGCGGGCCTCCCTGTCCGTCCGCTCCGTTTCCCTCTTTTCGTCCAGCGAGGCGCGGCAGGCGGTCAGCCTCTCCTCCGCCTCCCGGCATCTCTCCGTCAGAACGGAGAGATCGGGCCTCTCCCTTCCCGCGACCGCTTCGGAAGCCGCCTTCAGCGCTCCGCCCGCGTTCGCCTTACCCCTCTCGAATTCTTCGACTCTCCCGGCGAGCGACTGCGCCTCCTCCTCTCTGTGCCCGGACACGGCCTGCCGCCACTCCTCCTCGGAAAGCCCCTTAGCGCCGAGAATATCCCTGTATTCCTTGTGCCGCTTCACCATCAGTTCTTCCGCGCCCGGAAGTTTTTCCCTGCAGCTCATGAGCAGCATGGAGGAGCGCTCGAGGCCGGCAGCTGCCGCTTTCGCTGCCGCGGACGCCTCTTCGGCCTCCTTCTTTTTTCCTTCCCTTGCCTGTTCCGCTTTCCTGACCGCCCCGAGCGCGTCTCCGCGCGTGCGGTACGGCCCGTCAAGATCTCTCTTCAGCTTCTCCGCGACCGCTTCCTCCGCGGCGAGCCGCTCCCCGGCGGTGCGGGCGAGTTCGGCGGCCTGCTCCAGAAGATCGCGGAGTTCGTTCTTCTTCCGCCCCGCCTCCTCGAGCCCGGTCTGAACCTTCCCGAGGCGTTCCACCTGCTCCGCGAGCGTGCTCCTCTCCCTGTCGAGACTCTCCGCCCAGGCGCGGTAGATATCCTCCGCCCCGCTCTCCGTCAGGTCCTCCCGCATCTCCGGGATATTGTTTCTCATCCTCGAAAGGAGCGCCTCCCCGGCCTCCTGACGGCGGCTGCGCGCTTCCGCCGCGGACGCGCCGGCTCTCCCGGCCGCGCCTGAGGCTTCTTCCTGCGCGGCCCTTCTCTTCGCCTCTTCCCCCGCGAGATCATCGACCATCTCCCTCGTGATCCCGGAGTGATCATCCGCTATTCCGCAGGGATGCGGATGGTCCAGGGATCCGCACACAGGGCAGGGCTCCCCTTCTTTCAGCATCTCGCGGGCTATGAAGCCCGCCTGTTCATCGAGGAAGATCGTCTGGCAGCGCCGATGTTCGAGGATGGCGGCGTCACACGCCTCCCTCGCCTCTTTGTATCTCCGGGCGGCCTTCTCCGCGGCGGCAAGTTTTTCCCGCGACTCCTCCTCAAGTTCCCGGACGCGCCGGATATCGCTCCCGATCCCGTCCGCCTCCCGGATCTTCGTCTCAAGGCGCGCAAGGAGCTCCCCGGAGCCGCTGAGCGCAAGCGCCTGCTGCCGCAGCTCCTCTTCCCTCGCCTCGAGCGCCATGATCTCCCCGTTCCGCGCCTTCAGGAGATCATCGGCCTCTCTCCGCTCCTCCCTCTTTCGTGCCACGTTCTCTTCGGCTTCACCGATTCTTCTTATTACGTCGAGTGCCTTGTCGGCTTTCTCTTTGATCTCCGTACAGGCGGTGAGCGCGGCGGAATAGGCCTCCCTCGCCGCGGCCTCGGCCTTCTCCGAGTCCCCGCAGGTTCTCTTAAGGCCGGGGAGCGCCTTCTCAAGTCTCCCGATGTCTTCTCTCAGCGATTCGACAGTCCGCCTCTCCGTCTCATACAGCCGGAAGACCTGCCTGACGTCGTAAGACGCGGCGATCAGTTTCGCGAGGGCAGCGGTCCTGCCCATCTCTTCCTCCCGCGCGGCGTACCCCTCGAGGTCAGCCCTCGCCTTCTCAAGCTGTTTGAACATCCTGAGGAGAGTCTCCCCGGAAGTGAGTTCATCCCGCCTCCTGTCCCTCTCGGCGCCCGCGGCTTCACACTCCTTCTCCGCGGTGCGGGTCTCATCCCGGAGCGCGGCCGTCAGCTCCTCGAGTCCGCCAAGGAAGGCGTCGAGGTCGGCGGGAAAGAGTTTCTCCGACCGAAGGATCCGCTCCCTGGCATCCTCAAGTTCCCGGGCCCTGCCGTATTCCCCTGGGATCCTGACCCGTCCCGCCTCGGTCCTGCAGAAGACGCGGATTTTCCCGATCTCCTCCGTCTTCTCTTTCCTCCTCCTGTCCAGTTCATCCACGATGTCCTGGTAGACGGAGGTGTTGAAGAGCTTCCTGAAGATCTGCTTCTTGTCGTCCGATTTCGCCCTCAGCAGCTCCATGAACTCCCCCTGGGCGATCATGGCCACCTGCATGAACTGGTCCTTTGTGAGCCCGACGATCCCGGCTATCTTCT
>CACYEN010000143.1 GCA_902773435.1 uncultured Lachnospiraceae bacterium | reverse complement strand
GATGGAGCGCGTGGACGACGTGATGGAGTATCAGGACGACGCGGTCTTCCGCGCGGACGATGAGGGGGAGAAGGAGGAGTACGCGAAGCTCACCGGCAGCGTGGAGCTTCGGGATGTCAGCTTCGGCTACTCAAGGCTTGCGCCTCCCCTCATCGAGCATTTTTCCATGAGCATGAAGCCCGGAAGCCGGGTGGCCTTCGTCGGCACCACCGGCTGCGGAAAATCGACCCTGTCCAAGCTGATTTCCGGTCTCTGCCAGCCCTGGAGCGGCGAGATCCTCTTTGACGGAAAGCCGATTTCGAAAATAGACCGCAGCGTGTTCACGGGCTCCGTCGCCGTTGTCGATCAGGAGATCATCCTGTTCGAGGACACGATCGCCAACAATATCAGGATGTGGGATAAGTCCATCGAGGACTTCGAGGTGATCATGGCGGCCCGGGACGCGCAGATCCATGACGATATCATGGCCAGAAACGGGGGATACTACGGAAAACTCTCCGAGGGAGGAAAGGACCTGTCGGGAGGGCAGCGGCAGAGGCTTGAGATCGCGCGCGTGCTCGCGCAGGACCCGACCATTATCATCATGGACGAGGCGACGAGCGCCCTGGACGCGAGAACGGAGTACGAGCTCGTAAAGGCGGTAAAGGACAGGGGCATCACCTGCATCGTGATCGCCCACCGCCTGTCCACGATCCGCGACTGCGATGAGATTATCGTGCTTGACAGGGGAAAAGTCGTCGAGCGCGGCACGCACGAGGAGCTGTACGCGAAGGGCGGTTACTATACACAGCTGATTTCCAGCGACTGAAGAAAGGAGGGCTCCTGACGGATGGGATGGTTTGATGAGCAGATCAGACTGCGGAAGATGAGTGATCAGGAAATCTTCGAGGACTCTCTTTTCGGTATGGCAGCGGTTGTGCTGGGAAGCAGTAAATCGGGGAAGATTGACGACGACCGCCTGGTGACGAAGGCGGCCATCGATGACATTTTAAAATATTACCGCCTGAAGCCCGCGGACATTCCGGAGAGCATCACGGACGCGGAGGAGCAGATGGATTACGCCCTGCGGCCGCACGGGCTCATGCGGCGGAACGTCGAGCTGCGTCCCGGCTGGCAGAAGGACTGCTTCGGGCCCATGATCGTGCGGCGGAAGGAGGACGGCCTTCCGGTAGCGGTGCTGCCTGAGAGCACCTTCGGCTATTACTGCAAGGAGGGGACAAAAAAGATCCCGGTCACGCCGCGGACGGCGGAGACCTTCTCGGAGGACGCCGTCTGCTTCTACAGGCCGCTCCCCCTTAAGAGCATCGGGATACCGGATCTTTTCGTATGGCTCCGGCACTGCATAAGCAGCGGCGACGTGCTGCTTTTCGCGTGCATGACGCTGGTCGTGACCCTGACGGGGCTGATCATCCCCAACATCACAAAGGTTCTGACCGGCATGGTGCTCGAGAGCGGCAGCCGGACATTTCTCGCGGGCACGGCTGCTTTTATCCTCGCCGTGACGGTGTCCTCACAGCTTTTCTCCATGATCCGGGATCTGCTCATGAACCGGCTGGAGATGAAGACGGACCTGGCCGTCGAGGCGGCGGTCATGATGCGGCTTATGGGGCTGCCGGCCTCATTTTTCAGGAAGTATTCCTCCGGTGAGCTGCAAAAGAGGGCGGAGTCGGTCAATGAGCTCGCGAATCTTCTGCTGGGGAGCGTATTTTCGACCGGCATGGTCTCTCTCGTCTCGCTTCTTTATGTCTTTCAGATCTTCCGCTTCGCGCCCTGCCTCGTCGGCCCGTCGCTGCTTGTCATTCTTGTGACGACGGTGTTCGGCCTTGTGACGGCCATCGTGCAGATCGGCGTCAGCAAAAAGCAGATAGAATTCGGGGCCAGGGAGAACGGCGTGAGCTTCGCACTTATCTCCGGCGTGCAGAAGATCAAGCTG
The DNA here is from genome assembly GCA_902773435.1 of uncultured Lachnospiraceae bacterium. GTDB lineage: Bacteria > Bacillota > Clostridia > Lachnospirales > Lachnospiraceae > Chordicoccus. The sequence goes on along the minus strand of CACYEN010000143.1, from coordinate 1,100 downwards.
GCGGGAGCCGAAAAGCGCGCCTTCGCAAAATGGGCCGAAGCCTTCACAAAGAGCGCGGAGGTGACTTACAACCCGCCGGTCTTTCTGAAGGTCAACGCGGCGGTCATGAATGCGCTCTCCTTTGCCGGAAGCATCCTGCTCTATTTCTTCGCGGTCAGGGGCAATGTACAGCCCTCGGACTATCTGGCCTTCTCCGTCTCCTACGGACAGGTGGCGGGGGCCTTCGCGGCGCTGTCGGACATCGCGGTTTCCATCGCCCGGATCAGGCCGATTCTCGAGATGGCCGAGCCCATCCTGAAGGAGGCGCCCGAGATGGCGGAGGACCGGGAGATCCTCACGCAGCTGAACGGAAGCATCGAGCTCAACAATGTCTATTTCCGCTATAACGAGAATATGCCCTATGTGGTGAACGGACTCTCCCTTAAAATCCATCCGGGGGAATATATCGCCATCGTCGGCAGAACGGGATGCGGAAAGAGCACGCTGGTCCGCCTCCTGCTCGGATTCGAGAAGCCGGAGAGGGGCGCGGTTTACTATGACGGCAGGGATCTTGCGGGACTGGATCTCCAGTCCCTGCGGAAAAAGATCGGGACCGTGACGCAGGACGGCGGGCTTTTCCAGGGGGATATCTTCTCGAACATCACCATTTCTGCGCCCCAGCTTACGCTGAAGGAGGCCTGGGAGGCGGCTGAGATGGCCGGCATCGCAGATGATATCCGGGCCATGCCCATGGGGATGCAGACCATCATCTCGGAGGGATCCGGCGGAATCTCCGGCGGCCAGAAGCAGCGGATCATGATCGCGCGCGCCGTGGCCCCGAAGCCCAGAATCCTGATCTTTGACGAGGCGACGAGCGCGCTCGACAATCTGACGCAGAAGCAGGTCTCCGAGGCCCTGGACGGCCTCAGGTGCACCAGAATCGTGATCGCCCACCGCCTGTCGACCATCCGGCACTGCGACAGGATCCTGGTGCTCGACGGGGGAAGGATCCTGGAGGACGGAACCTACGACGAGCTGATAGAGAAGAAGGGATTTTTCGCGGAGCTCGTGGAGAGACAGAGACTGTAGGATGATATGTGCGGGCGCGCCGCATGCGCGCG